>JBHIBY010000017.1:0-39212 GCA_046759305.1 Anaerolineales bacterium
GCGTCTTAGCGTCAGGGACAGTCCAGGAGGCCGCCTTCGCCACTGGTGTTCCTCCAGATATCTACGCATTTCACCGCTACACCTGGAATTCCACCTCCCTCTGCTGCCCTCTAGTCTCCTAGTTTCGAACGGCCTCTCCTAGTTGAGCCAGGAGCTTTCACGTCCGACTTAGAAAACCGCCTGCACGCGCTTTACGCCCAGTAAATCCGGATAACGCTCGCCTCCTACGTTTTACCGCGGCTGCTGGCACGTAGTTAGCCGAGACTTATTCCTGGGGTACCGTCCTTTCTCGTCCCCCAGAAAAGCGCTTTACAACCCGAAGGCCTTCATCGCGCACGCGGCGTTGCTGCATCAGGCTTTCGCCTATTGTGCAATATTCCCTACTGCTGCCACCCGTAGGTGTCTGGTCCGTGTTTCAGTTCCAGTGTGGGGGGTCACCCTCTCAGGTCCCCTACCCGTCGTCGCCTTGGTGAGCCATTACCTCACCAACTAGCTGATAGGCCGCAGGCCCCTCCCGAAGCGGATTACTCCATTTCATCCTTAGGCATCTAGTCCTTAGGATCACATGGGGTATTAGCCCCAGTTTCCCGGGGTTGTCCCCCTCTTCGGGGTAGGTCACCAACGTGATACTCACCCGTTCGCCACTAGGACACCTCCTCCCGAAGGAAGAGGGCCTCGTTCGACTTGCATGTATTAGGCACGCCGCCAGCGTTCATCCTGAGCCAGGATCAAACTCTCCGTAGAAACTTCACCACATCCGAAGACGTGGGGATGTTCTCAAAGACAAAGCCCGAACATTATTACTGGCTTTCTATCACTATTCAATTGTTAAGGTGCCCCGCAGTCCGCTCTCCAGCGCAAAACGCCGATGTATCCGTCAAACACATCGGCATTCCTGGCAGACCGAACAGACCCTCGTGGGGTCCTGGTCTCTGACCGCTTTCAATTGTCCAAGTCTTTCCCCGTAGGGACGAGACTGCGGGTGTCCTGTGGTTTGAATTATAAGGCTAGGTGAGCCGCTGTCAAGGTTCGATTTTTCAGGGGCTGCCTCGCAGCTGAGGAGCGTGGGAAATAGGACGCGCGATTGGCGGGGAGGGTGGGTGATCTTCAGGGAGGTTGAGCTACGGCTCGGACGACCCCGTTTGGGTACCCGCTCGATCGTCCTCCCTGCGGCCCTCGGGGAGGATTAGACCTCGCGCCGCCCCTGGAGTGCCTCTGAGAGTGTTCGAGAATCTGCGTACTCCAGATCACCACCTGCAGGCAGACCGCGCGCAAGGCGAGTCATCTTTACTTCTGAATCGGGTATTGCATCCCTGAGATACATGGCGGTGGCCTCGCCTTCTAATGTTGGATTCGTGGCCACAATTAGCTCTGTTATGCCCTCCGATTTCACTCGTTCAATCAACTCTCGAATCTTAAGATCATCCGGGCCGATCCCCTCGACCGGAGAAATTGCCCCATGCAGAACATGATAGCGACCAGCGTAGTTGCCCGTACGTTCGATGGCCAGGACATCCAGCGGCTCTTCGACCACGCAAAGCACGCCGGCCTCCCGGGCGGAATCCTCACAGATCTCGCAGGGATCGGATACCCTGGAAGTGATGTTGAAGCAACGCGAACAGAACACGGTGCCTTCTCGCACCCCCACCAGCGCCTCCGTCAGCTCTCGGCTCTCGCCTTCAGAAGCTCGCAGTAGGTGATAGGTGAGCCTGGAGGCGGTCTTGGGGCCAATTCCGGGAAGGCGAGCAAAGGCTTCGATTAGCCTCTCAACCGATTGCGGGAGAACTCTACTCATCATTGCTGCTCCTCGGCATCGGGTAGGTTCGTAGGGCTACAAGCAGCCTTTCAGCGGATCGGGGCAATGCATCGCTCATCGCTAGCGGTCGAGATCTCCAGAAAACGGACTCAAGCGCCGGGCTGCCATGAGCTGGGAGTCTCGAATCGCCTGGTTCACCGCCAACAGAACCAAGCCCTCCAGGTGCCGGATATCCCCCACTTCAAGGATCTCATCGGATATCTCAACGCTCATGCACTCCTGAGTACCGGACATGGTTATCTTCACTGCTCCTCGCCCAGCCGTGGCTTCCACGCTGGACTGAGCCAGTTCAGACTGTGCCTTGCGCAGTTCATGATCCATTCGGTCTCGCAGAGATTTGTCGCGTCCCTCACTCATCACCGCTCCTCCTCACCTTTGATTCCCTCGGCGCTCTGCTCGCCATCCGGAGCTTCGCCCTCGGTCTCAATCTCAGGTCCATAGTCAACGACTTCCGCACCGAGATCTCGCAGCGCAGCAGCCACCATTCCGCCTTCCGGCATGGGTGGCGAAGGACCTGTGGAAGCATCGCCTCCCCAATCCCGCAGCAATACGCAGCGAACATCCATCTCTGTGTCCAGCACCTCACCCAACGCATCGCTGACGATTTGTTGATTGTGGCCCTTTTCCATCTTTTCCCTGAGTAAGTCGCTCTGAAATCCCAGAACGAGAGCGCGGTCGTCAACGCCCAATGGCTTACAGGAATTCAACAATGCCTGTGTCTGTGGATCGCGTCCATATGCCGCAGCCAGTAAGTCCGGCCACGAGTCCAGCACCTGCTGAAAGTCGGACCCAACGTGAGTCTCACGTGCGCTCTCCGGTGAGTCCTTGCTGCTGTTTTTCTCTTCCCTCTTGGAATTCGAGGGCTCCTCGTCCCGGGTCATTTGGTCCTGGAGTTCTGACGGTGCTCCGTCTTGAATTTCCGACGTTGCATGATCTCCGCTACTGGGCGGCGCGGTATTTGGCGCTTGCTCTGCTCGTGGCATTTGCTCGGCCGAGCTTTCCGGCACCGGTCCGCTCTCAAGTACCATCGGACGTTCCGAATTTTGCACCTGCTCGGTCCTTGGCGACTCGGCTATATCTATGACCGAGCTCTGAACGGCATCCATGAACGCCAACTCCAGGGCGAGTCCGGGTTGCCAGGCAGTCCGCTCGCCCCGACTGGCCTGACTGAATGCATGCATGGCCGGCAACAGTCGTTCTGTGCCGATGGATTTTGCTTGCAGGCTCACCGACTCGCCTTGTGCTTCCCCGGCGATGGCTAACAGCAGCGTTCTGAGCCGTTCAACGATTTGTCGCGCGAATTGGCGAGGATCAATACCTCCATCAATCGCTCCATTGATAATCTCGAGCCCTGCACCCGCATCGCCATCCGCGATCGCCTGTACGAGGTCTCCAACTGCTTCATCCAAGGCGGTTCCCAGTACTTCCTGGGCCTGTTCCAAGGTTACAGCCTCTCCCATCGACAGGAGCTGATCCAGCAAAGAGACCGCGTCGCGTAGACTTCCAGTTGCCTGACGCGCAATGAGCCCCAGAGCTTTCGGCTCAACCTCATAGCCACCCTCTTCGATCTTCTGCTCGAGGTGTCGGGTTATCTCATCCACAGGAATTCGCCGGAACTCATGCCGCTGGCAGCGGGAAAGCACGGTCGCGGGGACCTTGTGCACTTCAGTGGTCGCCAGAACAAAAATTGCATGCGGAGGGGGTTCTTCCAATGTCTTCAGCAGCGCGTTAAATGCTGCCGTTGAGAGCATGTGGACTTCATCAACGATATAGACCTTGAAACGGCCTTCGTTTGGAGCGAAATTGATTCGGTCGCGCAGATCTCTTACATCGTCAACGCTGGTATTCGAAGCGGCATCGATTTCAATCAAATCGAGGTAGCGCCCCTCATTGACCGCGACACAAGCCTGGCACTCATTACACGGTCTATCCGCAGGTGACTCAGTGAGGCAATTGGTGGCTTTTGCCAGAATTCTTGCGGTGCTGGTCTTTCCAGTTCCGCGCGGCCCAGAGAATAAGTAGGCGTGCGAGAGCCGATCGGCCTTGACCGCATTTTGCAAAGTACGAACTACGTGCTCTTGACCCACGACTTCAGACCATGTCAGGGGCCTCCACTCTCGATACAACGCCTGTGCCATTTAGCCTTAACCTTCTCCTATCATCGGGTGAGCTATTGTAGTACGAGTGGGCGCAGCGCTTCGCTCAGACCGCGCCGTGCGCGGAAGCGGGCTATAATCGTTATGACTGAACGATCGGGAGTAGAGAATGCCAAACTTTGGGCCGACAGAGCTCATCATCATCCTGATCATCGCCGTGTTGCTCTTCGGCGTTGGTCGGCTGGGCCGGCTAGGCGGCGAATTGGGCAGAGGCATCCGGGAATTTCGCCGCGGCATACAGGAAGATGAACCCAATGATGATTCCGCGGATGTGTCCGCGGATATTTCCGAGGGGGAAGAATCCACAGGGAATTCTGATAGCTGAGACGAACGATGCCTAGAGAGAAACCCCGGCAAACTCGAGCCGGGGTTTTTTCATTCGGAGCGCGGGATGCTCATCCTTCAGGGACTCGGAATGTGGAGTGGACCTCTCCCAGTTCATTGAGCAGCGTTATTACCTTCCCCGGAGTCCAGAGCGGCTCATCCATTCCCCAGTACAGATTGATCACTGAATTGTTGCCGGCCCTCGAATAGACATTCACTCCTCCACCACGGTAGAGCGTGAATCCAGGAAAGGTGAAGGTGTTACCCTCTCCATCGTAGAGCGACCAACCAGCCATGACAGCCACCCCTCCAACATTTTCCAGGTACAGAAATTCTTCCTCGAGGTTCTCGCGCTCATACGCGCCCCGAATGACGACCTGAGGAAGACCCTCAGGAGTAGCGGTGATGATTACACCGTGCGGTTCGGGTGTTGGCGGAAGAGGATCGTCCGACGACGGGAGGATCAAGACCTGGCCTGCGGAAAGCGCATCGGGATTTGAAAGCCCGTTTGCAGCCATCAGGTTCTCAATAGGAATATCAAGTTTGGCAGAAATAGCTCCAAGCGTATCGCCCGGTTGCACCGTATAAGTTACCGGAGTCGGAGAAGGTGGGACGGTGGGAGATGGCGTAGGTATCGCGCTCTCCAGACGACTTGCGACGTCGAAGGTCGGCGTGGGAAGGAGAGTTGGGAGCGAATCATCGCGGTCGAAGACGTTGATAACCACGACTACCGTCGCAGCGGAAACCGCCACATTCAGTAGCAAAAACGGCAAATATTGCCGCCATGTAGGTCGACGAACACTTCCCACGGCGGCGGATCATAGCATAGGCAGACCCTTTGGGGTATCGAAAATTACTGTTTACGGGCCCTTAATACAATTCGTCCTGCGCGTATGATAATATCCTCGCAGGACGGCCCTGATCGTATGATTTAGGGTTTGTCTCAGGGGAATGAGACTACCGTACTCGTGTTCCCCCTGCACAGCCGGTAGTACCCCGAAGAGTTTTGGACCGCCGGATGCACCCCCCACATTCGGCGGTTCGCTTGTCTAACTGGCGGCTTCCATTCGATCCCGCTGGACGAGACCAATGATGTTCCCATCCGGATCGTAAACCGAAGCCAGGCGCTCACCAAACGGTTTCTCTTCGGGTGAATAGCGTACTTTCGCTCCCAGCTGGACAAACCTGGCAAAGCTCGCATCCAGATCGGGGACGCCGAACCAAATGGATACGCCGCCTGTACTCGGTTCACCAGGGTCTTCAATTTGATCGAATCCCAGGTAGAGGCCCTCCAGTTGAATCCCGAGGTGGTCATCACCGAACGGTTCAGGATCGGGAAGCTCGAGGCTTGCTCGATAGAATTCGGCCAGCATCTGATGTTGGCCGGTAAAGATAATCACTGTATCCAAGAAAGCCATCTTCAAATTCCGGGGAATGCTACAAGCAATGCGGTGATGTTATCGGGTCCGCCAGCTGCATTAGCTGCTCGAACGAGCTCCTCACATATCTCGTTCGGTTCATCGTGAAGGGTGACAATCGAAGTCAATTCGTTCTCCGGAACCTCTCCCCACAAGCCGTCGGAGCACAGCAGCAAGTATCCGCCGTGCGGCTGCGGGTAGGTATCCACTTCGATCACCAAGTTATTGCCTTGCCCCACCGCATTCCACAATTGGTTGCGCTTGGGATGCTCCATTGCTTCTTCTGTAGAGATCTGCCCGATTTCAACCAATCGCCATGAGTAGGAGTGATCGCGAGTCAGCAGCCGCAATTTGCCGTTTTCAACCATGTATGCGCGGCTATCTCCTACATGGCCAATCACCATTTGGCCGTTGATGATTATAGCGACCGTGAGAGTCGTCACCCCACCGTTGGCAGATTCGATAACCTCCTCATTGGCGTTCTCGACAGCCTGTCGAGCGATGTCTTCGATACTCGGTTCCGTCTCGGATTCATCGAGTTGCAGCACCTTGAGCACTGCATTCTCCATCAGATTGCTGATCACCGCCTTCATCGCGATCGAACTTGCTAGCTCGCCGTGTCCCAATCCCCCTGCACCATCCGCTACGCAGAAAATGCCAAACTCAGGGAGTGCCTCCTCGCCATAGGAGGATCCATACATCATGAATACGGAATCCTCGTTGTTCTCACGTTCAAGACCTACCGACTGCGCGCTTCCTGCTTCAAGACTCTCTCGAAGCTTTGCAGGCGAGATCTGATCTATGCTGTCGGGACTCAGCGGCGCCGTATCGGCTAGATCCGGTTCCGGGACCTGCTCTTCCTTGCCGCCCCTAAACCACCTGGCGATGCGCTCCAAAAAACCAATATTTGCTTTCTCTTTATCCATCAGCAGTGTTCACGCATGTTTGGTTATTTTCGCATACATAAAACCGAACTCCAAACTCCCCTTGACTCCTATCAGCGCATTTATACAAAATTGAGGAACTATAGTCGAAGGGGGTGATTTGGTGGGCCCGGCAGGACTCGAACCTGCGACCAACCGGTTATGAGCCGGCCGCTCTAACCACTGAGCTACGGGCCCTTTCCCTTTAATGGAGCGGGCAACGGGATTCGAACCCGTGCATCAGGCTTGGAAGGCCTGCGCTCTACCACCTGAGCTATGCCCGCATATGGATCTGAGGTGAGGCGCGGGCATTCTACCATGGGGTCCAAGGTTCCAATTGCCCTTAGAGAATTGGCAACTCTAGGTCGTCACCGTTGGGTTCGTGGCTCCCCTGCGCAAGCAGCCGATCATCTGAACCCAGCGTAACAGGGGATAGGATCTCGAAGTCACCGGCCAGAGTTGAATTTCGCCCCGTCATGACGATCCGACCCTGTCTTAAGCTATCTACCAGCTTCGCTCGATCGAACAGCATGATGTCGGTCCACACCTGTCCCCGGCGTGCATACCCTCTGGCGAAGAGCAATTTCCCTGTTCCGGGTCCGTAGTGAGCAGTAACAAGCACTAGATCGACTTGAGATTTTGCGATCAAGGTCTGTTTCCCGCGCATCGCACCTTCTCGATGGATCGGATAATTGGCAAGTTGCCGGAGGGTACTGAAAAGGTCGGGGTGGGCGGACTTGAACCGCCGACCTCCGCGTCCCAAACGCGGCGCGCTTCCGACTGCGCTACACCCCGGCCGGCGACGAGTATACCAGAGCGGCCACTGGAAGCATCCAATCGTCGCGTCTCGCTCAATATCTATGTCTTACGCTTCTGAGCAAACGCTTCGTGTACAATCCTACGGATGTTCGGCCGCCGCAATCGATCCTCTCTTTCCAGTACGATTCGCGACGCCACTGATCCTGAGCTCAGAGCCCTCAAATCCAAAATCTCAAAACGCCAAGAAATCATAGCCGAGCTGGAGTTGGAGCTATTTGATCTGCGTGTTTCGCTGGAGGAATTCGAGAGAGAGCTCGAAGTCCGAATCCGACCCCTCGAGCGGCAACTTGCAGACCTTCAGACCCAGCTCCAAAAAACTCGGCATGAAGCTGAACGGCGCGCCCAGTGGGGCAGGGACCTCGAAGAAGCGCCGGATGTAGTTCGGCAATTTGAACGAGCCTGGACCCCGAGAAAAACATCGGTCAAAACACCCCGCGCAGCCCCAGAACCGGAGCAGGCTGAACTAAAGGCGCTCTACAGGGAGCTAGCCAAGCGCTTCCATCCGGACTTGACTACCGATCCTGGGGAAAAAGAGTGGCGGGAGGAGATGATGGCCGCGGTGAACGCGGCCTACCAGAACCACGATCTAAACGCCCTTCTCGAGCTGCAGCAACAGCCGGATCTTCCACCACAGAAAGTGACCCTGAGTCGACAAGATATTCTTGCAGAAATGGCGGCTGAAGTATTGAGGCTAGATCGTCTAATTGTGACACTCACTCGGAAGCTGGATGAACTCTCTGGATCAGCGTTGGCTCAACTTCAACTCGATGTGAGTATTGCGGGTCAGGACTTGCTGAGTCAGATAGCCAAGGATCTTGAGCTTGAGATCGCTCGAGCGAAGGCTGAATTGGCTTCCATGTCCTGAGCCTTGCCTGCAAACAAACATCCTTCGCTTGCCTGCTCAGAAAGGCCGACATCAGAATAGGGAATAGCCCGGCGATTGGGCACCATCTGATCTTTCTAAGCGAGGTGGGGATTACTCCAGCTGCCGCAAGACCAGCATCACCTTGCCTTGAACTTCCAGGTTCTCCGGGTTCTCAACAAGGATTGGTTGCATAGTCGGATTTGCGGGCTGCAAGCGCACAGTGCCCCCGTCACGGTAGATATGCTTGAGCGTGGTCTCTTCCTTATCCTTGAGCCAAACCGCCACCATGTCCCCGTTCGACCACTCCGGCTGCCGCTGCATCACCACGATGTCGCCTTCGTTGATCATAGCGTCGATCATGGAGTCTCCCTTCACCTCAAGCGCAAAGAGATCGTCCTTGGTGCTGAGCAGATCCTGCGTGATTTCAATGGCTTCATCTGCTCCAAACATCGGAGAATCGGTGCTCGGAACCGGTACCGGCTCACTGGCAAAGATACGACCCACCAGAGGTACGCGCACGATGTCGCTCACCTGTGAGGCGATCTTCTCTGTCAATCGAAGGCCGCGCGAAACATTCTGGTCACGATCCAAATATCCCTGCTCGACCAGGCGATTCAGGTTGTAGTTCACCACGGATGTTGAAGAGATATCAACTGCCTCCCCAATCTCTCGAATGGAAGGAGGATACCCATTCTGCAGACTAAACATCCGGATGAAATCGAGCATCTTGATTTGGCGATCCGAGAGCTTGCCTCGAGCCATTCCAGCCTCCTTGAGCGCCTGCGCGGAAATCCGCACGCTTGTTCGTATTCTAGCGGAACATCCGTTCTATGTCAAGCGGGCATGTTCCATTCAATTTATGGCTCAGACCTTGGTCACACGGGGTGTAGAATCGAGCAGCCCGGAAGCGAACGATAACATGAAAATCCTCGAACAACGAATCCTGGAGGATGGGGCAAATCTTGGAGGGGGCATCCTCAAGGTCGATGGATTTATCAATCATCAAGTTGACCCTCATTTGATGGCAGCATGCGGAACCGAGCTCGCAAGCCGCTTCCGAGATGTGGGTGCTACAAAGGTCTTGACAGCGGAGATTTCTGGCATCGCTCCTGCCCTGACAACAGCGGCGGAATTAAGTCTACCCGTGGTGTACGCCCGCAAATCCAAGCCTATCACCATGCCGGATAAGATCTTTCTGACTTTGGCGCCTTCGCATACCAAAGGCCGAACCGTGGACCTAATCGTTTCGCCCGAGTTCTTGGGTCTTGAGGAGAAAGTACTGATCATCGATGACTTCCTCGCCTCAGGCCAGACCATTATGGGATTGGTACGCCTGGCCAGCGCTGCTGGCGCGTCGGTTGTCGGTATCGGTACCTTGATCGAGAAGCGGTTCGAAGGAGGCCGCGATCTCCTGAGCCGGCTCAAGGTGCCGATTGAGGCACTGGCCGTCATCACAGATATGAGCGATGGGAAAATCGTTTTCGAAGGCGAATAAAACCCGATGAGTGACACGATCGCCATCCTGGATTTTGGATCACAAACCTCCCAGCTGATCGCGCGCAGAGTGCGGGAGGCTCAGGTCTATTGCGAGCTCTTTCCTTACGACACACCCGCAGAAGAGATCTTGGCTCTCAATCCATCAGGCTACATCCTGTCGGGCGGACCTAGCTCGATCTACGAACAAGACGCGCCGCGAATCCCTGACTTCGTACTTCAGTCTGAACAGCCGATACTCGGGATTTGTTACGGCATGCAGGCGCTGGCCGATGCGCTAGGAGGCGAAGTTGCTCCGGCCCAATCTCGCGAATTTGGATCGGCGGAGATCCAGGTCGATAAGGGGGATAGCCTTCTGGAGCGAGGATCTCAACGGGTCTGGATGTCGCATGGCGACCGTGTGGATGTATTGCCGGATGGCTTCAAAGTCATAGCCATCTCGGAAAATTCGCCCCACGCTGCAATGGGCAACCCTTCCGCTCGGATATATGGGGTGCAGTTTCACCCTGAGGTCGATCATACGGTAGGGGGCGGCGAAATCCTTCGCCGGTTCGCGGTGGAGATTTGCGGGGCACGCGCCGATTGGGATGCCGCATCAATCGTTCCCAAAGCAATTAAGGGCATACGTCAGCAGGTAGGCCAGGGAAGCGCGATTGCTGCGGTAAGCGGAGGAGTCGATTCGCTGGTAGCGTCCATTTTGGCTTATCGCGCGGTGCGCGATCAACTGCAGAGTGTGTTCGTAGACACCGGCCTACTCCGAAGCGGTGAAGCTGACCTGGTTGCATCGAGCGTTGGGCCACTGCTTGGCCGAAAGTTGAAGGTGGTCGATGCTTCAGAGGAGTTTTTAGCCGGCCTGCAGGATGTTACAGATCCTGAGCAAAAACGGCGCATCATCGGCCAGCACTTCATTCGAGTGTTCGAAAAGGAGGCTGCTAATCTCAAGCGTCCACGCTTCCTCATCCAGGGGACTATCTATCCGGACGTCGTTGAATCAAGCGGCAAGGATCGTGAGGTCGCAGCTCGAATTAAGACCCATCACAACGTAGGTGGATTGCCGGAGGATATGGACTTCGCGCTTGTTGAACCCCTCCGCTTCCTATTCAAGGATGAGGTCCGCATTTTGGGGAGTGAGCTTGGCATACCGGAGGACTTGCTGCAACGCCATCCATTTCCTGGTCCTGGCCTTGCGGTTCGGTGTTTGGGCCAGGTTACACTTGCGCGTCTCGAGCGATTGCGAGCGGCAGATCGTATCCTATTAGAGGAATTAGACACAATCCGTGCGGCTCAAGCGTTTGCCGTTCTGTTGCCTGTACACTCCGTCGGCGTCATGGGTGACCAGCGCACCTACGGAGAGACGATTGCTCTGAGAGTTGTGACCACAGAGAACTTTATGACGGCCGATTGGGCTCGCATTCCACACGATATGCTGGCTCGTATCAGCAGCCGGATCGTCAACGAGGTCCCAGGCATCAATCGCGTTGTCTATGACATTACGAGCAAACCTCCCGCGACGATTGAATGGGAATAGCCTCGTGCTAAGATCTGCGCGCGCACCGCTAACAATCGCAGCACAGGCACCGCTGGGCTTCCTGCTCCTGGCAATAACGCTCCGTACCTCTATCCAGCTTCAACCTTCTCTCGGCATCTCCGATCCCGACACCCAGGCCTTTCCGACCATAAGCCTGATGGTTAGCGTATCGGATGAGTCAGGCCGACGCATCTCCGGCCTCACCACCGACAATTTCCAGATTCTCGAGGACGACCTGCCGGTGGGTGATTTTGCGGTTGAAGAGGTTCTGGTTGGCACGCGACAGGTCTTCGTTATCAATACTGCTCCCGGCTTGGGGGTCCGCGACTCTCACGGTCGAACTCGATTCGATTACGTGCGAGAGGAATTGCTAGACTATTGGAGAGACCCGGACGCCAGCTTGATCGGTATTGACGATCTCAGTCTGTTGACTTCAGAGGGTCTGCTCATTCAGCATTCTGGCGCGGCGGCTGAGCTTGCAGCCGCCCTGGATGAAATGGAGCCATTGTTTGAAGGGGGTATATCCGGGTTCGATTTGCTACTGATAGCCTTGGATTTCTCGGCTGATCCCCTGGAAGGAGAGCAGCTGCCAAGCTCGCTTGTTTTCATGACCCCGCTCATTGAAACTCCACGGGATTTGCCAATCGCAAACGCGATCGCCCGCGCGAGCGAGTCGGATACTTCAATCTTTCCGGTTCTATTCTCCAGTGAAGAGGCTTTGGAGCAGCCCGAAGTGGAACCCTTGCAAGAACTGGCCGACTCCACCGGCGGTCAGTTCCTTGCTTTCGATCCAGAGCGCGGATTGGGGGAAGTCGCAGGTCGCATCCTGGATCAACGGTATCAATATAAAGTGACCTTTTATTCTCAGGCAGATACTCCAGGTACCCACATGGTGCGGATCCAGGTCAGTGACGAAGGCTTTCAGACCATTTCCCCGCCGGTAAGCTACGATATCGATGTTCGCCCCCCGGAAGTCGCATTCATCCAACCGCCGAATGAGATCGCACGACAGACGGACAATCCTGACCTGGAGCTGGATAAGATTGCACCGACCTCATTCGGTCTTCAGATATTGACCACATTCCCTGACGGGCACGCACGCAGCCTTGTGCGTAGTTCGCTGCTGGTTGATGACGAGGTCATCGACGTGCGGCGAGTGGCCCCATTTGATCGATTTGAGTGGGATCTTACGAAGCACCGCCAGAGCGGAATCCATACTCTGAGGGTACTCGTGGAGGATTCTCTCGGGCTTGAAGCAGAAACGATCGAGCATCCGGTCCAGGTGATTGTTTCCAGACCGGAGCTTGGTCTCTCTGCTTTTCGCCCGGCACTGGATTCTCTGGTTGCAGTTCTAGCGGTCATCGTAGCCGGTATGGTGCTTGTTATCGGACTCACGACGCTCATTCGGCGGGCGCCGATTCCAGAGCCGGCTGCCGGGGTTCGATTAAATCCAGTAAGGCGGACCCGGCTCCAGAGCAATGCGCCACCCGAGGCCTTGCTCATCCCGCTTCGACCATCGGGTGACACGGTTCCGCTTACGGGAGTAGACGTCGTACTTGGAAGAGATGCCTCCCTGGCCGCAATCGTCCTGGATGACCCATCTGTGGAGCGGATGCATGCACGATTGATCCGCCAGGCCGATGGCGAGTACATGCTGCGAGATCAAGGTAGCGTGGCGGGAAGTTGGATCAATTACGAATTAGTGCCAAAATCGGGGAAGCGTCTGCAGCACGGCGATCATATTCAACTTGGGCGGGTAGAATTCCGGTTTCAGCTACCCGGCGATCATGCACCGCGCAAGATCCGAGTTTCGCCCGATGAGGGACCACTTACTGAATGATCAATTCTGATAACTCACACCTGAAGGTTGCCGCGTTGTCCCATCCCGGCGAGATCCGAGAGATTAATGAAGACCGCTACTCTGTAGCAAATTACCTTCGAGAGGCGGATCAACTCCCGGTCATCTTAGCAATCGTTGCCGATGGGATCGGTGGCCACCAGGCCGGTGAAGTGGCGGCACAAATGGCGGTGGATCAGATCTCGACCGAGATCGCGGAGACAAGCGCCGAAGATCCTGTAGCCGAACTCTCGGAAGCCATCATTGGCGCCGGCCGATCAATTACGCAAGCCTCGACGCAGGACGAAGCGCTACAGGGCATGGGTTCCACAATTTCCGCGGCAATGGTTGTAGGAGACCGCTTGTATACCGTATCCGTGGGCGATAGTAGGACCTATCTCTTCCGGGCCGGTAAAGTCCAGCAGATCTCAATCGATCACACGTGGGTACAGGAGGCCATCAATCACGGCATCCTGACCCCCGAGGAGGCTCGAAACCATCCAAATGCACATGTGCTCCATCGACATCTAGGCGGAGATCGAGACCCTCAACCCGATCCTCGGCTTCGGCTATCAGTCGATGAAACTGATGAAGAATCAGAGGCCAATCAAGGCCTAAAATTGGCCGCACGCGACCGGATCTTGCTCTGCTCCGATGGGCTGACCGATCTGGTTGAGGACCCCGAGATCGAGCAGATATTGACTGATCACTCCACTGAAGAGGCTGCGAGTGCGTTGGTTGACATGGCCAGATCGCGAGGCGGCCACGACAATATCACTCTGGTTATCGTCGAAGGCCCAGAGGCCGATTCTGGGCGCCCAGGTGGCCGGTTGAAATCCGGCGTTCGGCTGGTTGCTTCAGCCGTCGTACTTCTTCTCCTTGTGGCAATCGGGCTCTTCCTTAGTTACCTACTAGGGTTCTGGCCCTAAGAACCCCGGTTCAACCAAGATTCCGCAGTAGGCAAAACCACAGGTCTGGTTCTTGCAACTCGATTGCTGACCGTGGGTCGCAGCTGTAAAATAGCCGATCGTGAGCGAGCCTTTAAGAGCAAACATCAGCCTATTGCACGTTGCAGGAGGAGACGGGCGGACCTCTCCACCTCCCGGCACGCTTGCGTTATCGCCCCCACGTAAAGCTGCGCGCGGGCGTAGCCACGACTTTCTCTTCGTCAGCCTTCGTCTGCATGGCAATTCAGGTGAAGGACGTGCCTCTCGGCTCGCGCAAACTGCGGCGCAAGCCTTTTTCGGTACTCCAGGATCTGTAACCGCCGCTCTTCGCCAGGCAACCATGGCCGTGAATCAAGAGCTGGTTGATGGCTCGCTCGAAGGGGACATGGTCGTCGGTGCGCTTCGCAGCCAAAACCTGTATTTCTCCGAGTGTGGAGCTGGGGCAACCATTTTGATTCGTTCTGGGTCAGTCAATCGTATGAACGGCTCCAAGCGGCCGCTAGGCAGCTCCCTGGCTCCGATGATCCAGTTCCAACACATCGAGCTACAACCTTCGGATCTCATCCTGCTCACTGCGGCAGATGATATCCCGTGGTCCGATCACTCTCTTACCGGACTGACTGGGCTGGTCATGGATCAAGTTTCTGAACGATTGGTGGCCAGCACAGACCGAGACATCTCAGGCTTGGTGATCCAGGTTCCGGGAAACGCTTCCTCGCGCGCTAAAGATGATGTAGCTGCGGAAATAAAGACTCCCCCGGCCTACGTACAGAGTTCGTACCTCGATCAACCTTCAGTCCAACCTAGAGACATTTCCGATGTGGATAAGCTTGAGAGCGTGGGTGAAGATGGTGCTCTTGAGCACTTTCATCAGGAGCCGAGCATATCACATCAACCGGGCACTGAAAGGCCTGAGACGTTTGTTGGCGGATCAGCGACCGAGTACAGGCCCGATCCCGCCGAGTTTGAAGAACAGACACCCAGGATCTGGCTCCGCCGCTTGACCTTTCGGATCAGAGCTGCCACAAGTCGAATCTCACGCCTCATGGTTGAGGTCATCGTTCGACTGGTCCCCGGGACGCTTGACCCTCAGCAATTCGATGAATTTTCGCCAAACCTACTAGCCTTTACCGCCGCGGCTGTGCCGATCCTCGTTGTAGGTGTATCCAGCCTTATCTATTTCAAGCACGGCCGTCTGGAGCAGTTCGAGAGTTACCTTGCGCAGGCACAGTCGGCCACTATCAGCGCTCAGCTTCAGCCGGTGGGGGAGGAATCCCGGCCCGATTGGGTTATGGCATCTCAGTGGCTTGATCTGGCGGAAAGCTATCAGACTACAGACCTATCGACCGCACTGCGTAGCGAAGTTCAGACAGCGTTGGACACGCTGGATCACGTGGTCCGATTGGATTTTGCACCCGCTGTAAGTGGGGGCTTTGGACCGAAGGCCAAGCTTGACGCAGTTGCGGCTACGGCCACCGATCTGTATACCTACGATGTGGGGACCGAGACTATTTGGCATGCCTGGGCCACAGGTCGTGGGTATGAAATCGATAGCCAGTTTCAATGCTTGGCTGGCGCCGATAGCATTCCCGGTATCGAGCAACCGGTCAGCATGGTGATCCAGAGCGAACCGGGTGCATTGGGTACAGAGGGGGTCGTGGTAATTGATGAGGACGGCTCTCTTTTGTACTGTGCCCCCGGGGCAGAACCGCTAACCGGACAGCTGGCCGCACCCGATGTGGGATGGGGAAAGATCCAAGCCATCGAGGTTTTTGGGAACGATCTCTACGTCCTGGATCCGGTAAAGAATTCGGTTTGGATTTACGACGCCAGGGACGGACTCTTTAGTGGCTCACCCGCCCTTTACTTCGTAGAAGAGGTCCGTGAATTAGGAACGGCGATTGACTTGGCACTTGCCCAAGACGAGCTTATTATCCTTTACGGTGATGGCGGGATTGATCGGTGTCGCAGGACAGTAGAGAGCGCGGGAGAAGGCAAAATTCGGATCCGAGTCGAATGCGAAGGGGAGCCTCAATTCCAGGACGAACGAGCCGGATTCGGCCCACAAGATACGATCCTGAGAGCCAAGCCCGTGAGCTTTGTTTACTCCAAGCCTCCAGAACCTTCCCTGTTCTTCCTGGATGGTATGGAAGGCACGGTGTACCATTACAGCATGCGTCTCGTTTATCAAGCCCAGTACCCCACTTCCTTCGAGGCCCAGGTAAGCGCTATTACCGGTGCGCCTCCCAACGATCTTTTTGTGGCGGCCGGCGATCAAATTTACTACACACAGCTCGGCCGCTAGGCCGATCTTTGACAACCCCATTTCCGAACGCTACAATCAACCTACCCTCCAAGGAACGATGATTTGAGCCGCTGGCCCGGGAAGTACGTTATCGGTCTCACAGGCAACATCGCCACGGGTAAGAGCGTGGTACGCAAGATGCTAGAGCATCTTGGGGCCTATGGCATTGATGCCGATGCCTTAGCGCATCGGGCGATGGCCAAGGGCGCGCCGGGCTTTCCGCTGGTCGTAAAAGCCTTTGGTGAATGGATAGTCGACGATGAGGGCCAAATCGACCGGGCACGGCTTGCGAAAATCGTCTTCTCCGATCCTGGTGCGCTTGAAAAACTCGAAGACATCGTCCATCCGCTGGTTACCCATGCGATCGATCTGTTGATCCGGCGCGCGAAGCACAGCGTGGTGGTCATTGAGGCCATCAAACTGCTAGAAACCGACCTGGCGGCGGGCAGCGATGCGGTTTGGGTGGTATCCGCACCGGAACAGCTTCAGGTTTCGCGGCTGATGCATAAGCGTCAGCTGTCCGAGGCGGCCTCCAAGCAGCGCATTGCGGCCCAATCGCCGCAATCGAGCAAAGAGCGCGCCGCTTCGGTGCTAATTCGAAATGAAGGCTCCTTCGAAAACACCTGGGAGCAGGTCCAGGCTGCCTGGGCTGAGCTCCCAAAGCCCAAGGAGCCGTTGTTGGAGCAGCCACCGGAGGCACGGCCCGGACAGCTTTTGGTCCGACGCGGCCGTCCGCAGGATGCCGACGACATCGCACGCTTCATCACTCAAGTTACGCATGGCAAGAAGAAGATGAATCGCGAAGACGTTATGGCGGCCTTCGGCGAGAAAGCCTTCCTCATGATTGAGCGCGACAGTCACACAGCCGGCATTGCCGGATGGCAGGTCGAGAATCTTGTAACGCGCATCGATGAGTTGTACTTCGCACCGAACCTTCCGTTGGATGAAGCAATTCCGGCGCTGATGAATCAGGTCGAGTCTGCCTCGAACGAATTGCAGAGTGAAGCCTCGCTGCTTTTCCTGCCGCCTTACCTTGCGCAACATGCGGCGGCCTGGCGAGGGGTCGGCTACCGACCTCAGACCGTCCAGGGCCTGGGTGTCAGGGCTTGGCAAGAGGCGGCGATGGAGTCGATGCCGCGGGGTTCGTCGCTGTGGTTCAAACGGTTGAGAGAGGATCGCGTGCTACGCCCGCTCTAGGTCTATCGAACCGGCAAAGTGGATTGAGGGCCGCTTCGGCCCTTTTTGATTCTAGGATAACGACCGATCGTGCCTTTGGTCACTGAGGAAAGCATATCTGCGTTATATGCCACACGGGACGTTATCCGACAGCATATCAGCATACGCAGTACCAAACAGTAAGCCTTTCAAGAGCAGGGATGAAAACTAGATCACCCCTGAGGCTGATACGCTCATTTGAATATCGCCAGAGTGTTTGCGAGATTGGGATTCCTCATCTCGTTTTGCTTTCTCACCTCATGCGGCACAAGTGATCCTCCCAGCACAATACAGGTTTGCGCGCGAGGGAAATTTCGAGATCTATGTGATGGACCAGTACGGATCTTGTCAAACCAGACTCACTTATGAAAGCGACTTCGATGGATTTCCAGATTGGCGCCCGTAGCTACCCGCAAGAGAGAACCCGACCTCATCGTTTAGCAGACTTGAGCTGAACCAATGGAGCTGCGCAAGAGAGTTAATGCCCAGATAGCCGTAGTGACAAGTCAATAATCTGCACTCGCCATTTCGAAACCCCCTCAAGATCGGCCCAACCTCCCGCTGGAGCGGACGCCGATTCGGCCAGATTTCACCTTCGGATTCATTCAGCGGCGCCGCTCCCTAACCTAAGTCCGCCAGGACAGGCACTTCGCAGCCGTTCGCCAGCGTATGTCACCCTACCGGGAGGAGTCTCACGCGGTAGTAGACAGTACCTACTGTTCTCGGGCATTTGAGTCCACGATAATATCCCTGCTTAATCTGTTAGCCGGGCAAGCGCTCGCCTTCGAAGGGATCTTCCGATCCGGACGTTCTAAGTAGCGTTTCGTAAGAGGTGTATCGTGTCCAAAGTGCACGCTGAACACAGTCGGAGCAAGTTGGCGCTGATCGCGGCTACTCTCCCACTCATGGCGGGACTATGTAATGCCCCTCTGAGTTCAGAACCAGACGTCGAAAGCCTGGCTCCAACAGAAACTATGGCCCCGTCTCCAACGCCGGTCGAGACTCGGCCCGCGACACCCCCATCACAGCCTACAGACAGCATCTCACCGGTAGCCCCAACTGGAGCAGCGAGCGTTACCCAAGACAGGATAACTCTCTTCTATGACCCGAGTCTCATCCTGGACATCACCGCGGATACAGTACCGGCGGTGTTGGAGCCCGGCCCTTTTGTGGATCCCCATCCGGACTACATTAGCTTCTACCTCATCCTTGACAGCGGCGCCGTCTCCGTGGTCCGAGTTCAAGACTACGCGGACCTCTCAGACAGCGCCGAGGAGGAATTGCAGCGCCTTAAGGAGATGATCGCCGCGAGACCTTCGCAGGTGCAAGAATGCATCCCTCAACCGCCCCTGTCGGCGTTCTATACCACATGTTCCCATCAGCAGTTCAACGCGAACATCGAATACGTTAATTTCCAGAATGGTTCGGGCGTGCGCTTTGTAACCGTCTACGCCATCCAGGATGCGGTCCCTGTTTCTAACGAGCACTTAGCTTATGTGTTCCAAGGCCTAACCGAAGACGAGCGCTACTATGTCTCTGCCGGCTTTCACATCACCCATAGGGATCTTGAGGAGTTCGTCGCGGAGATTCCTCAGGAGGTGTACGCCGATACGAGCGGCTTAGCCTTGAGGCAATACTTCGAAGGTTATGAGGCGATGCTGAACGCCGCCGAGGGCCGGTATCAGCCTCTGTTGTCCCGCTTCGACGAGATGCTGGGCTCGCTGCGCATCGCAGACTAGAGGCCACGCTTCCCGGAAGAATCGCTATCACACGCTCAGTCGACCGCCCCTTCACGCATCCTCAAATATGAATCATATCGCTCTGGGCTGATCCGACCGGCCTGCACTGCGGCCATAACCGCGCAACCCGGTTCGTGAATATGCGTGCAATCGCTGAACTCACATTGATCAACCAGCTCGGCAAGGTCCGGCATGTACCCGTCCAATTCCTCTGGTTCTATGTCCCACAACGCGAACGCCCGCAGCCCTGGCGTATCGGCTACATACCCTCCGCCCTCCAGTGAGAGCAGCTCGCGAACCACCGTGGTGTGCGCGCCGAGCCCAACTTCGCTGACTTCTTCCGTTCGCAAGCCGAGCCCCGGCTGCACGGCATTGAGTAGCGTCGACTTCCCTGCCCCTGAAGGGCCTGCGAAAATCGAGAGCTTGTCTTTCAGGCGCTTGCGCAGCTCCTTCACTCCCTTGCCCTTCAAGGCCGAGGTGTAAAGCACTGGATAACCCATTTCGCTGTATTCGCCGAACTCCTGCTTTGCGCTTTTAGGTTTCACCAGATCGATTTTGTTAGCGCATATCACAGATGGAATCGATTCGCTTTCCGCCATCACGAGCAGCCGATCCATCAGTCGGAAGTTCGGGTCCGGATCTGCGCAAGAAAAGACAAAAACTGCTTGATCGGGATTGGCGATCAGCACCTGCTCGACCTCACGGCCGGGATCGCGCCGAGAGAGCACCCGCGTACGGGGTTGCACCTCTTCGATCATCATCTTGCCACCTTCGGCGGCTCGAATCCGAACCCTATCCCCGATGGCGATCTCGTCGCTTTCCTGCTTCACACGGCCTCTCAGCAGTGCCTGGACTATCCCTGCGTCGGTTTCCACATCATAGAAACCGGCTCGGGCACGAAGCACGAGGCCCAACTCAGGTTCACTCATTGCTGCAGCGCTCCAAGCGGATTGTGGGCCATGCTGGCAAGTTACGATAGCCCACGGGATCATTGAGCGCGTGGTCAAGACTGGATTCTTTCAGGAGCAGTAGGTTTGTGCCGAGAATAGTGCAGAGAGGAGAGCAGGGGGGCAACTCAGCCTTCTTGCTCGCCTTCACCTTCTTCAGATTCCGGCTCTGGCGTGGCTGGAATGCGAAGTCGAGCTTCCCAAGGATACAACTTGATCGGTCGTCCAAGAAAATGGGATTCGATGACCCTTCTTGCAACCGGCGCCGCCCATTCCGATCCCTCGCCTTGAAACTCCAGGACCACAACCACAACGATATCGGGGATGTCTTCGCGCTCTTCGAAGGTGTAGGCTGCGAACCAAGCATGCGGGTCGGTGAAGTCACCCGTTTGCGCAGTGCCGGTCTTCCCGGCTATATCGAGATTGAGGCCAAGAAATACGTTGCGAGCCGTGCCGTTGGGGTGCCGAATCACGCCGACCATGGCATCTTGAATGGCTTCCAGATTTTCGGGACTGACCGGGAGGTCGCCCTGCACGATCGGCTCAAACTCGGAAAGGATCTCGCCTTCCGCGCTCTGCACCCGGTCCACGATCTGGGGTTGATACAAAGTGCCGCCGTTACCAATGGCGGCCACCATACGTGCCACCTGGAGTGGGGTGACTTGCAGGAAGCTCTGTCCGATCGCCAACTGCACCGAATCCGCCTGCGCCCATTCATCGTCGAATAGCTCCTGTTTGGTTTCCGGATCCGGGACCAACCCCCCTTGTTCTCCGATCTCTATCCCGGTCGACGTGCCCAACCCAAAAGCCTTCGCCATATCTGAGATAGCGGTCTCCATTCCGCGGTTGTGAAGATCGAGCCCGATGTGGAAGAAATACGGATTGCACGATCGCTCCAGGGCCTCCTGCAGCGTTATTTCGCCCCAGCCGCCAAGTTCTTTTTCATAGCGCCAATCGTAGAGCGTAATCCCGGCGAGTTCTCTGAATTCAAGTCCGCAGTTGTAGATCGTGTCGGGTCGGTAAACTCCGGATTCGAGGGCAGCTGCCATGGTGACGGTCTTGAATACTGAGCCTGGGGCATATGCCCCAACTGTGGCACGGTTGAGCAGAGGGTCGTTCGGAACCTGAAAGAGTTCGGTAAGACCCGAGGAGCTATTGGGATTGTTGGTATCGAACAGATTGGGATCAAAATCCGGCGTTGATGCCATCGCGAGCACTGCGCCAGTGTCTCGATCTAAAACCACAACTGCCCCTGTGAGATCCGAGTCTTCCAGCGCCTGTTGGGCGTGCCGCTGAAGGTCACGATTGAGCGTCGTGTACACTGCAAAGGGAGGCTCTGATTCTTGTGAGGCGATGGGATTATTTGGCCTGCCGGCAGCGTCGGTCGTATACAGCGTCCCGCCCGGCTGTCCGCGTAGCGCCTCTTCGTACCAGTACTCCAGGCCGATCTGTCCCACAAACTCGTCGCCCTGATATCCGCTTATAAGGTAATCCTGAAGATCCTCCTCCTGAATCCAGCTGATGTATCCGACCGCATGGGGCGCCAGGCCGCCGTCAAAGTAGAGACGCGTATCGTACGTCCCCCACTGCACGCCACCTACGTCCGACAGAATGCCCTGTACCTGCTGGAAGTTCTCCAGGGGAACCTCTCCGAGATTGATGCGGAAATCGGTGTTCCGGATCTGATCGTACTCAAGCAGGATAGAGTCGTTCGAGGGGTAGTCCATTAGCCGCCGAATGGTGCTCAACATATCGAGTTCAGCGTCCTCGTCTCCTATCTGATTCGGTACGATCCAAAGCGCCACTGCCTCTGAATCCGCAGCCAAAGCCAAGCCATTGCGGTCGTAGATATTGGCGCGGGTCGGCGTAACGACATCCAGGAATAGGGCGGACCCGCTTTCCAGCTCGGGAAGAATTAACCCATCGCTCCAGGCTACGGTCCACGCCTCATCCACAAGCGTCAGATCCATCTGCAGGTCTCGGTTGATGTCGCCGGCCGCAAGGCTGTGTAAGGCGGTCTGCAATCGCACTTGAGACTGACGTGGATTCTGAACGAAAGAAGAGACGATCTCGTACTCAATGCCGGTGAGCACGGCGCTGCGCCAGATTTCATCGTATCGCCCTGCAAAAGCCTCCTCAGTGATGCCATCCTGCGTGAGCGGGCTGAGCATGTCATACATCGTGGCGTAGTCTCGGATCTTCCAAGCATCCAGGTATTTACGCGCGGCTGCTTCAGGATCCGGCACTGAGTCGGTGAGCACCTGGGGATTTGGCAGTTCCTCCGGCGTGGTAGACATGGGCGTCGAGGGCGTCCCGCAAGCTGCGAGGATCAGTGCCATGAGCAGGATACCGATTGACTTCACAAGGTTCTCTCGAGTACGTCCTGATAGATTGGGCATCTGTATCCCGTGTGTGTCTGGCACGCGGCCGGCACATCGGCGGGAGGTGGATCGGGCAAGTTTCGCACAAGATGGCAAAGCGGCAGCCCCATAACGTTTGCGAAACAATCTTGCATATGGCCAACCTCAACGGGGTTGAATTCCACGTCCTGAATGGCGTAGGATCCAGCTTTGTCGAACGGATTGCCGTCGGTCAAGTAGCTCTCCAGCTCGGCCGCTGTAAATTGTCGCATCGGAACGCGGCTTTCGCACGTATCAACAACCTGCGCGCCAGAGCTCAGTTCAAGCAGCGCGATGCTGGTGACCACCCGATGGCTGTGACCCCTCAATGTGTCAAGCATCTGCCTGGCATCATCGATGTCTTTGGGCTTTCCGAGTAGCCGGTCACCTTCTACGACGACGGTGTCTGCACCAAGAACCAGGCCGGATTTTGCGTGCGCGGTCTTCGCCTTGGCCATGGCCAGGCGCTGCGTCATGGCTTGTGGGCCTTCGTCCACCGCCCTGCGTTCGTCAACGTCCGCGGCTACTACCCTCACCTCCAAGCCTGTGAGTGCTACGAGTTCCAGCCTTCGAGGTGAGGCAGAAGCAAGTACGATCTCTGCTTTCTGCAAAACGCGGCCATCTTATCATAGCGACTGGTACAATGCGCGACATGCCCGCTCGGGACCTCTTTGACCACGCTTTGGACGAACGATTTGCTGTGGAGGCCCCGCTCGCCGCCCGCATGCGGCCTAAAACGCTCAGAGAGTTCGAAGGTCAGGACCACATCGTAGGTGAAGGGCGGTTGCTCCGCAGAGCGATTGAGAGCGATCGCCTATTTTCTTCCATAATCCTGTGGGGACCTCCTGGAACGGGCAAGACCACTTTGGCAATGATCATTGCCAACACCACAGCCTCAGTATTTGAGAACCTCTCAGCTGTACTGGCCGGTAAGGCAGAGCTTCGTAAGGTCATTGCTGCGGCTCAGGAGCGACGCAAATACCACGACCAGCGAACGATTCTGTTCGTCGACGAAGTTCATCGCTGGAACAAAGCACAACAGGATGCCCTTCTCCCCCACGTTGAGCAAGGCATGATCACCCTCGTCGGGGCGACCACAGAGAATCCATATTTCGAAGTCATCGGCGCTCTGGTCTCCCGGTCACGTGTGTTCCAGCTGCGGCCCTTGCAGGACGACGAGGTCGAGCGGATCATTCAGATGGCCTTGAACGATGAACAGCGTGGCTACGGCGCCAGAAGCGTGGAGATTGAGCCTGATGCCCTGGCTCACCTAGTGCGCGTGGCTGGCGGCGATGCTCGCAATGCGCTCAACGCACTGGAGTTGGCGGTTGATTCCACTCCCGGAGAGACGATTCACGTCACGCTCGATGTCGCCCAGGAATCGATCCAGCGCAGAGCGGTCCTCTATGACAAGGATGGCGACGCTCATTACGACACGATCTCGGCTTATATCAAATCCGTGAGAGGATCCGACCCAGACGCGGCATTGTTTTGGCTGGCGAAGATGCTGTACGCCGGGGAGGATCCGCGCTTTATCCTTAGAAGGCTGTTGATTCTCGCCAGCGAAGATATCGGTCTGGCAGATCCGATGGGATTGGTGGTCGCTTCCGCAGCGATGCAGGCCTTCCAATTTATCGGTCTACCGGAAGGGATTTACCCTCTTGTAGAAGCTACGCTTTTCTTGGCGACCGCGCACAAATCCAACTCGGCGGGTGCATATTTCAAAGCCTATAAGACAATCGAGGAACGCGGGGTCGTTGAAGTCCCCGACCACCTCAAGGACTCAAATCGCGATGCCGCCGCCCTGGGCCATGGAGCGGAGTACGTCTATCCACATGAGCACGCAGAACACTTCGTTGCCCAAGGCTATCTTCCCGAGTCAATGCTCGGAACTTACTTTTATAACCCCTCTGAGCTTGGGTATGAACAGGAAGTTAAGCATCGGCTCGAGCGTTGGAGGAATGCTCAACGCCAGGCGCTAGAGCTGGATGAAACCATCGAAATCCCGGATCTGCCTGAACCCGAGATCCAAACCCTCAAACGGCATCACGTTCGTGACCGCGGCACTGCATGACAGCGATCTATCTCATCCGACACGGACAAAACGATTATGTGGAAAAAGGCAAACTAGCTGGCCGGCTGCCGGGCGTGCACCTGAACACAGTTGGCAAGGATCAGGCGGCTCAGACGGCTGAAGCGCTTCGGAAGGTTAAGCTCCAGGGCGTCTACTCGAGTCCACTCGAGCGGGCCATTGAAACCGCGGATGAGATTGCAGCGGTTCAGGGCCTAAAGGTCAATGCCCTGCAGGGTTTGGGCGAGGTGAATATCGGCCGTTGGGAGGGGCTGAGCCTGCGAGCCGCGCGCCGAAGGAAGCTTTGGCCCACCATTCAGCAATCGCCGTCCCTGGCACGTTTTCCGGACGGTGAATCCTTTCTTGAAGCCCAGGCGCGAATGGTCGAAACTCTGGAAGGGCTCCGCGCGCAGCACTCGGGCGTGATTGCCTGCATTTCTCACGCCGATCCGATCAAGCTTGCCATCGCATACTACATCGGCTTGCCAATCGATTCATTTCAGCGGCTGAACGTCGATCCGGCTTCGATTTCTGAACTGGACATCGAGAAGGGATCTGCGAGGCTCATTCGGCTGAATGTTATACTTCGATCACCGTCCCCTTAGCGCCCCTTTACATGGAATTTGAACTAAACCCGGTCACCTGGATCACTACTGGGGCCGTTGGTCCTCCAGGTAAGCGCGTCTTCTACCTTCAAGCACGCAAAGAGAGCGAACTCGTGACCTTGCTCGTGGAGAAGCACCAGGTCCAGTCCCTCGCAATCGGCCTGGAGGAGTTTCTCGACGAGCTTGATAACCGGCTGCCGGATCTCCCGGAGGCCTCAGCGGAATTCAACAGCGATGAGATGGAGCTAGAGGAGCCCCTGGATCCGAGATTTCGCGTTGGTCAGATCGGCTTGGGATATGACGAAGAGAGTGATCGGCTGGTACTCGTGGCCAGGGAGCTCGAATCGGAAGGCGAGGGCTCCGAGGTGGTTCGCTTCTGGTGCACCCGGTCGCAGCTTCGCGCCATGTGTCTTTGGGGACTCGAAGTTGCTAGTCAAGGTCGGCCCATCTGCGGCAACTGTGGTGAGCCAAAAGATTCCGAGGGACACTTCTGTCCCAAGAGCAACGGGCACAAAATCTAATCCACCTGCAGGATGAAATCCAACGCTTCTGTACTGTGCGCCCTTAGTACGGGCGAGATCACATTCCGAGGGCAGTTTGCGTTGGGATCGAATCACACTTTTCTGGTCGACGTAGCGCATGCGGATGGGGAATTACCGGCTGTGTATAAACCCTCCAAAGGCGAGCAGCCCTTGGGGGATTTTCCTGGCAGTACGCTGGCGCTGCGTGAGGTAGCTGCATTCAAGACCAGTGAGGCGCTCGGATGGAATCTGGTTCCACCAACGGTTTTCAGGGAGGACGGTCCTGCCGGAGGTGGATCAGTTCAACTCTTCTTGGAAGTTGAACCCAGGCGCCACTACTTCACTTTCACTGACATAGAGAAGCAGCTGCTCAGACCTGCGGCGGTTTTTGACCTCTTGATCAACAACGCCGATCGCAAAGCCGGGCACGTAATTCTCATGCCGGAAAACATCGTCCAACTGATCGATCATGGCATTTGCTTTCATGAAGAGCACAAGCTTCGGACGGTAATCTGGGACTTTGCGGGTGAGGCTATTCCTTTGGCCTTGCTTGATGATTTGGGCGCTCTGACCCCCAAACTCAAAGATCAGGGATCGCTAGGCGGCGAACTTACGGACTTGCTCTCCGCCAGTGAGATTCGAGCTTTGAGGGATCGGATTACCGGTCTGTTAGAAGTCTCGCGTTTCCCACGGCCGGGATCGCAGCACAGCTACCCTTGGCCACTGGTCTAGTCAGCCAGCAAAACCCAGCTGTGGACTACTAATGCTTATTGCGGGGCTGAATTCCCAAATATTGGACAACTGACCCTTCTCGATGTAGCGTTCATGGGACTACCATTCTAGAGTGCCTGCACGATTAGTTTTGGTCGGCTTTGGAAATGTGGGTACGGCACTTGCGCGCCTGATCCATACCAAGCATGCCGAAGTTCAGGAACGGTACGGATTGGACCTGCGTGTGGTCGCAATTGCTACCGGCACGCACGGGATAGCCTACGATAAAGCAGGATTGAATCTAGAGCGCGCGCTCGCGATTCAAAGAGCTGCCGGAAGCCTTTCGGAGCTTTCGCCGGATCAAGCCCCCGACGACATCATCGAGTTCTTTGGCGAATTCGAGGCAGATGCAGTTCTCGAAAGCGTACCAGTCAACTACCAGACGGGTCAACCAGCGATCGATATCCTTGAGGCCGCACTTCGGCGGGGTATGCACGCGATCACGGCCAATAAAGGTCCGGTCTTGCATGGGTATCGGAGGCTGTCAGAGCTCGCCGCTGACAATGGAGTGAAATTTCTCTTTGAAGCGACTGTAATGGACGGAGCACCCATATTTTCGACTTGGCGAGAGAGCATGCCGGGTGCACAGATGATGTCATTTCGCGGCGTTCTGAATTCGACTACTAACTTCCTGTTATCTGAAATGGAAGGGGGAAAGTCGTTTAGCACCGCCCTGGAGGAGGCCCAGGATATCGGCGTGGCGGAGACCGACCCTTCTGGCGATATCGATGGCTGGGACGCTGCAATCAAGATAGCTTTGCTTGCAACTGTGTTGATGGATTCTCCGCTGGGTATCGACGAAGTTGAACGCGAGGGAATAGGCGACCTGGAGGCTGCCGAGGTTGTTGCCGCAGTGCGCGACGGACAACGATGGAAGCTGGTTTGCAGCGGTTGGATTGAAGACGATCGGGCGCGAGGCAGAGTGCATCCTGAAAAGCTGGGGCCTGAGGATCCGCTGTATCACGTGAGCGGGACATCGTCGCTGATCACATTCAGTAGCGATGTTCTCGGCGATCTCACAATTATGGGGACAAATCCCGGTCCGGATACGACCGCATATGGGATGTTCGCTGATTTGCTCAACGCCGCGAAAAACGAGTGACGGATCGGCGCAATATTTGTGTTTCCGACCTCTGAGTTGAACCATTTGTCTGGAGGAGATGTAGCTGAAATGGGACCCGCGCTGTGACTCGCTATCTCTTTCTGCGAGGCCTTAGCAGCCTCGTCACACTCTTGCTCTTCGTTACTGCGATGTTTTTCCTGGTACAGATCATTGTGCCGGCTGACTTCACCGTCCAATTCGCGCTATCGATGAACGCGGCCCAGCGAGAAGCCCTCCGCGAAGAACTCGGCCTCAACCTACCCCTCTGGCAGCAGTACATCAACTGGATGCGTGATTTCTTCACCGGTGAGCTCGGCACTTCGTTCTATGGCCACAACGTGATTGAGATCCTCAAGAGGGCTCTGCCGTTAAGCATGCTGATTTTTCTTCCCGGCGCGCTGCTGGCATACCTGTTGGGATTGCAGCTGGGGAAGTTTACCGGTTGGCGTTCCCCAAAGATCGTCTCGAACGTTACCACTCTCAGCGGCCTGGCTCTATTTACCTCATTCCCTCCATGGTTGGCATGGTTGACCGCCTATCTGATCGGCCGGCGGCTGGGCGTTTATCGAGGATTTTCTGGAAATCCGGCCGGCAGCTTTGATGGCAGGCTGTGGGCACAGATCGATCTGGAGCCGGAAGCTGTGGCAAGCAGAATGCTGCTCACGTTTGCGGTACTGGTCGCTGGGCTCGTATTGATTAGTTGGCTGCTGACGAGGCGTCTTGGTCGCGGAATACCGCTGTTGATCGGCATAGTACTCGTTGGAGGTGTCTCATTCCTGATCTGGCGATCATGGGGTTTTGGTCCCCAGGCCATGGATCTAGTCGGCATTGGCGCCATTCCTATGCTCACTTTCATCTTGCTGACATTCGGGGAGACGATGCTCATCATGCGCACAAGCCTGCGTGAGCACCACAACCAAGAGTATGTCACCGTGGCTCGTGCTAAGGGCTTGCCAGAGCAAATCGTGCGCGATAAGCATGCAAGCCGCAACGCCATTCTGCCGGTGGTCAGTCGTTTCATCATTACTTTGCCCTTTCTCCTCACCGGGATCGTGATTATCGAAGACGTATTAGATTGGCCGGGTGTGGGGAGTACGCTGTTCAGCTCGCTTTACCAGCAAGATATGCCAGTAGTCATGGTGCTCTTTTTGCTGGTCGGCCTCGTGACGTTAGTGGGAAGGTTGATCCTAGAAGTAGTGCTGGCGGCCATGGACCCACGACTACGCATTGCTGAAACTCAGGATACGAAGCTGTAGGGATCTCAGAGAGCATTTGGTGAACTCAATTCCTCCCCCAAACTCAAATGACAAAGGCAATGAAGCGCTGCGCGCAGCGCATGAGGCACTTGCCCTGAGTGACAAAGCCGAGGTAAGACGCCTGGCACGCTATGCACTGAAGCTGCTCCCTAATTCAGAAAGGCCGTGGTTGTACTTAGCCGCCACATCTGAACCCAAAGCAGGTCTTGCTTACCTCGCACACGCGCTCGAGCGAAATCCGAACAGCAAGCCAACCAAGAAAGCCATTAAATGGATGCTAGAGCAACTCCCGGTAGACGAGCGCGAGAAAGCTCTCTACGCGGCAAACCTGCGCAGCATGCAGCCGCTGCCCCAAAGCAAGGTGCAAGGGCAGCGGTTAGCTCGAGCGCGCATCCGTTTAGCTTTGTCGATCGGCAGGCTCAAGGGAGCCTGGGGGGAATACAAGAGAAGCTCGCTGGGAGTTATTGGATTGGTATTGATACTGTTGTTCGCGGTCATGGCCGCAATTCACCCGATCCTGATGGATACCGTTTGGCCCTCGGGAATCTATGATCCACAAGTTGGGTTTGACTCGAAGGTCTTCCACCCCAGCACTCCATCGTCCGCGCACTTGCTTGGAACCGACGCCTTGGGGCGGGATGTGTTGAGCAGGCTGCTGGCCGCCACGACTCCGACGTTCGCGCTAGGTCTAGCAGCGGCATTGGCCGCTTCAATCATCGGGACGATTGTTGGTGCATACTCCGGGTACTACCGTGGGTCAGTGGATTCGGTGCTATCCCGGTTGTCGGACGTTGCTCTCCTGCTCCCGGCCCCGATCCTGATGGTGATTATTGGAACTCGCTTCCGCGACATCGGACCGCTGGCACTTGGCCTGATCTATGGATTTGTCGCGGGGGCCGGAGGAACTGCCATCATATTAAGGTCTCAGTCGCATAAGCTGCGCGAATCTCCGTTCGTGGAGGCCTCCAGGAGCTCCGGAGCTGGCTCAACGCATGTGCTTACTCGGCACGTTATTCCCCATTTACTACCGCTGGCCGCCTTGTCCGCGATGGTGGTAGTTACCGGCGCAGTTGTGGCCGACGGGTTCATCTCTTTCTTCGGTTTTACTCGCTCGATCCACAATTGGGGAACCATGATCTACGAGACTTTTACCTACGATCAAGCGCTCAGCATTCCGGAACCCTCCTGGCATTCGCTCATTCCTCCCGCTTTGGCCTTGTCGCTTTTCGCCTTGGCTTTCTATCTCACCTCGCGAGGAATGGAGCGCGTCGCCGACCCACAGCGGCGCTAGCTTTCCCTCTCCCGGCGCATGGCTTGGGCTGCATCATAGACACTCGCTCAAACCTCCATTATGAGTTGCCTGGCAGGGAGTGCATTGAAAATTTACAAGCACGATTGCAGGCGCCCAGACTCGCACTCCTTGACACGCTCTGGAGCGAGTGCTAGACTGCGCTTCGGACCGGGACAGGAGGTGTACATGACAATTCGACTTCCTGACAGCGCAAAGGCGTCGGGCTCCCCCATGCCAGAGCAGAACTCGCCTGCTGCCGGTTGAACTGAAGTATTGTCCCAACATGCCGCGGGCCTACCCCGCGGTTTTTTATTTCTTGTTACAGGACAGGTGGGCCGCACGGGCCCACATTTGCTAAGGAGAACATGGTGCATCAGCAAACCAAATTGGACATCCTACTAAAGATAAAAGGAATTTCGTTCCGTGGATTCCGGGGAGAAATCGACTATCCGGGTATGGTGGCTATCCTTGAGCGTTCAAAAGAGTACGACCAGATCAAGCAGACAAACACCTTGGAGGATATGCAGCGATACTACTCCCATCTTACGAACTGTGATCCCTTCCAAGATATGCTTTTGGCAGAAGCGGGAGGCGAGCTTATCGCATATTGCCGTGTGTTCTGGGAGCAACAGCTTGAGGGAGACCGCGTCTATTTCCACTTTGGCACGGTGCTGCCTGAGTGGCGAAGAAAAGGGATCGGAAGCGCAATGCTGCGGTGGTGCGAGCGTCGCTTGCGAATAATCGCATCCGACCATCCACAAGACGGCGAACGCTATTTGCAGACCTTTGGAGCGGATACTCTGATCGGAAAAGACAAGCTTGCTCTGAGCGAGGGCTACCAGCCGATCCGCTACGAATTCGAAATGGCGCGGTCTTTAGAAGGGGATCTACCGCAGGCTCCTATGCCTCCGGGTCTCGAGGTTCGCCCGGTCTTGGACGAGCACATTCGTCCGATCTGGGATGCGAGTGCGGAGGCTTTCAGAGATCACTGGGGATATGTCGTGCCAACTGAAGAGAACTATCAGGACTGGCTGGAAGGACGCACGTTCAACCCCAAGCTCTGGAAGGTCGCCTGGGACGGCGATGAGGTGGCCGGGATGGTGCAAAATTATATAGACGAACGTGAAAACGAAGAATACGGCCGCAAGCGAGGCTACACTGAAAATATCAGCGTACGGCGTCCATGGCGCCGCCGCGGACTTGCGCGGGCGCTCATTGCGGAGAGCTTCTACCTTTTGAGAGACCTGGGAATGGAAGAGGCGGCATTAAGTGTAGATACCGAGAATCTCAGCGGCGCATTGAGCCTTTATGAGAGCATGGGATTTGAGCAAGTAAAGCGCTGGACGGATTATCGGAAGCCTCTGGAGGAGTGAGCATGGAGCAAGCAACCGATTTACCTGAGGGATATTCCGCGCGTCCGGCTACGATGGCCGATTTGGAACAGGTCGTTGTTTTTATTAATGAATTTGCGACCGCTGTGAGCGGCAGCAACCAAACCACCCTCGAGCGCGCGCGCGGCGAGTGGGAGACGCCAGGCTTTGATCCCAGTTCAAATATCCGGCTCGTCGAAACAACTCAAGGAGAGCTTGTCGGAGAGGAGGAAGTTTGGGATACCTCGGAGGTCCCGGTGCATCCCTGGGTGTTCGGAGTCGTTCACGCGGATCACGAGGGACGAGGGATCGGAAGCTATCTGCTATCGTGGGGCGAGCAGCGTGCAGCTCAGGTTATTCCACGAGTTCCGAATGATGCACGTGTCGCCATGAGGGTCGGCACCTATCACGGCCACGAGCCGTCGGTTCAGCTGATGGAGGATCGAGGCTATAAAGCCGATCGCTACTTTTGGCGCATGGCAATTGAACTTCATGAGCCGCCCGAACCACCCCGCTGGCCGGACGGCACCGTCTTGAAGCCCTTTGATCGCGATCGGGATTCTGAGGCAGTATACCGGGCCGAGGACGAAGCGTTCGAGGACCACTGGGGGCACGTGCCGGAGTCTTTCGAGGCCGGGTATAAGCGCTGGTCGCACGCGAGTTACCATGAATCCGCTTACGATCCCGGCTTGTGGTTCATCGCCTGGGATGGAGATCAGGTTGCAGGCCTCGCTCGCGCGAGGCCGCAGGCCGATCACGATCCCGAAATGGGATGGGTCCGCACGCTCAGTGTGCGCCGTCCCTGGCGACGGAAGGGCCTGGCACTTGCGCTCTTAATCCATTCGTTCGGAGAATTTTGGCGTCGTGGCACACACAAAGTCGGCCTGGGAGTCGATGGCCTAAACCCTACTGGCGCTACCGGGTTATATGAGAAGGCAGGTATGAAGATCGACCTTCAATGGGACGCCTACTCAAAAGAACTCCGGCCCGGCGAGGAATTAATGAACTTAGGCAAGTAGGCGCCAGGCTTGAAGCACTAGATCACGTACTCGCAGGTCCATCTGGGAGCGGGTCTGCTGATTAACCACGAATCAACACCCTTCGGATACACTTCAACCTGTATGTCTGAGATTAGGGCCGTCTTCTGGGACCTCGGCGGCGTTCTCGTCCGCACGGAAGATCGAACCAAACGCGAACTTTGGGAGCAGCAACTAGGGATGGAGCCGCGCCAATTGGATCGATTGATCTTTGGCGGTGAAATGGGCTATAAAGCTGCCCTGGGAGAAGTCGACGCGGACCAGGTCTGGGAATGGGTCCGACAGGAACTGGACCTGAGCTCGGAGGAAGGGAAGCAATTGACACGGGACTTCTGGCAGGGTGATGACCTCGACCTCGAATTGATAGGCTACGTCCGAGGATTGAGGGCGCAATTCCAGACCGGACTCATATCAAACGCCTGGCTCGAGCTTCGAGATCAGCTTGTGCATCACTGGCACGTTGACGATGCGTTCGATGATCTTATTATCTCGGCCGAGGTCGGCCTGGTGAAGCCAGATCCTGCGATCTACCAACTTGCTCTCGACCGGTTGGAAGTCGAGGCCGATCGATCCATATTCGTTGATGATTTTGAGCGCAACATCAATGCAGCTAGGGAGCTTGGAATGCATGCGATCCTGTTTCGCGACCCTGATAGCGCCAAAGCGGAAGTGGATAATCTTATAGCTGCTTGAACGGCTGCTTTCTTGCATATCAACGGGAGCAGCTTTATCTGAGAACCCCTTCTACTTGGAGCAGGGGGTGGGGATATCCTTGATCTAAACCGACGCACAATCATTTTTCTCATCGGCATGGGGCTGACGAATTTCGCCATCACCATGCCGATGGTGCTAATTCCGGTCTACATTCGCGAGCTCGGCGCCAGCATCACCCAGCTCGGGCTCTTCTTCACGATCTCCATGGTATTCCCCATCCTGGTGAAGCTGCTAGGTGGCTGGCTGGCCGACGTGGTGGGTCGCCTTCAGGTAATCCTTATCGGGAGCGCAACTGGTGTGCTGACATTTGCCGTTTATGCTCTCGCTCCGACTTGGGAAGCCGCGCTCCTTGCCCCAGCGCTCATGGCCATTACTTCCTCGCTCACAATCCCAGCCTATGCTGCCTACATCGCGGATATCACTCCAGAGCCCTCCCGCGGGCGGATGTTTGGAGTTTCACAAACCGTCTATCGAGGTTCAGGGGTGGTCGCGCCGGTGGTGGGCGGCCTGTTAGCGGCCGCCATCGGGTTTCGATTTATGTTCGGGGTGGCGGCTGTGTCCTTTGCCATCGCGGCGGCGATCTTCTTCTTCCTGCTGCGTACGTCCCCGTCCTTGAAGATCTCAGGCCAAAAGGTGTCGTGGGAGTCCTTCCGAGGCTCCTTCACGCAGATGTGGGCCCTTTTTGTGGCTGGCGGAGTCATCGCCTGGATTCTGATCATCGATGGCATTCGCGACATATCGATGAGGCTTTCCTTTGATCTGATCCCAGTTTTCCTGACCGACATCCATGGTGTCAATGTGGAGAGCATTGGTTTGATGGATGGGATTTATGGGTTGGCCCTCTTGCTCACGCTCTATCCGGCTGGATGGTTGGTGGACCGGACCAGCGAACGGACCGTGCTCGCGCTGGCTCTGCTTGCAGGCGTTAGCTCACGATTGGTGCTGGTTCTGTCTGTCGATACATTGGGATTCGCGTTCTCATTCGCCTTGCAAGGAATCAGCTTTGGGCTATTCGCCCCTTCAGGAAGCTCCCTGATCTCAAAGGCCGTGCCGCAGCACCTGAGAGGCGTCGCATATGGTCTGTTTGCGACCTCAATCGGAATATTTTCGTTGCCTTCTCCCTGGATCGGCAGCCAGATTTGGGAGCTGTTTGGACCGCACTGGCCGTTCCTAATCTCGGTCGCGATTGGTTCTTTGCTCATTGTGCCGGCCTGGCTCAAGCTGCGGCTGCCGCCAGTTTCGAAACAGCTATCATCTGCCAGCGATGCTGCGACCCTTCCGACCATCGGTAGCGCTGAGAAGGTCTCTGTACTGCATGCTCGGCTATCGGTATCTGAAGTCGAGCTTCAGTTAGAAGCGAGTACTCAAATAATTGAGCAGCATGGCGGAGCCCTAAGTCTGTCGGAGGATTCGGCATTGACCGCCACCTTCGGAATATCACCTTATCGAGCGCCTCCTCAGGTGAGCGCGCTGCTAGCAACCCACGCTGCTCTATCGCTACTGGAGCATTTTGGATCCCCCAAGGGGGCCTCTGAAGTCAGGATTGGGATTGACACCGGGGAGGTGATGGTGGGTCCCTATCTCCCGGATCGCGCGCTGGACCATGGGATCAAGATCAGGGAGGAATTTTCGCTCACCGGAGATCTGCTAAGAAAGGCTCGCAAGCTTCAAACCCACGCAGCGGCGGGGGAGTTGTGGATCAGCGCGCGCACCCATGCCTATCTGGAGCCTGCACATCATCAATTTGAATTCAAGCGCGATGGAACAGAAGGCGATCCGAGGGCCTATCGGGTCTTGGGTCGGAGGACCGATCTAGCTTCCTCCTCACAACTTCCTTGAGGATCAAATCCAACCGAATCTACAATGAATCTTGGGGGCTAGAAAAAGCAGCAGAGCCCCCTGCCAATCCGCTGGACGGCCGGCACTGCCGCTCTTGCCGGAAGGCCCCACATCTGTTCGCCGCAGGGAAGGGCGGAACTCCGACCGACCGGCGTACTACATTCCCTTCGCCACCCACTGAATGGCTTGGGCTGTTTGGTCAGAGTAGCGCCACGGCCGACGGGGGTAGCAGTCTTTTGGTGGCCTGAGGCTCCTACTGCCTCGACTCTACGCAGAGTCGGCCTAAGAGTCAATCCTCTTTACACTTAAAAAAGGTACTACTCAGGCTCATTTGCCTTCCAAATAGGGGGTTAAGCGCGGGTTCCCTCTGCGCATCGACTATAATCGCGGAGATCATCCCCGCTTCAGCTAAAAAGGACCTTTCACATAGTGGATCGCCGTGTAAAGCTGATCTTTAACCATCACGCGGACAATGGTCGTGGGTGGCGGATCGCGTCTGCGCTGCAAGCAACGATCGAACACATGGGCGGCGCGGAATGGACCGGTACGGAGTATCCCACCCATGCCACCGAATTGGCCTTGGAGGCATCGGAACAAGGGTTTGATGTCGTCGTCGCTATTGGCGGCGACGGCACGGTTCACGAGGTCATCAATGGGCTTATGCAAGTCGGTTCCGAGAAACGGCCGATGCTTGCGGCTGTACCCATCGGCAATGGAAATGATTTCAGTGCCAATGCTGGAGTTGAATCGGATCCCACGGTGGCGATTGTACGGGCCTTCACCGGTGAACCCCGAGGCCTGGATATTGGGATGGTGCGTGACGGATCCGGTCGAGTCGAATATTGGGATAACGTTCTCGGTATTGGCTTTGACGCGGCTGCAGTCATCAACTCTCAATCCATCACGAGCCTTCAGGGCACTGCTATGTACTTTGTGGCTGCGGTGAAAACCATTCTTCGGGACCACCATGCACCTCACTTCAAGATCCGCACTGAATCCGAAGAAATCGACAATGAATTCTTGATGGTTGCCTTATGCAATGGGCGGCGTGAGGGAGGAGGTTTTGTCCTCGCGCCGGAGGCTCTTCCCGATGATGGTGTACTCAACTATGCGACGGTCGAGTGGGTTTCGCGCCTCAAGATGTTTCGCCTGATCCCAGAATTCATGCGCGGCACGCATGAACGCTTCAAGGAAGTCCGTCTTGGCGAATTCCGCGAGCTTCAGCTCGAATCGGATCACCCACTGCTTATACACACAGACGGGGAGATCTTCGCCAACGCTACGAACAACGTGCGCGAGCTCACAGTGCGAGTGCTCCCAGAAGCCATCCGCCTCATCGGCTGAGCGCACCTGCGGTGCAAACGCTCGCCCAAACCCTCCAGGATCACGACCGGAGCCACCTTAAGGTCATCGCTGATCTTTGGGGACTGGATCTCCCTAACGACCATCAAAGCATGACAATCAAGGGGTTGTCTGGCGCTATGCTCGAGCGAACCCCGGTATTCGTTGAGACCCTACCCGGTAGCGCCAAGCGTGCACTGGAGCGCATAGTTCAGAGTGGAGGGCGGCTTCCGATGGAAGCACTCGTGCGCCGATTCGGACCGCTCAGAGACATGGGACCTGGCAAACGAGATCGCCTGGAGCCGTGGAAGGAGCCGGCTTCCCCTCTGGAGATGCTCTGGTACCGGGGACTAATGTCCAGAGCGTTCGCCGATGCCGACGGCGGGCCGCAGGAATTTGGGTTCGTCCCCGACGACTTGTTGGACAGGATGCCGGCGGTCAGCAGCCCGGAACCCCGGCAACTAGGAGAGCCTGTCCCTGATCCCAAGCGAATCATCCAGTCGAACAGCTACGCGGTTGACGACTCCGTCACCGTGCTGGCAGCACACCGACGAGCCGGGAATTTGGATCGCGATTGGCTGCTTCAATTCCTGAGGCAACCGGAATCGTTAGCTCTGCTTGAGACCCTGCTGGCGGATGCAGAGATCATGAATTCTCCAGAGCAGATTCGTGCATTCCTCCAGTTGCACCGCGCGCAGGCATTGCAGCATCTTCGTGACACTTGGCAGCGTTCGATTGCCTGGAACGATCTCGCTCAAACCCCTTTCGTAAGCAGCCCTGCCGGAGACTGGCCTAACGATCCGCAAGCCGGCAGAGTCGCCGCGCTCGACTTGATTCACTCAGTTCCGATCGATACCTGGTGGTCACTAACAGGTTTTGTCGACGCGGTGCACGAGGTGGATCCAGGATTTATGCGTCCACCCGGGGGATTTGACAGTTGGTATCTTCAATCGGATGGTGATTCTCTACATGGCTTCGACGCCTGGGACAGAGTCGAAGGCCAGTACTTGGGCTACTTGATCCGAGGTCCGATGCTGTGGCTAGGTCTTTCGGACATTAGTCAGGATGGATCCGCTTTTCGTCTTACGGAGACCGCCGGCTCGGATCGCAAGTCCAAAGGTAGTAAGGCGAGGGCGTGGCCCGATGGCCGCATCCGGGTCGCGCTGGAGGCGGACTGCACGTTGCGCTACCAGCTCTCCCGTCTATGTGAGTGGGAGCGCGTGGATGGCGGAGCCTACCATTTCCGTCTGACCGCCCAATCGTTGCTTAGCGCTGAAGGGAGTGGGTTAACGGCTGCCCATGCCCATCAGGTCTTAGCCGAAATACCGGCGCCGGAGGGGATTCTCAAGGCGTTGAAGCGTTGGGAGCGGGCCGGTATGGAAGCGAAAGCCGAGCGGCAGATGATCCTACGCGTGGAGGACGCGCAGGTAATCGATCGGCTGATGAAAGAACCGAGCACTCGTCGACTTCTAGGAGAACAGCTAGGACCCGAGAGCGTGACAGTGGATCCGCTTCACTGGGAAAAACTGAAAGTCGCTGCTCTTCAACTGGGGCTGCTCATCGGACAATCAGAGCTCGACTGAGATCTACAACGGGCGGACAAAGCTGGGCGCGGGCTGTCATTTTTGGGCTCTCGGGATTTATAGATTCGGATCCTTGCTTGGGCACTCTCTGTACCGCAGTCCAGGTGCTCCCCCGCCCTTTGGCCGATTGCGAGCATCTCCCTTCCGTGCCACTCGGTATACACCTTTCTTAAGAGGAATGGTTCACCATGACAAAATTGCGCTGGATTCCGCTGCTTGCGTTTCTCTTGTTGTTTGTCGCCGTTCCGGCCGTATCGGCCCAGGAGGGCGGCGGTCACCACGACCACGAGGCCTCGCCCATTGCCGGGCCGCTGGCGTGGACATTGATGGGCTTCGGGATACTGGTGATTGCTGGAGTGAGCGCCGTGCTGTTTACCGGACGATCTGCTGGTAGGCAGGCGACCGCTTCCGACTTTGGTCGGCTGACGGGGTTTGGCGGCTATGTTGGAAAAATTCGACTTTTCAGTCACAACGCGCGCATGTACATGGTCCACATAGTGGGTATGGACGTGATCTACGGCACGTGGAATGTGGTCTTCAACTTGTATCTACTGGCAGCGGGGATTGACGTGGCCTTTGTCGGTCTGCGTATCCTGGTCAGTTCAGTTGCGGGTGCCGTAGTGGCTATCCCAGCTGGCCTTATCTCAGATCGCATCGGCCGGAAGCTCAGCTTCATTCTGGGGGATGGCATGGGCGCGCTGATGTCCCTAATTGCCATATCCACCCTCAACCCGATCTTGCTGTTGGTTACCGCTGTAGTCGGCGGCATGTTTGGCGGGCTGCACGGAGTATCCGAACCAGCGTTCATGGCCGAGAACTCTGAGGATTACGAGCGTGTGCATCTGTTCAGCGTCTCCAGCGGGATGCGCACGGCAGCGGCCATCATCGGCAGCGCGCTAGCCGGCCTAGTGCCGCTCATTCTGCTGGCCGACGACCCGGTCAAGCTAGTGGCAACCTATCGTTACGTCGCTTATTTTGG
>JBHIBY010000018.1:0-38893 GCA_046759305.1 Anaerolineales bacterium
GCGGAGCTCGGTCCTTAGTCAGTGGCTTGGCTATGGTTAATCCTTTCTGAGAAAAGAAGGGGCCGCGCGCTCACCAGCGCGCGGCCAATCAGATGGCTATCTGCATACTTACGAGGAGCTGTCTCCGCGCGTGAAATTTTCGATTAGGCTCGTGAACTCCATCGGAAAGATGTACTTTGTCGCTGGGTTGGCTCCCATATCTTTGAGCGTCTCAAAATACTGCAGGGTCATCGTCTTCTGGTCAATGTCTTGTGCCGCGCTGTATATCTGTTCCAGCGCCGCAGAATAACCTTGCGCCCTTAGCAACTGTGATTGCCGGTCACCCTCCGCGCGCAGGATATTGGCCTGCTTGTCACCTTCGGCCTTGAGGATTTCGGCCTGTTTCTGTCCTTCTGCGACGTTAACTTCCGCATCCCGCTGGCCGGTGGACTCGGTAACCACCGCCCGGCGTACTCGCTCAGCGGTCATTTGCCGATTCATAGCATCCTGGACCTCCTTGGGCGGCAGAATCTCGCGGATTTCAACGTTTGTGACCTTGACTCCCCAACGCTCCGTGACCTCGTCCAACTTCACGCGTAGGGTCTGGTTGATATGGTCCCGCTGAGACAGCACGTCATCCAACAAGATGCCTCCGATGACCGATCGTAAGGTAGTAGTCGCCATACCTTCGGCAGCACCTTCGAAGTCTTCCACCTGAAGGACGCTCATGGTGGCATCTGTGACCTTGAAATACCAAAGGAAATCGATATCGATGGGTGCGTTATCCAACGTGATCGAGGTTTGACGAGGGATCTCGCGTACCTGTTCCCGTAAATCGACTTTAGTGCCACGATCGATAAAGGGCGTCAGCAGCACCAGACCGGGTCCACGCTGACCCAGCGATCGGCCGAGTCTGAATACGACAATCCGCTCGTACTCGGGGATGATCCGAATGGCTCCTGCAATCAGAAAGAGCCCCAACAGGCCCCCGCCGACAATCAGACACAGAAATATTGTTATCTCCGGCATCTCACTCTCCTTCTCTTTTCGGCTTATCGGGCTCAACAACGAGCAATAGGCCCTCCCGCCCACTCACCCGCACGCGGGTCCCGGGTGGGATCGTCGATTCGGCCTTTACGGTCCATAGCTCTCCACCGACGTAGGCTGATCCGACCGGGTCGATAGCTGACCTCGCTTCACCCACCTGGCCGATCAACCGGGCCGGATCCTGGTCCGGCATTACCTGGTGTGCTTTCAATACGCTGCGCGCCATGAGCCAGAAGAAACCGACCGAGGCGGCGGTTACTACGAGTGCCAGCAGCAGGTTCACCGCCGGACCACCAGACGGGCTGGCATAAAGAAATGCCGATCCTGCCGTGAGCGCAATGATCGAAAGCGCCAGCCACAGGCCTCTCCGGAATCGCCACACCGATAAACCAAATAGGACAAGTCCGATAACGAGCAGAGCCAGCGCCCACAGGTTGACCGGAAAGAAGATCATTCCAACTCCCGCAATGCCCAGCGTAACCAATGCAAGCACTTCGATGATGCCTGTACCGGGATTTAACAAGGCTAATGCGGCAAGCCAGGTACCAATGACCAGCGCCAGGTAAAGCAGATTTGGGATTAGCGGAGATTCAAGCATGGTTGCGTGCCTTTAATCCACAACCGAGGAGTATCTGATACTAGAGAGCTTTCTGGTAAATCCGGTAAGTCTTGTAGACCTCACCCCCGAGCATTCGAATGCTCTTGTTGACTTTGTCGTTGTTTTCGAGGATCCAGCTGGCCTCGCTCAACTCGAAGCCCTTGCGAGAGGCAGCTTCGGTCAGTTTCAGAAAGATGATCGATTCTAGCCCCTGTCCCTGGTACTCTGGCAGAATGCCTACGCCCCAGGCCCTGATCCACCGGATATTGCCGCGCACTTTCCAGTGCCAGAGCAGCTTAAGCAGCGTGAGCACCTCGGGGAAGCCAGGTTTGGGATAGGCCTTGAGCAGTGGCTGGTTGAGATCGGGAAGTGCAAGCCCGAATGCTACCGCCTTACCGTCCCTCTCAACGATCAGGGCTAGATCAGGATCGACGAGCTGTTTCATCTGCTCTGCCAGGAGGTCAGCCTCGCCTGGAGTCATCCGAACCGCGGCCCAATTGGGTTCCCAGGCACTATTGTAGACACTGAGCAAGAGCTCGGCCTCGGTGTCAAAATTCTTCATATTGATCGGCCGGATACTAAGCTTCCATCGCTTTAGGATTTTCTCGCTCACCCGAACAACCTTTTCCGGCATGTTCTTCTCTAGGTCTCGTACTCCAATCTTGTAAGCCCACAGATCCATCGCCTTCTCAAATCCGGCGCGTTCGATGTATCCCCCATAGCGCGGCGGGTTGTAGGTCATCAGGATCCGAGGTGGATCATCAAAACCATCGACAAGAAGGCCCAATTCGTCGTTCGTGGAATATTGCATAGGCCCGAGGATCTGGTCGTGGCCGGCGTCTATTGCCCAATTTTCAGCAGTCTTCAGCAAAGCTTCTGCCACTTCTGGGTCATCCAATACTTCGAAGAAGCCGAAGAAGCCTGTATTGTCTTTGTGTATTTCGTTGTAAAGGTAATTCGAAAACGCGCCTATGGTTCCAACCACTTCTCCATTCCGGCGAGCCAGGAAGAACGAGGCCTTGGCGTGTTCAAAAAAGGGGTTCTTTTGAGGATCGAAAAACTGTCTGCGTTCGGATAGGAGGGGTGGGACCCAATATGGATCGCCCTTGTAGACCTTCCATGGGAAGGCGATGAACTCATCGAGCTCAAATTTATTGGATACGGGAGAGATCTGGGTTTCGGTCACCTTCACCAAGATTATACAGTCAGGTGGGTAATGGTAGACTCCCGTGGGCCGCCGGATTTGTCTGTGCACGACGCCTACCCCTGGATTTTCGCTATCGGTGCGGTAGTTTCGTTCTTCTGGCTGGGTCTTCAACCCACTAAAAGGGACATCGACGCGACCGCTCGTATTGATGCAGGCTTGATCGCCCTGCTAACCGGGCTGATCGGAGCCCGCATTGGGTACGTAGCGACCCACTGGGGATACTTCAGCCAGCGACCCTCAGAGGCCTTCTACTTCTGGGAAGGCGGCCTCAGTTGGGCAGCCGGAGCAATCGGAGCATTGGTAGGCCTGGCAATCTATGTCCTTCTGACCCGGCGTTCGTTCTGGCAAAACGCGGATACGCTGGCAATCCCGGCCGCTATCCTTGCTTCGGCAGCCTGGTTGGGCTGCCTGGTCGATCGCTGCGCCTACGGCCTCAAGACCGCTCCCGGGTTCTTCACGCCGCCGGCGCCCGATGTGATTGGCAACATCGTGCCCCGATGGCCCACGCAGGCATTAGGAGGGTTGCTCTCGCTAATGGTGGTCGGTGCACTATACTGGGCTTCCCACTTGGATTTGCGGCCTGGCCTACTTGCCGCCCTATCCCTCTCACTTGTAGCTGTGATCGCACTGGTCTTATCGTTCACTCGCGGTGATCCCATGCCTGCCTTGGCCGGAATACGGTGGGATGGCCTCGGCTCAGCGGCAATCCTATCCCTGGGATTGACCGCAGTCGTGGTTAATCTAGGCAGATGATCCGTCTCGCAGTTGCCCAAATCGACACGGTGCTGGGCGATGTCGATGCAAATCTAGAGAAGCATCTAGCACGAATTGATGAGGCGGTTCGAGTTGAAGCCGACCTAGTGGTCTTTCCAGAGTTATCCCTCACGGGGTACGCTCTGCAGGATCTGACCTCAACGGTTGCGCGCCAACCTATAGCAGACGATCCCATTTTTCGAACGTTGCTTCAGTCCAGTCAGCAGGCAGATCTACTGGTCGGCTTTGTAGAAAGCGATGCACGCCACCGTATCTACAACTCCGCTGCGTACCTGTCTCAAGGCGAAATCCTCAGTGTCCACCGAAAGGTCTACCTGCCTACCTACGGGATGTTCGATGAGGGCCGCTTCTTTACATGGGGCAATTCGATTCGTGCTTTCGATTCTCGATTTGGGCGCCTTGGGGTGCTCATTTGCGAGGATTTTTGGCACGCTTCGCCGCCCTACTTGCTGTGGTTAGACGGCGCGGACATTTTGCTCTTTATGTCCGCCTCACCGGGCCGTGGGCTTGATTCTGAAGAGGCTCTCGAATCGGCCCGCTGGGTGGAACATGTTGCGCAAGCGTACGCCAGCCTGTTCACCACCTTTGTCACGAATGTGGGCAGAGTTGGTTTTGAAGATGGGTTGGGATTCTGGGGCGGGTCTGTGGTCTTCGATCCGCATGGAGAACTCGTGGCGCGTGGTCCTTCTCACGAGGAAAGTTTGTTCGTTGCCGAGCTCGATCTTCACCAATTGCATCGAGCACGCACCCGCCTACCACTGCTGAGGGATGAACGACCAGAACTGATCCAGCGCGAGCTGATGCGCATCCGGCACTCCACTCTGCCTGGACCGCGCGAGCCCAGATAGCATACGAAATGACTCGAGACGAAATCAATCTGGATATCAATTCGCCAATCGCTAAGAAGATCCTCACCGGATTTATCCGAAGTGAGACCCATCGATCAGGTTTCGAACGGGCCGTTGTGGGACTGTCCGGTGGGGTTGATTCCTCTTTGACCTGTGTGCTGGCTGCTGAGGCGCTGGGTCCTGAAAATATATTGGCTGTTCGGATTCCCTATCACACTTCCTCGCCCGATTCGCTCGAGCATGCGGGAGTGATCATCGAAATGACTGGAGTTCAAGAAAAGACGCTGCCAATTTCTGAGGCGGTTGATGCACTAGTTGGTGACATACCAGAAGATCAACGAGTGCGGCGCGGGAACATCATGGCTCGCATGCGAATGATCGTTCTGTACGATCAATCCGCCGCATTCAATGGGCTTGTGATCGGGACCGGTAACAAAACGGAAATACTGCTCGGCTACACGACCCAATTCGGCGATGCGGCTTCTGCCATGAATCCAATCGGGGATCTTTACAAGACGCAGGTCCGGCAGCTAGCAGCCGAAATGAGCATACCTGAAGTAATCCTGGATAAACCTCCCTCTGCAGATCTTTGGGTTGGACAAACCGATGAGGGCGAGCTGGGCTTCACCTATGAAGAGGTCGATAAACTACTCTACCTACTTGTGGACCGGCGCCACTCGCCTGAGGATTGCGTGGAGGTCGGCTTCGATCAAGCATTTGTCGAAGCAGTCGCAGAACAAGTGCGGCGTAACCACTTCAAGCGCGTAATGCCACCTATCGCCAAACTCAGCAATCGCACCATCGGATACGACTTCGTCTATCTGCGCGATTGGGGGACCTGATTCTGAGTATCGATCAACCTGAAGATCGCCATGCTCACCGGGCGGCGGTCTTCGACATTGTCCGGCAGATCCCGGAAGGTCGTGTGATGACTTATGGTGGAATTGCGGCACTCATCCCACCTCCTCCAGGCATCGACTATGCGGCCTATTCTCGCATCAGAGCTCGCTGGGTCGGCTATGCTTTGAACAACTGCCCCGAGCAACTGCCCTGGCACAGAGTGGTCAATGCCAAGGGACGTATTAGCGTTCGCCATGGAATGGGCCCTGCTCTTCAGCGCACCCTGCTCGAAAAAGAAGGGGTGGCCTTTGATCAGAGCGACCACCTCGATCTTGAAGCGCTCTCCTGGAGTCCGGAACTCGAACTATATTCCTTGGACTGAAATTGCAGAACCTGCTTGAAATCGACCGCCGCTGGTCGGCAAGGATTAGTTTCGCCGGCCGGCCGCCGGCCATGCGAGCGATCGGTGCTGTCTTTGCGCACTCCGGCGATTCTTGGTTTTGGGGTATTGGGTTGGCCGCAGTGTGGTTCTTGGGGGGCGCATTCTGGAAAGAATGGGCTCTCCGACTCTTTATTGGAATCTTTGTTACGGCCCTAATTGTCATTGCATTGAAATTTTTAATTCGCCGCCACCGACCGGAGGGTGAATTTGGGACGATTTACCGGCTCACCGATCCGCATTCTTTCCCTTCCGGCCATGCCGCAAGGGCGACGATGCTTGCAATGCTGGTTCTCGGCTGGGGTCCTGCTTGGCTCGTCCCGATCCTGCTCGCCTGGGTTCCCCTGGTATCGCTCTCGCGGGTCGCGATGGATCTGCACTATCTCTCGGATGCACTGGTGGGTGTTGTGCTAGGAATCGTGGTTGGAGCCGGGATTCTTATGATTGTGTAATGGGCCTTCTATCTGTGGATGGGAGCAACAAAAAGTAGCGTCCTCCCTGACGTTCCTCTTGATTTGCAGATTTGCTAGATTGCTACGGACGATCGCTGTTAACCCAATCCCAACCCAGGATCACAGCTACATCAATATCCGGCAGGGGGTATACGGGCGTCAGGATTTGCCCCTCAGTGAGACCTAGCATAGCCGTCAGATAGCGCAGCGTATACGGGTAGTTCTGGCTGTGCACGATCAGGCGGGATTTGTCGTAGTCGTGCCGATCGGCGTTGGAAATCTCGACAATATTTAATCCCTGTCTAGTTAGAAATTCGGCTGTATCGGTTGCGAGCCCCTCGATCCCGGCACCATTCAGTACGGCCAGCCGAGCGCTCTCAACTTGCGCGGCCTCGGTCGACTGAGCGTCCTGCACCGTTGGCGCGATAGCTCCAGTGCCTGTGAAGATCTCATCGCGCATCGCCCGCACTTTATCTGGGATCGGTTTGAGCACTTGGGCTCCATCAAAATGCGTTTCCAGCAGCACCATGTCTGGAGGCGCAATGACCCCTCGCTCAACGCTACCGGTATCTACTTTCAATGCCAGCAAGCTAAGGCTGACCATCTCATCGAAGCTTAGGTTGGTATGGATCCCTGAGGCCAACTCTTGGTAGAGGATGGGTGCCTTAGCCAGGAGGGCAGGTATGGAGTCGAGTTCGAAGATTTTGTCTCGAACTGCCATGATCACTTGCTGTTGTCGCTCAGCACGATCGAAATCGCCGCCTTCAGTTTTGCGCGCCCGGGCATAGGCCAAGGTTGCTGCTCCGTTCAAGTGATACGCCTTGGCATCTAGCCAGTAACTTGATCGCCCAATTGGCGAGATCTTCATCCTCTCAGGCACAAGAACATCCACCCCGCCGATTTCATCGATCATGCGCTCAAAAGTCGAGAATTCAAGCAGCGCATAGTAGTTGACATCGACCCCAATCAGGTTTTCTACGGTTGCCATGGCCAACGCGGGGCCACCGCCGGGCAGCCGGTTCGTCTCACCCAAGAAATAAGCGGTGTTAATGCGATTGTGCTCAAATCCGGGAATCTCAACCCATAGGTCACGCGGAATGGAGAGCATCCCGGCGGATTCAGCGATCGGGTCGATGGTAACCAGCATCATCGTATCGGTGCGCGGCGGACCATCACCCGATTCCCAATCGCGGAAATCCAGACCAAGCAGCAAGATGTTGATGCGGTCGACGCCGTTCCAGGAGGGTGAGTCGTTTACCAGCTCTAGGGCTCCCAACGGCACTGTGGTGCCTTCTCCAACTTCCAAGGGCTTCTCATCCTGAGAGCCAAAAATTGCTGGCAGGCCAACCCCTGACCAGTTGGAGGTAATGCCTCGGACGGTGCTGAAAACTAGCAGCGCAGAGAGCACCGCCAACAACACAAATACACCACCTAGAGCCCATACAGCCCACTTTGGAGGACGTCTCATCAGCAAACCAGATTCGATTTGTACATGATTTATCGGCTCAGGAGCAGCACTTCCCTGAGCGCGGCGGCGAGTATATCACGCTCGATTCTATGCGCTGCGCTATAATCCCTGCCCATGTCCGGTTCTCAGTCCCGAGGCTTGTTTGCGACTGCCCTGCTATTGATTGCAATCGGATGGACCGGACTGTACCTGCTCATGGCCACAACATTGCCCACTGTAGGACCTCGCTGGCTATTCTTCTTCTTGCTCATAATCGCCGTCACCGGGACTGCCCTGCCCTTTGTATGGTTGCTGCATAAACGCTTTGGCCCCGCACCTTCGGCGGTGATGCTGAGGCAGGCGCTTTGGGTAGCCCTGTTCACTTCGCTTTGCGTTTGGCTGCAGATCAATCGCTCTTTGACCCTCTCCTTGGGTCTGCTGTTGGGAGTCGGTTTCGTGATGGTAGAGTGGTTCCTCCGGCTTCTGGAACGAAGTGTTTGGAGACCCAATCGTTGAGTTTGCGCGACCTGCCATCGGTCGACCGACTGCTTAGCAAGGACGAGGCGGACGAATTGGTCGCCGCATACGGGCGGCCTCTGACGGTCCAAGCGCTTCGTGCGAGCCTGGAGTCTGCTCGGCTAGCTATCCAAGAAGGGAAAGACGCTCCGAAAGAAGCGGATTTGATCTCCGGAACGCGCGCCACCCTGCAGGATTGGCTTCTTCCTTCCCTTCGACCCGTCATCAACGCCACGGGCGTCATCATCCACACCAACCTTGGTCGCGCGCCGCTAAGCATTGATTCCCAGCGGGCCATTTCCGAAATATCGACCGGCTACAGCTCCCTAGAGTATGACCTCGAACGCGGGGCTCGCGGAAGCCGAGAGGTCCACGCTGAGCAACTCCTGGTCCGCTTGACCGGTGCAGAAGCGGCTCTTGTCGTAAACAATAACGCTGCGGCTGTGCTTCTTGTACTCTCCGTTTTGGCATTTGAGAGGGAAGTGCTCGTCTCTCGTACGCAGCTGATTGAGATCGGCGGCGGCTTCCGCATCCCTCAGATCATGGAGCAGTCTGGGGCGATATTGCGGGAAGTCGGCACGACAAATCGCACGCATCTTAGGGACTTTGAAGAAGCCCTTAACGATGACACCGCTATGATTCTTCGCGCTCATCATTCCAACTTCAAAATCGTTGGTTTTACTACCGAGCCCAGCCTTCCAGAATTAATTGAGGTTGGCCGCAAGCGTAGCGTGCCCGTCCTGGACGATCTAGGCTCCGGTGCCTTGCTGGATACAGAACAGTTCGGCCTCGGACACGAGCCAACAGTGCAAGAATCGGTCCGCGAGGGGGCGCCGCTGATCGCATTCTCCGGTGACAAGCTGATCGGCGGCCCGCAGGCAGGGATCCTTGTGGGCGAGAAGGCGCTGATTGATCAGCTGCGCAAGCATCCCATGGCTCGCGCAGTGCGCCCGGACAAGATGTGCCTGGCAGGGCTCTCTGCTACCTTGAATCATTTTCTGATGAACGAAGCACCTGATTCTGTACCGGTTTGGATGATGATCGCCGCACCTGAGGATCAATTGAAGAAGCGTGCGGAAGAGTGGATTGGGCTCCTAGGGACTGGGGAATTGATGTCCGGACGATCCACTGTTGGAGGCGGTAGCCTACCGGAGGAGACACTGCCCACCTGGCTGCTTGCGCTTGAATCTACCCATCCAAACGCATTAGCCGATCGCTTGCGGGAGACCGATCCGCCAATCATTTCAAGAGTGGAGAATGATCGCGTGGTGATCGATCCGCGAACCGTGCTGCCGAGTCAAGAAGCGACGTTGTTGAGTGGTCTAAAGGCTGCTCTCAGCGATTGAGATCGTTATGAAAACCAACATCGATCAACTGATGCGCGAAGCAGATGTGGAGGCACTCCTCGTCTCGGGTTCCGCTGCTCATAATCCATATAAAACCTACTTCACCGGACTGGTCCACGTTACTTCCGGTTACCTATTGAAGCAGGTAGGCAAAGCCCCCGTGCTTTTCCACCGCTCGATGGAGCGGGACGAGGCTGCGCGCACAGGCCTGGAAATCAGGGACATTGACGACTATCGGCCAACGGAGCTCATCGAGTCATCAAACGGCGATCACACTCAGGCAGCTGCGCTGCTGCTGCAAAAGATCTTCGAAGAGTATGAAGTCTCTGGACGCGTGGCGCTCTACGGCAAGGTGGAGCTCGGAGCAGGATTTGGCGTATTCGACCGGCTGCAGAACCTCATTGATGGAGTCGAGCTGGTCGGTGAGCCAGAAAATGAATCAGTGCTATCGCGAGCCCGTGCAACGAAGGATGCTCAGGAAGTAGAACGCATTCGGGAGATGGGAAAGATCACCACCGCGGTTGTGGGTGATGTTGTCGAGTATTTGACCTCCCATGAGGCCAAGGACGGGATTCTTGTCAATCGAGAGGGCGAGCTCCTGACCATTGGAGAAGTCAAGCGGCGCATCAATCTATGGCTGGCGATGCGGGGTGCGGAAGACCCGGAAGGCAACATCTTCTCGATCGGCCATGATGCGGGCGTTCCCCACAGCGCTGGCCAGGCAGACCAGCCTTTGGAGCTCGGTAAGACGATTATTTTCGACCTCTTTCCCTGTGAGATAGGCGGCGGCTACTTCTACGATTTCACCCGAACGTGGTGCCTGGGATGGGCGTCGGATGAGGCGGAAGCGCTTTATCAGGACGTGCTTGAGGTATATCATTCGGTGTTTGAGCAACTCAAAGTCGACTCGCCGTGCCGGGATTTCCAGATCATGACCTGCGAACAGTTCGAGGCCAGGAATCATCCGACAGTGCGCAGCGCACCCGGTACTACAGACGGATACGTGCATTCGCTGGCTCACGGAATAGGCCTGGCGGTTCACGAGGTACCTAGCTTTAGTCATATTAAGAGCAATCACGACACATTGGCTCCTGGCACAGTGTTTACATTTGAGCCCGGGCTTTATTATCCGGAGCGCGGCGCAGGAGTGCGGATTGAAGATACAGTTTGGGCCACTCCGGAGGGCGAATTCGAGATCCTGGCGGAGTTCCCGAAGGACCTGGTGCTGAAGATTCCGGGCGCTTGAAACACTTGATCCCGGTCATAGGTAGACATTGGGTGAAAGCATGGCGAGTAGCGAAACGCGCATTTTAGGGATCGAGACCTCATGCGATGAGACGGCTGCGGCAGTCGTCGAAAACGGGCGTTCTATTCGCTCAAATGTGGTCGCCTCACAGGCAGAGGAGCATGCTACCTACGGAGGGGTGTATCCAGAGGTTGCCTCACGCATGCACGTTGAGGCGATCTATTCGGTTGTCTCTGAAGCCCTTGATTCGGCGCACGCCGGACTCGAAGCCATCGATGCCATTGCCGTAACGCGCGGTCCGGGATTAGCAGGTTCGCTTGTGGTTGGCATGAACATGGCCAAGGGTTTGGCGCTAGCAGCCAACTTGCCGATCCTGGGCATCAACCACCTGGAGGCCCACCTCTACTCCATCTGGCTCGTGGAAGATGAGCCGGAACCGAAATTCCCACTTCTGGCACTCATCGTCTCTGGCGGACACACAGAGCTCGTGCTTATGGAGGATCACCTGAAATATAAGCGTCTCGGCGGGACTCTTGACGATGCTGCAGGTGAGGCTTTTGATAAGGTGGCTCGTCTGCTGGGCCTCGCATATCCAGGCGGACCAGCGGTCCAGGAAGCGGCTGAAAAGGGTGACCCGGAGGCCTTCAAATTTCCGCGCGCCTGGCTCGAGGGCACCTGGGATTTCTCCTTCAGCGGTCTTAAAACCGCTGTATTGCGGGAGGTACGAGAGTATCAACCGGAACTGAAGGCGGGCGTCGAGGCCCCCCGACCTGGGCTGCCAATTGCGAATATCTCCGCTGCTTTCCAGGCGGCAGTAGTAGATGTACTCGTGAGGAAGACACTTGAGGCTGCTAAGGATTTCAAGGCGCAGGAAATCCTCGTGGCTGGCGGCGTGTCTGCTAACACTCCTCTTCGAGAGGCCTTTGAAGCCCAATCCAAGCTCCCGGTCCGTACCCCTCCCCTGGAGCTTTGCACCGACAATGCCGCCATGACTGCCGCCGTTGGACATTGGCGCTACAGTAACGGCCAACGCGACGCACTTGACATGGATGTCCTGCCCAGCTGGCCTCTAGATCAGAATCCCAACTAAATAGATATCTGGGCGCTCTCATTCCAGCACTGGTTCGCATGCCGAGTCTGACATCTGGATTTCAGCCCTGACTAAGCTGAATTTCGAAAGGCTCAAGAGGGGCGCCATCCACGCGCGTGAACTTGCATACCGATCAATTCCATGCTTCCAGTATGATGTAGAAACCGTTCCCAAAAGAATCTGTAAGGAGAAATCATCATGGCCGAGAGGTCTCCAGAAAAAGGCGATGTCTTATTAATGGTGGGCACCCGAAAGGGCAGCTTCCTGTACTGGAGCGACCCGGATCGCAAGGAATGGCATCGCGATGTCAGCCACGACGGCTGGATGATTCACCACATGACCCACGACCCGCGGGACAATTCCATCTATGCAGCCACAAACAGCGAGGTCTTTGGAGCCGTAGTGCAGCGCAGCTCTGACTTTGGGGCATCCTGGGAGCAACGCAGCGAGAAGCTGGATTATCCCGGCGATGGTGACCGCCGCGTGACTAAGGCGTGGCACCTGGCGCCCAAGCCAGGGAGCTCGCCAGGTCACCTTTATGCCGGTGTTGAACGGGCAGGCCTGTTTACCACCGAAGACTACGGCGCGACCTGGGCACCGGTCACGGGGCTGAACGATCATGCACACAGCGAAAACTGGAGCCCTGGCGGTGGAGGGTTGATGCTGCACACCATTGTCGTTGATCCCGAGGATTCCGATCGCATCTATGTTGGCATATCGGCCGCGGGAGTCTATCGCAGCGATGACGGCGGTCAGACCTGGGAGGCCAAGAACGTGGGTGTACGAGCCGATTTCTTAGAAGAGAAATATCCGGAGTACGGTCAGTGTGTGCATAAATTCGTTTTGCATCCAGCGCATCCCGAGGTGCTGTATCAGCAGAACCATTGTGGGGTCTACCGCAGCGAAGATCGAGGGGATAACTGGGTAGAAATCACCGAAGGGCTACCCTCGGAATTTGGCTTCCCGTTTGCAATCCATGCCCATGATCCCGACACCCTCTATGTCATTCCACTCGTGGGGTCGGAGAACCGGGTTGTCCCTGAGGGAAAGATGATCGTTTGGCGCAGCCGCGACAAGGGCTCCAATTGGGAACCCCTAACCAAAGGTCTGCCCGACGGGGCCTACCTTACGATCTTGAGAGAAGGAATGGCGGTGGATGATTGCGAGAGTAGCGGGGTGTACGTGGGCACTCAGACAGGCCAGATTTTCTTTAGCCCGGATGAGGGCGATAGTTGGGAAGTGCTGGCTGACTTCCTGCCGCCGATCTATTCCGTCTCCGTTGGCAGGGTCAGCTGAGCGTTCACGTTCACATTCCCAGTGCTCTTAGGGCGCTGTACCAAACGCAGCGAATCGAGGATGTCGAGGCTAAAACGATCGGTGAAGTGACCATCGTGCTAAACGAGCGCTATCCGGGTATTCATGATCGGTTGATGGAGCCGGATGGCTCTCTTCGCCGCTACGTAAATGTCTTCGTCGAGGGAGAGGACGGACGCTGGCCTGGTGAAGCGGACAGCCAGGTTGAGGATGATAAGCAGGTGTGGATCGTACCGAACATTGCCGGAGGTGCAGCGCCAGGCGGAGCTAGAACTTGAACCCCGGCAGCTCACGCAGTTCGCCTGCCTGCTCGACTTGCCAGTGTGGGAACCAGGCCACCCCAAACAGATCGATATAAATATCTTTCTTCTTCGGCGTTTTCACCAGCTCGTCAACTTCTGAAGCCGCTTCTATCCAGCGGTCGTCGAGCTCATCGAGCTCTTCGGCCATCTCATCTTCGAGCTGCTCAAGCTGAGACTGAAAATCGGCGATTGCTTGTACTGATTCTTCGACATCCGCCTTTGCCTTAGCGCTTAGGCGTCGTTTGGTAAGTGAGCTGGAGACCCTTCTCCGACTGCCAAGACCGAGAACGCCCAGCACATTCTCAGCGTGAGTAGCCATTTCCTCCATCTTTCGAGCGGAGTGCTCCGCCTGATCCTCCGCCAATTCGCGCTCCTCTCTGGTGAGCTTTGCTTTTAGGGCATCGATCTTCTTTTCATACTTCCGGCGAAGCTGCTTAGCCTCCTCATCGCGCATTTCCTGAGCTGCGCGAGCTGCTTGCTCTTCGAAAACTTCCTTCGTGGTACCCGGCTGAGCCACGAGTTTTAGTTCCTGATTCCAGAACAACTTCAGCTCGGCTTGGTGATAGACGAAGTCAGCAAAGTCGCCTTCTAGTTGCTTGATGACCTTCGCATCCTTGACCGAGTCGGTGAGCTCCATGAAGCCGGCCTCGGATGCTGGTTCTCGATCGAGTTTGTCCGCTGAGATGGGTTCGTTCAGGTGGTCTTTCCACCGCACTCGGTCCGTATCGGCAACCAGCGAAGAGATGATTATTTCATGGTCTAGATCAAGCTTGCGATCCAGGAATCGAGCCGTAGCCTGTGCCAGCAGGGCTGGCCGATAGATCAACCCGGCAGTGGAGTAGTCTTCACTGCCCACCTGCTTGATCGCCTCAGATACCGTCTGGTTGTTTGGCAGAAAATACTCTTCGACAGAGCTCGGAATTGAAGGCCGCGTTCCTGCGGTCGCGGTCTCAATAGGCGGGAGCGCTTCTAAATCAGCGGTAGGTTCGTCAGCGCCGACAAGCTGGTTCAGCTCGCTCAGGCGCGCGCGCGTGATTGGGCCTCGCAGATAGGCCATGGCCCAGCGGGTCTTGAATATCTCGTGGCCCTCGGTGTGAACGTTGTGCAGCAAAAAAACCCGTTTGTCGATGGCAGATACCGTTCGGTCCAATTCCCCTCGATTCAAGCCTTCCCTGGCGCCCTCCAGGCCATCCAGCAAACGGCCTTTGTCTCGTTCGGCTTGGAGCCTGCCGATGAACCAGGTGCCCGCATTTCCCAGGCCTTTGTAGTCGAGGTCAACCGGATTCTGAGTCACCAACAGCAAGCCCAGGCCAAACGCACGCGCCTGCTTCAGTAGCCTCAGCAGCGGTTCTTTTGAGGGTGGATTAGCAACCGGGGGCATGTAGCCGAAGAGCTCGTCAAAGTAAAGCATGGCCTTTAGTGAGGAGGACCCCGGCTGCGTACGGATATAGGCCTCGACCGCCGTCAACAAAAGCGTCACGAAGAACATGCGCTCCTCGTCCGACAAGTGAGCCAGATACAAGACACTGTGTCTCTGACGACCATCAGGAGTCCAAAGTAGGCTATGAACGTCCAGAGGCTGACCCTGGGTCCACACCTGGAACGAGGGTGACGCTATCAAGCTATTAAGGGCCGTTGCTAGCTCCGCACGTTCACCCTTGGGATAGAACTCGTCCAGATCGAAGGCACCAAGTTTTGAGAAGGGCGGATCTTGTGTCTGCTCAATTAGCCCCACAAGATCCAGATCCTTGCCGGTGCTCCAGCCAGCTTCAAAGATATTGGAGAGAAGTATGTGCTCTTTCGATTGGAGCGGATCGGCGTCCACGCCGAGCAGACCTAGGATGGCGGTAACTGTGCTAGAGATCTTCTCCCTGAGTACTTCTTGATTTTCGGACCACTCGACCTCGGGAGCCGCTAACGAAGCGAGGATGCTGATCGGAATACCGGAACTTGACCCCGGTGAATAGATCGCGTATTGAACCGACTTGGATACCTGACGAATTCTGTCTGGCTCGATGTCCCATTTATTTAGCCCGTTTCTCCACAGCTGTGAAGTCGCTTCCGCCAGACTCTCGACAGTTACATCTTGCCGTCTGGCCTCATCCGGATCGATCCAGGGCGCAAAGTCTGCAGGCTCGAGGTTGGGGAAATGAAGGAGCAGGTTAGTGATGTCGCCTTTGGGATCGACCAACAATGCCGGGATACCGGCTAGAGCCGCCTCCTCCAAAATGTCGACGCACAGCCCGGTTTTTCCTGAGCCGGTCATGCCCACAACGACGCCGTGGGTGGTCAGATCGTCCGGGTCGTAAAGCGTTTGGTCCTGCTGTGTTTTGCCACTGTCGAGTTCATAGTGGCGTCCGATGTAAAAATCCTCTTTTGGGCTCACTGTCACTCCTAGTAGGTTCCGATATCGCGCAAGCGCGAAAATTCTATCAGGTAGTGTTCGGCCAACTCCTGACTGTGGATGATGAGTACGTTCTCGTCGTTCTTTTCTTCCGCGTTGCGGCTGAAATTGTACGAGCCGGTGATCACGATGCTTTCATCAACGATGATCACCTTATGATGCATTTTGCGCGGGTTGCCGTCGAGCAAAACGTCGAGACCAGACTCGCTCAGCCGCGCCACATCGCTGCCCTGATTTTGCGATTGATCAGCATCAAACAGAGCCTGTACTTCGATGCCCGTGCTGGCGCTGCGCAGAATAGCATCTGTAATCGTGTCGAGCGTTAGATTGAAGGCCATCACATGGATGCTTTTTTCAGCGTCCTGGAGGATGGAAACGATCCGGTCTCCGACCCGCATATCGGGAGCGAACAGCACCTCGATCTGTTTGCCCTCCTTCTCGATGGTGCCCAGTGGAACATCAGGCCAGGATAGCGGCCCGAAACGATCCTCGAGAAGCATCTCTTCGAGCTCATCCTTATATTGCTCAGCAAGCGCGATGGATTCAATTCGCAATAGATTATTGTTGTTTCGGTAGGCGCCATTGACCGTGAGATTCATCGATCCCGTCCAGACCTCTTCTCCATCGACGATTACGAACTTGTTGTGCATTAGGTGCGGTCGCCCATCTCCCCTCACTTGAATGCCCGCCACTTCCAAGGCCTGGATTTCGGGATTCGATATGTAGTCGGTTTCAGTCACCACGCGCACCTGGATCCCTCGTTCATGGGCACGGATCAAGGCATCCCTAATGGTCCATAGGTCGATTTCCTGGGCAGCTACATCGACGGTTTCGTTTGCTGCATCGATGGCAGCCGCGAGCATCGCGTCGGGGCCTCCTCTCAGACTTGAGGTGGATGCCCCACCCGGATTTGTGAAGTAGATGCTGTACCAGCCTTCTGGCTCCAATCGGGGGCTATCCACCGCCTCGGGAGAGGCCAGAAACTGAATCGCCAAGTTTGCGGCGTAGATAAGGAGTAGGATAACGATGGACTTACTCGCGCGGGGTCTTGTCATCTCAGCATTTAGGGGTTGGCACGCGCTCGCACGGATTCGGGTAGGATAGCTTCCCTTTATAATAGCCTGTGAACCGAGACAGCAGCCTACAACTTTCAAAAAGAGCAATCATGTCAGAAGATATGTGGAGAAGGCTGGGCGAAGAAGGGAAGCAGAAAGATTCTGAACCCAAATTCAAGACAGAACACACAGTGGTCAGCGGTGAGACATTGAGTTACATCTCGATGAAGTACTACGACTCTGCGGATCGGGACGACTGGATGGCGACTTACGAAGCCAACAAGGAAGTTCTTGGAGACAGTCCGAACTTGATCAAGCCAGACCAGGTGCTCAAGATCCCAGAACGATAGTCCTGTGCTCCAACGAATATCCGTGCCTCCCAATTCCTGGGAGGCATTTCTTTTAAGCGATGGCCGAAAGGATCTCTCGTACGAGCCCAGGTCCTCGGTAGACTAGGCCGGTATACACCTGAATTAGAGTTGCTCCTGCGTCCAGCTTCTCTTTGGCTTGATCAGGCCCAAAAACTCCCCCCACGCCGATGATCGGCAGTGTTAACCCAGTGTTATCGCGTATATGGCGGACCATATCAGTCGATCGGCGATGCAGCGGCAACCCGCTCAACCCACCGGTCTCTTCTCGTGCAGGTGCACGCAATCCGTCGCGTTCGATTGTTGTGTTGGCAACAATAACCCCGTCCATTCCAGATGCCTGGATCACCTGGATCGCCTCTTCGAGTTCGGAGTCGGTCAGATCGGGAGCCAGCTTCACCAGCACCGGGCGGTGCGTTCCATGTGCGGCAGTCAGCCGTGTGCGTGCTTCGGCCAGATCGCTCAGAAGCCCATCGAGATAGCGGATAGCCTGAAGCTCGCGCAGGCCAATTGTGTTGGGAGAGGAGATGTTTACGGCCAGGTAGTCGGCGCTTCCGTAAACGAGCTCCATCAGGTGCGTGTAATCTCGACTGGCCTCTTCGATGGGGGTGTCAGTTGATTTCCCGATATTAATTCCCAGCACGACACCCTGCGGGCGCGATTTAAGCCTATTGAGCAAGCGCTCAACACCTTGATTTGGAAATCCCATTCGGTTGATCAGCGCCTGGTCCTCTTCCAGCCTGTAGAGCCTTGGTCGAGGATTCCCGGACTGAGCCTCCAGTGTCACTGTGCCTAGCTCGAGATGGCCGAAGCCCAAGCACGCCAGACCGTGCATTGCCAGCCCGTTCTTGTCGTAGCCGGCTGCCAACCCCACCGGATTGGCGAATTCCAAGCCAAACGCTTTCACCTTAGGTGCCGAATTGTCAAGAGAAAAGATCCGGCGCAGGCCGGATCTCAGCGGTGGAATTGCAGCCGCTAGTGCGAGAAACTGCAGGGTCAGGTGGTGGGCACGTTCAGGGTCCAACCGGAAAATGAGGTCGTCAAAGCGTTTGTACTGAGACACTGAAATCTGCCCAACATTCTGCCATAGCTTGATCAAGATTCTGGCTAGATTTCTAACGGGTGCGCGACGAATCTTCAATAGTCAAGACCCTGCGCAAGGTTATTATCCCGCCGGCAAAGGAATGGCAGATGAACTTTGCCCCCGAGGCGAGTGGGGGGTCGCTTTCGCCAGGGATTACATCCAAGCCCGTTCAACCAGACGACATATGATCTATTAAGGTGACTTTACTGCTCGGCAACACACGCGACCGCGGTCTCCGGAATGGGCGCCGTCGGATCACCGTCTTCATGGTAGCTCAAATCAGGAAGCAGCCCGAGATCGGTTCCGAAGTATTGATCGAATAGCAGTCGGAATGTATTCACATGCGTGATCGACGGATATAAAGGCGGATCATTTGGGCCCGGGAAATGGTACGCGGAGAGAACTTCGAACCGATTATCGTCGCGCAAACCATGGTCGCCTTGAATAATGATGATCGGAGATGGATTGGAATCCTCGATGAGCGACTCAACGATCTCCAGGATACGGCCATTGACAAATTCTATGCCTCCCGTGTAGCCGATTCGCTGGTAGCGATCATCGATAGGAGTCGATTCCTCCCCCGAGAAAAATCCGGGGTCCGATCGGATTTCACCATCTGGTCCGAAGATGTACGGATGGTGCGGAATCAGGATGTGTGCGAAGGTGAACGTGGGTTCCCGAAGCGTGGCAACGCCAGGCAGCTGATCCAGGATGTTGAGCTGCAATTCGATGTGACCGCCGTAGCGGATCCCCACGTCATGATCGTCTGTAAGGGCTAGCGCGTACCGAGTGTCGAGCCACAGCTTTAGCGCAGTCGACTCCAGGAAGAGCACTTCAAAGGCACTGAACCGGCCTAAAGCCAGTGGATGCTTTGCTGCAGACAGATAGACGTCGGCATCTCTCCAATTGGACCAATCGTACCCAGTTTGGAAGGCAACCGTTTTGTAGCCCAACTCCTCGAGTCTCTCACGCACTGAGCTGTCTTCGATGAGTGTGAGCGTCAGCGCTGGATCCAAGCCCTGCTTGATGAGATCTTCCTGAATGATGGCTTTGTATTCCATGTTGAGCGCCGATGTGAGTACAGCATCCGTGCGGGCGTAATTGCTCCTTGCGCACTCTGCGACATAAAACCCGATCCGCTCAAGACCGGTTAGGAATGCTGAGTTGTCGTATCTAAGGTCCTCGAGAAGCGCGTCGCCTCGCGTGTACCCGTCCAGGATGATGTAATAGATATCACGGAGCGGCTCTCTCGACGGTGCGGAGGTTGGTGACCGAGAGCTTCCGCTTGATCGCGCCTGTCGAATCTCGTGACTACCGATCTGGATGAGTGGAGTTACCAAGAGGGCGAGTGCAAGGGCATTCAGCCACGATGTGCTCGACCCTAATTTTTCACGGCTTCGAACGACTAGCCAAGTGCCTACTACCAATACCAAACCGTAGACAGTAACAAGATAGCGGTGTCGGCCAACGCTGATCCCTAGAGCTGAGCTCTGACGCAGGTACTCGTAGAGCTGACCATACGAGAAGAAGAGCACGAGCATAAGACTGACCAGCAGGGCTGTGCGTTGACGGTCCTTGAGTAGCTGCAGCGCCAACAGATAAAGGACGGTTGTTACAAGCCAGGAGGCAAGGAGTGGACGTACGGCCTCCTCAGTACCCGCCTGCGTCACATTGTGGGCAAGTAGCTGTAATGATGGGTAGCTCGCGATGAGCCAGGGATATAGGGGGATGCGCGAGAATTCTCGGAATTTCGACATGCGAACGGGGAAAGATTCTAACGTGTGATTTAGCTATCGCTATCTCCAATCGTGCCCCCCGCGCGGATTCAGGTGCACTGGTTGTGGACAAGCATTCGACGTGGGTATTTTTCAGCGATTCGCCTATCGAATCAGGTCCGAGCAGGTTCTAGAATTGCCTGGGAACGACAGTTAGACGCCGGTCCTGGTTGAAAGCGCGATCAGCCATTGTCCCAGCCAATACGTCGATAGAACGAGAGCCTGAGCTGCTGAGAATGGTAGTCGAAATCGATTAACCGCCAGCATCGAGTCCGAGGCCAGGAAGAACACCGAGCCGGCTGCGGCGAACGCAAGGCCCGTGTTTTCCGATTCCAGTGCGGCGCCGATGGCCTGAATGGTCATTATAGTGATAAGCACCACATAGATAAGCACAGGGGCTCGAAGTGACTTCCGAACGCCGGGCCATAGAAAGCGCGTCATAAGAGCCGCAAAGAGGATCAGCGGAATGCTTGAGAGATTGATCAAAACAACGCCAACTGCCGAAATGAATGCCACCAAATAGAGCACGTGCGTGGTCGCAAAACTGGCGATTCCCAAAATGAACCGATCCGCGGGAAGCATCAGCATGATGTCTCCAAGGAGTGCAAACGCGAGCCCCCCGGCGATCAGAGGAATGTACGTGCTATCGGATTTGGGAATCAAGGTTAGGACGGGCACGAGGATGAGAGCAGTTGTGAGTGGCTTGCTGATGTAGAAGACGATTCGCCTTCGAATGAAGTAGCTGCTCAGAATGGCGACTGTCGCGGAGGCCAAAGCCAGAACAGTCACTGTAAGTTGGGCAGTTTCATTCATGAAATGTAGGCAAGCAGCTCACTGAAGAATCGTCTTCGATATCCCTGAGCCTCGATCAATCGCAGCAAGCCAGAGCTGGATTAGCTATTCGCGCCCCCTCCCCAGCTACCATAATGGACGACTTCACGCATCGGACGCCGGCCGCGCTTCAATGAGGGAGAGCGCTTGTCCGGAGCTGGATGCCCGATCGGGATGACTCCCATGGGTGTCACTTCGGCCGGGATGTCAAGCAGATCTCGCAACGCATCTAGATCCCAAACTCCGGCAAAACCAGCCGCCAGCCCCTCGTCAACCGCCGCCAGCAATATCACCATCACTCCTGCGCCGATATCCATGAACCAGTAGGGTACTGGCCACTCGATTTCAGTGCCGTCTTGTCGCAGCTTGTCGGGCTCCTGGTATCGTCGATGGTAAGCAGCCTCGTTGGTGCATGGAATGATCAGCACCGATGCCCCGGAAACAAATGGGTGAAAGCCGCTTTCAACGTAGGATTTCTCCCCACACAGCTCTGCAATTAGACGCTTTCGTTCTTTGTCTGTGACCACGACAAAATCTTGCCCCTGTGCAAAACCGGCGCTTGGCCCTCGCCGCGCGAGGTCAAGGATCCGTTCTACCGTTCCTGCCGGCACTGATTCGTCCGCAAAGTGACGGACCATACGACGCTTTGTCACAGCCTCATTGAATTCCATGATCCTCTCCAGCACGCTCGCAATGCGCGCAAGACCTAACGGTCAATGAAAACTAGCCTCGCCTGTAGACTATCTAAATGGCTTTCGTGGGTATCGGAACTGCCTAGTGTACGGATTCAAGCTCGCCAGATCCGGCCCCTGAAGGTGCTGGGGTGGAAGCGACAATGAGCGCTCCCCCTGTTGTCTCCAGCGACCATCGCAGTTCAGGATTGCGAGTATCGCGAGCTAGCGAAGTGACCGCGTTAATCAGACCGTATCGGGATTCGTCCGCACCTGCTGCAAATCGCCGATGCGTTTCAGCCAGGATATCGCTCGCCTGATCAGCCGGCAGCCTGGACAGATGTGGCATGAGAGTTAGGCGCGGATCCGGAAACAGCCCCCGGGCTCGCTTCATTTTCTCAGCGTAGCTTTCGAAATCTTGCTCTTGAATGCACACCTGAACTGACTCTCGAAGGTCTATTTCCATTTGGACCGGACTGACATTTTCGGTGTTCATTAAATGCTTGGTGGCTACGGCCTGGGCCACGATTGCTCCGTTGATGCAGACGCGTCGGAACACATAAGGATGGACCCAGACATCTTCCCAAGCCGCCTTTAGCGCTACCCCTTTGTCTACTCGATCTCTGCGCGCGACCTTCTCGTTTTCCGGTAGAACCGCGCGCGTAAACAGCAGCGTCCCATCGTCGAAGGTGTCAGTGACCTTCCCGCCAGCTATTTTGACCTCGTCTTCGAATACCTTCTGGATCTGTGTTGTAGTTAGCGATGCGTTCCAGCTCATCGGCTACGTCTCCTTCCCCGGCCTATCCCCTGACATGCAATTGATCATACCAGCTTGGCATTGGTCTGGAGCCAAGCTGTTAACTGTTGATCGAGGCACGCGCTCCTCTCGCGCAGTTCCTCACTCGGCAACGTATCGAGGATAGGTTTCCTTCGATGCGTCTGCGGTCACCAGGTCGATGTCCAGCGTAATGAACGGATCTTCGCTGGAAGTCAAACCAAGCATTTCCCCGTCTGGACTGATGATCCAGCCGCTGCCTCCCCACTCGATCCCACTGCCTTCTCCGCCTCGGTTGGAGGATATGCAATAAGCTCCTGCCATCACAGCCGCTGCGCGGCCGCGATCCATGGGTAGAACGGCATCTCCGGCAACAGCACTATTTCGCTTTGCCTGCTGGCCGCGTGCTCAGCCAGCCGTGACCATTCTGCTTCCTCTAGATGATCGCTCAACTCGCAAACCGTTACCTTGATATTAGGACTCCTTTCCAAAACACCTGAGCTATGAAGGTTTATTGGTCAGGATTCGGTCGATGCGCTGCATGACATCGTCGGTTAGCAGAGCCACAGCTTCGAGGGCTGCCAAGTTTTCTTTGAGCTGATCGACCGTTGTGGCTCCTGTAATCACGCTGCTCACGTTCGGATTCTTCAAGCACCATGCTAGTGCCATTTGAGCCATGCTGACTCCCAAATCATTGGCAACTGGTTCCAGATCTCCGGCTTTGGCGATGCGTGCTTGGCCCTCATCGCTCGTCATCGACTGAAGCAACCATTCATATCCGGGGAGGGTGCTGCGCGAATTTTCGGGGATGCCGTCCTTGTACTTACCCGTTAGGACGCCCGAAGCGAGTGGTGAATAGGTTGTCGAACCTAGGCCCACTTCAGTATAGAGATCCAAGTACTCTGTCTCGATTCGCTCGCGATGGAACATGTTGTATTCGGTTTGCTCTGTTGTAGGAGCAATCAATTTCCATTCCTCAGCCGCCGCGTAGGCAGCCATGAGCTGTTCTGCGGACCACTCCGAAGTTCCCCAATAATGAACCTTTCCCATTTGAATAAGATCGCTCATCGCCCACACTGTTTCCTTGATGGGAACCTCGTCATCGGGCCGATGGCATAGATATAGATCCAGGTAATCGACCCTGAGCCGCTCCAAGGCTTGATCGCAGGCTTCAATTACGTGTTTTCGGCTCAGCCCGAGCTGAGTCGGTTTGGGGTCCTTCACGCTGCCCCACCTCACCTTGCTTGAAACCAAGTAGCGGTCGCGTGGCCAAGCAAGCTCCTCCAACGCGTTTCCCATGATTCTCTCGGCTTCTCCGTGGGCATACACCTCCGCGTTATCGAAGAAGTTAACACCACTCTCGTAAGCTTGGCCCATGATCTCGACCGCGCGGCCGATATCGAGCTGATTCGAAAACGAGATCCATGCGCCGTACGACAAGGCGCTGACCTTCAAACCAGAGCCTCCAAGACGTCGGTATTCCATATGGGGTATCTGTGCGATTGGTGCAATCTTATCTCAGAGTACGCGGAGCAGCCGGGTGGGAGCGATAACGGTCGAAGTCTGTGAGGTGTTGTGTTGCCCGCTAATCCAGAGGTGTTAGATCATACTTGGCGCGGCTGGGCGAGAGAATCGCTGGGTTTTAGCACCAAGCGAGCTACAACTATCCAAATGGCCACCAACAATCCGGACTGAAATCCGCAGAAGCTGATCCCAATCAAGCCGAGCAAGAAACTGATATATACGGCCGGCACCAGTGCGTAAATGCCAACGGTTAATACCGAACTGTAGTCGGAACGGATATTGAACGCGGAAAGCACACCCGACACCAGAACCGCCAGGAACAGAAGCCATAAAAGTCGAACCAACAGATTCCAGAGCCCCAGGCCTATGAACGCGACCACCGAAAAGGTGGATGTGAACGATTTCCAAAACTCAAGTGCCGTCTGGCGGTTAATCAGGATTGGGTTGCCGAAGGCGCTGTTGAGATCACTCAATTGCATGACCTGATAGTCTCCGCTTGAATAAAAATGCAGGCTGTTTCGCGTGAGCAGAATTCCCTGAAGATAGCGACCGGTATCGATGCCCTGGTAAGCCCCAGTCGTATCAAGAATCACGATCGTTCCGTCCCCCTCCAGCAGAATCAGCGGCTGACGCGCTCGAACGGTTGCCAGGCCATTCTCAATCGCGATCTCTGGAAATTCGCCGCTGGCAAAGGTTTGGTTGATTTGATCCGACACCAAGCTCAGATTTCGGCTCAGGTTGAAGGTGCTGATGATCGTCAGCAGTGTGCCAAAAACGACGAAAAACAAGATCGCATCGATTAGCGATTTCCGTGCTGCGGCACGGTAGAACTTCAGATCGTACAGTGGCTGGAAGAACCCGCGACCTAACCACGTTAGATCATCGACAATGCCGCCGTCATCCCGGATTGCGGAAGCGTCGACGTCTGGATCCATGAGGCCGCCATCACTCTCACTCCCGGTTATTTCAACGAGGTACTCGCCGGTTTTACCTTGGCCTGCGTCGCGCGTCGTATCGTCGCGCGGCTCGCTGCCGCTCGGCTCGACAGGTTTGTGCTCGCCCTGCGTATCGCCGTTTTCGGTCATTGGTTACCCTGTTCTCCCAATCATAGCGAGCCTCCCAACACTGAATTGTTGGTGCTCTCGCCTATTGAGGGATGAATGTTCAGGTACTCAACAACTGGAGTAAGGAACCTGCTCAGGGGTTGATCAGTTGATGAGCGCCGCGCTCACTAGAGCGCATAGCACAATTCCAGCTAACACTGTCAGCCCGATAAGAATCAGATCCGTCCGGCCGAGCGAACCACGCTTGGGGATGTCCTGAGCGATTGGCCTCTCATCACCAGGTTCAGTTGCTGGCTGGACAGCGCCGGCTGGAACCTGCGCCGCATCCGATGGTGAAGCCTCAACGGAAATCTCCGGAGCATGCATCGCTTCTTCCTGCATGGGCTCACCCATAGAAGGCTGAGGAACTGCTGTATCAGGCGCGATGGCGTCTGCCTCATCAGGCTCTTCATCTCGCTGCGTGGATTCATCTATTGAGGGCTGAGAAGCCGCTGGCTCGGACGCTACCCCGTCTGCCTCTTCAGGGGGTTGTTCCGCAGGAGTAGATTCGTCGGCGAGCGCTTGGTCAGCGGGACCCAAGCTCCCAACGGAACCAACCGACAGGCTCCCACCTGCAGACTTGGAAAACTTTTCAAGCGCGATCGCGTTACCCGGATCGAGGCTAAGCACCTTCTGCAGGCAAAACTCGGCCCGCTCGGGCTCCTCCACAACATCCGCCAGGGCAAGCCACGCCTCAACGTTGCTCGAATCTCGCTGGATGAGCTGACTCAACATTGCGATAGCGGCTTGCGAATCGCCCTGTCGAGCGAGCTCATTGGCTTGTTCTATCTCTTGCTGAGCGCTTGCCACAGCAGCAGCCTCCCTCCGTGTGCTTTTATGTAAAGTCTAAGGCACATATGTAACGTATAGACTACATATAGCGAGAATTTAGCACAAGCACAATAGAACTGTGCGGTAGGAGGCCCCGGTCGGCTGCCTTGCGGAACCCACTGGGTTTTTGAAACCGCAGTCAGGCGGCTATGGAGGGGCCGTGGCAGTGCGTGCTTGCTCACTTACGACGGGCTCAGAATATGCAATTCGGTAGATGAATCCGCCCGAATCGTCACTCACATAGAGCGCTCCGTCTGAGCCAACCGCGAGACCAACCGGCCGGCCAGTCACGGACTCCATATCATCTGCTAGCCAACCGGTCGCAAAATCGACAACTTGCGAGCCGGGTTCGAGTCCGTTAAAAGGTAGCCGAACGACCTTGTAGCCAGTCGGAACGCTGCGATTCCAGGATCCATGGAAGGCGATAAATAGATCGTCCTTGTATGGCTCTGGAAACCCGTCACCGGAGTAGAACACCAGACCGAGCGGCGCAGAGTGAGCTTGCATCTCGGTGATTGGAGCCCCGACATCTTCACAGGCACCTTCGTACCCAAATTCGGGATCAAGGTACCTACCACTATGGCAACGAGGCCAACCGTAGTCGGCATGTTCCTGGATGCGATAAACGGTCTCCGGGGGTAGGTCGTCCCCCATAAAATCTCTCCCATTGTTCGTCGCCCATAGCTCTCCGGTCGATGGGTGTATGGTCAATCCAACCGCGTTTCGCAAACCGATTGCGTAGAGCTGCTCACTCCAGATACCTGAATCCTCATAGACCACTATTCCTGCTCGGCGCGGATCCTGCTCCTCGCAGACATTGCAGCTTGAACCGATAGAGACCACCATTCGACCGTCCGGTAAAAACTCAACGGTGCGTGTGCTGTGATTGGAGGTTGGATAGTTATCAATCAAGGTCACGCGCTCATCCGCCTCGCCATCGCCGTCTGCATCCGTGAGCCGAATCACTCCACTTGGCACTCCTACGTACCAATCATTTTCATGAAGGACAATGCTATGTGGGCTCGGAATGTCGTCTGCAAACACTTGTTGCTTATCGGAGCGTCCGTCTCCGTCTCGATCCTCCAGAATTACGATCCGATCTGCTCCACGCTCGGCCACGTAAAGCTTCCCATTCGAATCAAACTCCATGAATCTCGGACCATCGAGCCCCTCAGCGAAGATACCGACCTCAAAGCCATTCGGTACCCTGACTTCCGTCGCACCACCTCTGGCAGTCATACCCACCAGGTTTACCTGGCTGGAAATCGCGCGGTAGGCCAGGACGCCAATCACCAATAAGACTAACGCCACGATGAGGATAAGAACGATTCTGTTAGGAAGCTTTGACAATGAGGGGCTACTTTGGCTGGGCTTGGCCTTCAGTTCTGCACAAATGTACCGTTTCGCAGATCCGTCAGCGCCTGCATGATTTCAGTTTCCGTGTTCATGACAAAGGGTCCGTAGGGCACGATTGGCTCGCCAAAGGGCTCCCCAGCCATGAGCATAAATCGGACATGGGAATTGGGAGCCGCTCTAACTAAGATTAGGCCACCCTCTCCGAACACGACCATTCGAACAGCCCCAACGGTTTCATCAACACCCTTCCCGAACAAACCGCGCCCTTCAAAGACATAGGCGACAACGGTATGGTCCGTCGGCACAGGCAGAGAAAACTCTTCCCCTGCTTTTAACGTAACGTCCATGTAGAGCGGCTGGGCGGCAATTTCCGTGACCGGTCCGGATACACCGTCGAACTGGCCGGCGACGACCCGCACTTCCGCCCCATTCTCCCCGGCTGTCGGAATCGTTTCTGAGCTCACTTCTTGATAACGTGGCCTCCCCATCTTCTCCGCTGCGGGGAGATTGACCCAAAGCTGAAATCCGTTCACCGTACCATCCGGGCCTCGCTTGGGCATCTCCTCATGCATGATGCCGCGTCCACTCGTCATCCACTGAACGTCGCCCGGCCCGATGACACCCATGTTTCCCAGGCTATCTCGATGGCGCGTGTTGCCTTCCAGCATGTACGTGACGGTTTCGATCCCCCGATGTGGGTGCATAGGAAAACCCACGAGCGGCCCTTCAATCGGATCGTTGAAGGCAAAATGGTCAAAGAGCAAGAATGGATCAAAGTTGTTTTCCCTGCTCGGTCCAAACGAGCGCTGCAGTAACACCCCCGCGCCCTCGATCACCATTTGAGGATCGATTACGTGTATAGCTGCTCGCGGCTCTTCGGTCATCATAGAGATTCGTGCTTCCTATCCAAAGATTGTATTCGGGAATTGGTCCTGTCGGCCTGTTTTGCCGTTGATCAGGGAGGGCGAAAATGCTGAGCGCTTAGCCCCCTCCAGGCATCCTGAAATCCATTGCATTCGTCCAGCAATCTCCGCCCAGATAGTCTTCCGTGCAAACCATAATGATCGCACGCAGGTTGTGGCTGCTCACCGCGCCGCTGTATGTCACGTAAATATATCCGACTCGATCAGGGTAAATCTCGTTTTCGTGCCCTGGTGGGCACTCGCGTGGGCGGGTAGCAAACGGCCAACGCTCAAACTTGGGGCCGTGAAGGGTTTTCCCCGTATCCAGGTCTTTCAGGTGCAGCTGGGCCGTCCTGTAAGTAATTTCCGTCGGGTTGTGGATTTTAAATATCACATATTCGGTGTCCCCACAGCTCCAGAGACTCTCTAAGCTCATGGTGAAAGCCGGACTTGGCGTGGGGCTGGGAAGAGGCGTATACACAGGAAGCACCTGCTCGTCTCCCGTCACACTCGCGTATTCTCCCCAGAGCCAGCAGTATTAGCCCGGTCTGTCCGGAGTTGAGATATACCAGAAATTCGGTAATGAACTCTTGGCCGCTACCTCGGCCGTAGCTTCAACCAGAAGCGTGCCTGTCCTTTGAAAGCGGTATCCGGGCCCAATTCGGCAATTGGTAGGAGCCGATACGCTGATGAATACAGGCCCCATGGTGGAAGTGAGAGTTACAATTGGTTTAGCGGTGGGCGTTGCGGAAGGCGTCGTGCTGGGCTCAACTGTCTCCGAATCAAAGATCGCTGAAACGGTTTGCTCCACCTGCGCCTGCACCGTGCCTTCGAGGAACGGAGTCGCCTGTTCCTTTACTGGATTCTCTACAGGACTGCAAGCTCCGAAAAGCAGAAAGAACGCCAGGGCTGCCCAGTAGCTCTGCCGAATCGCCCGATCAATGATCAAAAGAAATCACCTAGCCTCGAGGAACACGGCATTCTAAGTGCGCGTTTAGTGCTCGGTCAAGGTCTGTAGCGGGGATGGGCTAGGGAGCAACTATCCCATTGAACTGCGTTCGGAGATGGACTCGACGGATTCCTCTACCAATTCTCTCAGGACCGATTGGTCAACGTCTTCTAGCTTATTGATGTAGAGACAGGACTTCCCGGTTTTATGCTTTCCCAGCTTTCCAAGCAATTCGGTGTAGTTTGCGAAGCCGTCCATAATGTACAGCGTCATGCTCTGCTTCCGCGGTGAAAAACCTACTTTCATCCAGTCCGCCTCGCGGCCGCTCGCATACTTGTAGTGGTAGTTACCAAATCCGACGATGCTGGTTCCCCACATCGTGGGCTCCTCACCGGTGACCTCTTTCATGAGACCCAAAACCACGAAACTGTCCTCTCTCCGTTTCTCATTCTCTACGCCGTTGAGAAAATCTTCGACGCTCGCATCGTTCTTTTGGGTTTTTAGGGCCGACATCGGATGGAGACCTCCTGAAATCGATACCGTCTGGCCGGGCACAGGACACGGCGAGCCAGATTGCGGGAAATACTATCATCAGAACAGCCATGGAATTTCAGGAAAAGCGCAGTAGGTCGGAAATGCTCAAAATGCCCCGAGACTGCGCACGCTCCCTTCAGCTCACACACAACATCCGCTACAATCGAAGTACTCGTTCGATCGCTCTAAGGACCCTCAATGACCGCTTCGCGGATGGCGGCGGTAAGCACGCGATAGTCGGGGAAGTCTTCACAGTAGTTGTATCGATAGGCCAGTCTAACGATCCCCCCTCGGTCCACTACAAATTCACCGGGAAGCAACCAGCTGTTGTCTACTAGGGATCTACCAAGTTCTCGACGCTCGTTTGCCAGTGCAACTCCAGCATCAAATTCGCGATCAAGAAACTCATCGGGCGCGTCGAAAAGTATCTGAGAGGGTTTTCCTTCCACCAACCCGAAGGCTTCATAAGCAGTGAAGTCGGGATCACACAGGATAGGTATCGGCGGAAGTTCGTATTTCGCGGCATATGCCGCAGCACGCTCTGGCTCGCCCTGTCCGATGATAACGACCTGGCCCCCAGCATCGTGGAAGGCTTTATGGTCCTTCTGCATCATGCCAGCTCTCTCAACACCGCATCCGCAACCGTAGTGGCGCCAGAATAGGATCGTTGCGGGTTTCATTTTCCAGAAGTTTGAGAGATTAGCTAATTGTCCGTTAGAGTCGAGCAAGTCGAAATCAGGCGCCTCATCACCCACCTGGAGCGGGACTTTCGTCCAGCGAAGGCGCTGCGGTCCACGCTTCCACCCATCAAGCCACTCTTGTTCGGCCGATTTCATTTGTTCGTCAAGGGTCGACATCGCTCAGCTCCTATCGGATCGTTGAATTGGATACAACTAGCTGGAAGAGCTTCGGAGTATTCGGTGATTCTGATGTTACCTCGTCTTGCTCCTGGCAAACTACTTCGCCTTCGATCCTGAACAGATTCAATGCTTCGACCGAAATTTGGCTTCTTAGAAATCGGGTTGGATTCAAACGAAGCTTATCGAGCGAGGTATTCTTCTAATTTGGCAAGCAACTCTCCATCGAGGGCACTTGAAGCAGACCAATATTCAATCAGCCGCGAAAGCGTAAACACCGAGTGCAGGCTTAGACCAGCTTCCGCGAGAGACTCCCGCGCGCCGCCCTCCCGGTCGATCAACACCACTACGTCGCTCACCTGCAACCCCGCGGCTGCGAGACGCTCGGCTGCCTCAAACTTGCTTGCTCCGGTCGTTGCCAGATCGTCGATGAGCACCGCCGTCTCGCCGGGCTCGATACCACCTTCAACGAACTGGCCCGTGCCGTACGACTTCACTTCTTTTCGAGGGTACGCCAGTGGATAGCCTGCCTGAAGCGCGATCGCGGTCGCTATTGGAAGGCCGGCATAAGGAACGGCCGCAAGCCGGTCGAATGCGAGTTGCTCCAAGATCGGAGCATATGCATCTGCAACCTGAGAAAGTAGGTCTGGAAAGCCGGAGAGCAGGCGAAGATCGAAATAGATTGGGGAGCGCTCACCGGACTTCAATCTGAAGTCGCCAAACTTGACACAGCCCGTATCTAGTAACGCATCAGCTAGATTTGGTTCGCCGGTTGGTGCAGGAGCTGAAGTGCGTCTTAGGGATAGAGTCGATGACTCACGAAGGTGATTGACACCGTCTCTGAATCGCGCTGCGGCTTCTTCGGGAGCGGAGGCGGTAGAAATGCTGCGAGAGACGGACAATAAGATGCCCAAACCGTCAGGACGAAGGCCGGCCTCTAGCGCAGCTTTGGGATCAGCGCCTTGCGGTCCCACCCCTGGCGCAAGGATCCAGAGCGTGGGGGCGACATTACGCACTTTGTAAATTGCAGCTGGATCTGTGGCGCCAACGACCAGGCCGATGTTGTCCTTTTCGTTCCACCGCGCTGCCTTCCGGGCCACGTGGAGGAATATCGGTTCACCATCTTCACCAAGCTCCTGGATGTCGGCGGAGCCAGGATTAGAGGTCTTGCACAGCAGGAAGATTCCTCGAGACGAATCTTGAACGAACGGCTCGATTGAGTCGCCCCCAAGATACGGACTTACCGTCATCGCGTCCGCACCAAGCGAGTCGAATGCCGCCTGGGCATAGAAGCCAGAAGTCAAAGCAATATCGCCTCGCTTAGCATCCAGGATTACGGGAATATCTTCCGGTACACCCGCGATTACGTCTCCAAGTGCAGCCCACCCTGGGGCGCCGAACGCCTCGAAGAAGGCATTGTTAGGCTTGAATGCGCAGGCCGATTTAGCGGTTGCTTCGATGAGCCGCAGGCAGAAATCCCGTGCGCCTGCCGCTGAGCGAGTGTCCAAGAACTCGGGATGCGGATCCAACCCAACACAGAGCAATGAATCAGCAGCTTCTGCGCGATCGGTAAGTCGAGCGAAGAATGACCGTTGAGTAGCCACTTAGCTTACAAGAATACCGCTGGGGCAGTCTGCAGCAAAGAGCGGATCAGGAACTCGTTGGCTGATTGCTAGCCTGCGAGCTGCCTACGCTTTTCCAAGCACCATCGCCAAGAGTGCCATACGGACATATAAGCCGTACTCCATCTGGCGGAAGTATGCCGCGCGCGGGTCGTCATCCACTTCCATGCTGATCTCACCCACACGTGGGAAGGGATGCATGACGATCATTTCGCCCTTCGCCTCTGACAACACTTCCGGCGATATCACATAAGCGCCTTTCACCGCTTCGTATTCGTCCAGATCTTCGAAGCGTTCCTTCTGCACGCGTGTGACGTAGAGCACATCCGTCTCCGGCAGAACCGTCGATAGCGTAGTATGCGCGCGCTGTTGCATCCCCTCCCGCGTAAGCTCGGTCAACAGCTCGGGCGGCATGCTGAGGATGTCGGGAGAAACGTAGTGGACTCGAACATCGAATAGCGACAGGAGTCGGGAAAGGGAGTGCACCGTACGTCCAAACTTGAGGTCGCCCAGCATAGTGACAGTCAGCCCGTCAATCCGCCCCAGTTCTTCCTGAATGGTAAACAGGTCGAGCAGTGCTTGCGTCGGGTGCTCCCCAATTCCATCCCCGGCATTGATGATCGGTTTGGTGGTGTACTGCGCTGCTAGCTTGGCGGCGCCCACTTCCGGGTGACGCAGCACAATCACATCCGCGTAAGTCTGCAGCGTGCGCACCGTGTCAGGCAGCGACTCCCCCTTTGCCACGGAGGAATAGGTGACCTCGTTGATCGGGATCACGCTGCCTCCAAGCCTTTCCATCGCGGCCAGAAATGAGGACGAGGTCCGGGTGGAGGGCTCATAGAAGAGATTCGCTAAAATCTTTCCCTTGAGCAGATCGAAGGTGCCGATGCGCTCCACCATCGAGCGCATCTCTCGTGCCACTCCAGAGACGTACTCCAGGTCTTCTCTTCGAAATTGTAGGACCGAGAGTATATCCATTCCATAGAATGGACCGTCTCTTCGATCCCCAAAGGGCAGGTGTGGGCTCCGGGTGCGGCGCTCAGTTGCGGGTACGAAGGTAGCCATAGGTGCCTCCTTTAGGCGGGAACGGGTGCGGAAATCAAATCACGACCATATCCGGGCGGCACGCGCACCTCACCATCCGAATAGGCCAGTTGGCTGCGCAGGTGAACTCGACGAACACGCCCACGCAGTTTCATTCCTTCAAACGGATTCCAACCACACCGGCTGTGCAGTTTGGCAGCGCGAACCTCCCAGATATGTTCCTCTTCGACTTCGATGCGGGTATCTTGCTGGGGTGGTAGATCGTAGATGCGCTGCGGATTGGTGTGCATGCGTATGAGCAGGTCGTCCAGGCTCAGGCGGCCCTCATGCACCGCGCCCAACATGAGGCTCAGCGCGGTCTCAAGCCCCGGGAAGCCCGGCGGAGGATCATCCCCCTCTTTCTCCTGTGCCGTATGCGGCGCGTGATCGGTCGCGAAGCAATCGATAACATTGAGCGAGGCCCAGAGAGTAGCGACATCATCCGGCGTCGCTAAGCGGGGTCGTACCTCGCTCTTTCCGATACCTAGAGCAGGAATATCCTCCTCGGTTAGGAATAAGTGATGCGGAGTGACCTCGCAAGTCACTGCGGTACCACGAGCTTTTGCCATTCGAATGAGCTGGATCTCAACCGCCTTGCTGACGTGGCAGATGTGTATTCTGCGTTCAATCAGGTGAGCCAAGGCGAGCACGACTGCCAGGCTGTGGCCTTCGGCATGGCACGCGATCGGATTCGATCCTGGCCAGCGTTTGAAATGTTCCATCAGAGCCGGTAAGGCGCGCATGCGCAGTGGTCCGTAGGTATGGTCCATGTAAACCTTTAGGCCACATACTTGCGACGCTAGTTCCGCTGCATGCTCCGTGTTTCTTTCTCCGGCACCCAGAAACAAGCCGTAGTCGCAGCGAGCCTTGGCCTGCGCGGCGGACCGAGCCTGCCCCAGGTTGGATGAGTCGATCAACGGTGGGTCGGTATTCGGCATAGCAAGCACAGCCGTGAATCCACCCGCCAATGCAGCCTGCGTACCGGTGTCGAAGTCTTCCTTGTGAGCCTGTCCGGGTTCCCGAAGGTGAACGTGCGGGTCAATCAAGCCGGGCAGCTCAAGCAAGGTGAAGAAGCCCCCCTTCGTACCCGGTCCATAGAGCGGACAGCCCGCGCTCGACAGGCAAGAAAAAAGAGCCTTGCGGCTCTTTTCGTGCGAGAAAGAAAAACGCCTGGAGTGCCTCAGGACAGGCGGCGCGTGTGCTTGGTTCCACTCCCATCAATTGACCGGAGCAATTGTAGGCTATATGCCGAGCCTGTCAACCCCGGTTTCAGCGGCGTGTGTTGAGCCCTCAATCGAAGTCTCTACCATGATTAACGCAGTCTTGCGGTGCAAAGTCGCGCCTGGCTGGCACTCAGCGCTCATGCAATCGAAAACACCCGACCATGTGATCATCCACCATGCCGACCGCTTGCATAAATGCATAGCAAATCGTACTTCCAACAAACTTGAAGCCGCGTCCCTTTAGATCGGCCGACATTGCATCAGACTCGGGACTGGTGCTCCGCAGCTGTTGCCAATCGCTGACCGGTTTGCTACGTATGGTCTTGTGCCCGGTAAAGCCCCAAAGGTAATTGTCGAACGATCCCATCTCCTGCTGGATTTCCAGCACGCGCTTGGCGTTGTTGATCGTAGCATCGATCTTCTGCCGGTTACGAACGATTCCAGCATCGGCGAGCAATCGCTCGCGATCCGCATCATTGAAAGCTGATACCTTTTTCAGATCAAATCCAGCAAAGGCTTTGCGGAAGTTCTCTCGCTTGTGGAGGATAGTTCGCCAGGAGAGCCCGGCTTGAAAGCTGTCGAGTGCAAGATGCTCGAAGAGTTTACGATCGTCATGCTCGGGCTGTCCCCATTCGTCATCATGGTAGGCCGCCATTTGAGGGTCGTCATCCCCCCAGCAGCGTGAAATTTCTTCAGTCACGTCCGCACCTCCACCAGCCAACCGCGACGGATCTGTCAGCTTTCCTCTATCAATGCCACGGTCACCCCTTCGCCGCCTTCCGCTGGCTCTCCGGGGCGATAAGACGACACATATGGACTCCGTTTCAGCTCCTGTCGCACAGCTCTGCGTAGGGTCCCTGACCCTTTACCGTGCACCACCCGAAGCGACGACAAACCGGCTAAGTACGCGGCGTCCAGTCTCCGCTCGAGAGCTTCGAGCGCCTCGTCCACCGTCTGCCCTCGTACATGCAGTTCCATGGGAGGGGCCTCCGCAGTCGCACGTACTACGACCGGATCGACGTTAACCTGGTCGCGCATCGGGAGTTCAGTTGGTGGTCCCAGTTCCGACAGTCTTGCCTGCACCCTTAGCCTACCGACCTGAACTTCAACTTTGCGACCTTGGATTGCAGTTACGACGCCATCCGCGTCGATGGTTCGCAAGTGGACGTAGTCTCCCAGCCTCAGATCTTCTATCTGCTCGATATCGTCTACCAGCTCAACCGGCGCGGGCTCGAGATTGAGCTCGAGCTCCTCAAGTTCATGTTCAATCTCACCCATCGGGTCCAGCGCCGCTCCAGCTGCCGCCAACTTCATTCGAAGCTTATCGACCTCTTTGGAAAGCTCTTCCGTTTGAACCAGAGCATCCCGACGAGCGGCTTCGATAATCTCCAGCCGTTCCTTTTCAATTCCCTCCAAGCGAGTCCGGAGTTCATCCCGAAGCAGCTTTGCTTCCGTGCTGGCCTGCTCTGCCTCAGTTTTTGCTTCCACAGCCGCATCACGCTGTTGACGTATCTCCTCGAGCAAGCTGTCTTCTTGTTGTTCCTCCAGCGATATCCGCTCCCGAGCCCGGTCGACCAAGCTGGGATCGAGGCCAAGACGTTCTGCAATCGCCAGGGCGTTCGATCGGCCCGGCAAGCCAATGCTCAAGTGGTAGGTTGGTCGGAGGCTTTCCAGGTCGAACTCTACGCTTGCGTTTCGCACTCCCGCTTTTTGGTGGGCATAGAGCTTGAGTTCTGGAAAGTGTGTAGCCACGAAGGTGACCGCGCCCCGCTCGACAAATTCTGCAAGCAGTGCCTGTGCTAGCGCAGCTCCTTCCCCAGGATCGGTCCCCGCCCCCAACTCATCAAGCAGTACCAGGGATCCTTCATCAGCGAAGCCTAGAATACGCACGATATTCGAAATGTGGGAGGAAAATGTTGAGAGGGATTGTTCCAGCGATTGCTCATCCCCGATGTCAGCAAAGATCGACCGGAACATAGCGAGCTCTGCGCCAGGTGCAGCGGGAACGTGAAGTCCACACTGAGCCATGGCCGCAAGCAGCCCTGCGGTTTTGAGGGTCACCGTTTTGCCACCCGTGTTCGGTCCGGTGATGACCAGAGCCTGGACCTCAGGCTCTAAAACCAAATCGATGGGCACCACGGTTTCGGGATCCAGCAGCGGGTGCCGCGCACGCTCAAGCTGCAGCCGGGGTCCCGTCTGTTTGGGGTCGTGAAGAGAGGGTTCGGTTGCGTCGATCGATTCAGCGTAGCGTGCCTTCGCGAAGGCCAGATCCAGTTTTGCCAGCGCCTGAACGGAAATGACGATCTCATCACTTCGGCTGGCAATCGCCTCCGAAAGCTTCTTCAAGATGCGGCGAACCTCTGCCCGCTCTTCCAGTTCGCGCTCCCTCACCCGATTATTTAGCTCGACGATCGGCAGCGGTTCAATGAATAGAGTCGCCCCCGAGGTCGATTGATCGTGGATAACAGCCTCCATCTTTCCTTTGAATTCGGCTTTCAATGGAATGACGGATCGACCCTCGCGCTGCGTCACGATTGGTTCCTGCAACATTGAGACCACTTTAGGGTCACTTACCATTCGTTCGAGCTTCTTGGTAACCCGCTCGCGTGCGCTGCGCAGGCCTTGCCTAATCGAGCTGAGCTTCTTCGAAGCCCCATCTCGTACCTGCCCACGATCGTCAATCGTGCGCTCAATCGATTCGATAATCTCGCTCTCGTCGCTCAGCTCGTCCGCGATCCGGCTTAAAACGGGGTAGGTATCTGCATCCTTCCTAAGCCGGCGCGACAGTGTACGCGCCGAGATCATCGTTGCCTGCATATCCAGGAGATCAGGGGGTTCCAGAACTGCTCCACGCGCAGCTGCTTCCGCCTTCGGACGCACATCGCGTGCTCCACCCACGGTCAGCTTCCCGTCGCCCAAGAGCATTTGCTGCGCCTCGGTTGTTTCATCCTGTAGCTGCTGCGCGATTTCCAGATACGTGGTGGGGACAAGCTCCAGCGCGAGCGCTTGCGAGGCAGAGAAATCGGTCAGCTGCGCGAGTCGCTCTAGGACGGTAGGTAATTCAAGCGTTTGGAGGTCTTTTGGATCCATGCGGCCGCGAGTGTAACACCTTAGATTAGAGACAACCCGTCCTCGAGTGTGGGGTATGCAAGCTGGGGTAGCAGGTCGCTTTTCATGCGCTGCGTGTCGCTGATGTGAGACACCATCCCGGTGCGGATGAAGTACCTATGAAGGGGCGCGGGATAGCTGGTCACGAGGGCGAATGCCTCAACGAGCGTCGCCCTAGATTTCCTGCCGCGCCGGTGATCAGAATGCGCATGCGCCTGCCTAACCAAAAACGGCGGGCTAGGTGGCCCGTTGTCCGGAACCATTCCATGATGCAGCTCTCGATCTAGTCTGAAAGATCCACCAATTCCGAGAGCGTAACGACCTTGTAGCCTCGATCGATCAATTCTGGCAACACCCGGCTGAGCGTATCTGCAGTTCGCTCTCCACGCCATCGATGATCGTGCAGCACAATTACATCTCCAGGCCGGATGCGCCACAGAATGAATTCCGAGGCAAACCAGGAGGATGGGATCAGATGATCGAACGGATAAACCGATCCAAGCGCCATTCGATAGCCACGCGACTCAGCGGTGTCAATCATGTTGGCGTTGAACCAACCGGATCCGGGCCGCAGCCACCGTATCTCGTCAAACTCTGTGAGCGCCGAATCCGCCGCAATCAGATCTTCTGCGAAACCTTTTCTGCCCAAGCGAATGCTGGGCTCTTCGTTCGTCATGTGATTGCCAAGTTCGTGACTGTCCTCGATCATCCGTTCGATGAGGGTCTCATTACCGGGAATGCGCTCTGTGACAACAAAGAAGGTCGCATTTGATCCATGTTTGTTGAGCAGATCTAGAATTGCTGGAGTCGTTGAGGGGTCTGGGCCGTCATCAATGGTGAGAGCGACCATTGGTTCCTCGGTCTGCACCGAGTAGGTCACGCGCTTTGACAACGTTCCCAGCAGCCATTCAGGTTGAATCATAAGCAAGACGAAGACCAGAAGCGCCAGCGCCGCACCGACTCGTCGCTTTGGGATTTCTTGCAGCCTCCTTCAGGCACGATTTTCGACCAACATTCGTCGCAGCACCTTGCCAACGAAGGACTTCGGCAGGTCCTGCCTGAACTCGATTTCCCAAGGCACCGCATAAGGTTCCAGTCTGCGGCGACACATTTCAAGCAGCTCATCCTCTGAGAGGTCCGATCCCGGACGGGGAACGACAAAGGCCTTAACGCGCTGGTCCCCATTTTCGGCCGTGACCCCCACGACCGCAACCTCCATAACCTTCCCATTTTCATACAACACTTCTTCCACGTCGCGCGGGTAGACGCTGTACTCGCCGGCCATGATGGTGTCCCCCACGCGGCTGATGATAGTGAAGAAACCATCCGCATCCATGACCGCCACATCACCGGTATGGAGCCATCCATCTCTCAATACCGACTCGCCGCCATC
>JBHIBY010000019.1:0-38791 GCA_046759305.1 Anaerolineales bacterium
GGCAAAGCTCCCACCGATCTCGAGCAAGCAAGCCCTGATGGGATTGAAACTGCCCCACTAGACCCTGCGACGATCGACGGGATGGCTCTCAGCAATCACACGCTGGTGGGCACCTCACAATCGACGGGTGTGGAGCGCGCGCACAACGAGGATGCACTGTTTTCAATGCTGGCCAGTTCAGCCGGTGAAAACGCAGTACCCGACTTCGGGCTGTACGTAGTAGCCGACGGCATGGGTGGTCATCGATCGGGGGAAGTAGCTGCTTCGCTTTCGGTGCGCTCAGTTGCGCATCGGCTATCGGCTGATCCGTTAATGCAGTTGTTCGACTTAAACGGCTCCGCAGATAGTCGACCCTTGCAGGATCTGGTTCGCCAAGCACTGCAAGAAGCCAACAAATCGGTTGTCAACAGAGTCCCGGGCGGGGGCACTACCCTGACCGTCGCACTGGTTCTGGGGAATCAGATGACGATCGGCCACGTCGGCGACAGTCGCGCATACATACTCACTCAAGGGGAACCGCAAGTGATCACCAGAGACCACTCACTAGTCAACCGACTGGTTGAGCTTGGACAGCTGACCGAAGCCGAAGCAGCTGTCCATCCGCAGCGCAACGTGCTCTACAAGGCCATCGGACAGGGAGCAAATCTCGAGGTCGATGTCGAGACCTTCCCCATTCCGAAAAATGGCTTCCTCTTCATTTGTTCGGATGGCCTTTGGGGAGTCGTTCCCGACGAGGAGATCCAACGAATAGCCTGGGGGGCAGACCACCCGCAAGCGGCCTGCGATGAACTTGTTCGAGCAGCGAATGCCGCCGGAGGTCCAGACAACATCACTGCGGTCCTTGTCTACTTCCCACCGGCATAAGGTAGATCTCAATTGACTGGAGAGCTTGACTACTACGCTATCCTAGGTGTGCCGCGCGATGCCTCTGAGGAGGACATTCGACGCGCCTATCGTGAGGCTGCCCTCAGGCTGCATCCAGATCAGAACGAAGGTCCTGAAGCGACGGAGCTATTCCTCCAGGTCAATCGTGCATATGAGCTGCTAAACGACCTCGATCAGCGCGCAGCATACGATCAGGAGCTTTTAGAGTTAGAAGCGGATATGGTAGCCAAGGCGAGCTTTGGGGCCAAGGTGATCCAGAGCCGCACAAAACTTCTCCAGCTCGACGAGCCACAAGTCCACTACCTATTGCTTGATGTCGAACCCAGCCAGGACCTACCTGAAATAAGGCCTCCTATCAATTTATCTATCGTGATCGATCGATCCACGTCGATGCGCGGCCAGCGGCTGGATCACCTGCGCTCTGCAACCCTGAAGATCATGGGCGGGCTAAGCCCGAGAGACTCAACCTCGATTGTCGCCTTCAGCGATCGGGCCGAATTGATCGTCTCGCCCGACCAAGCGAGAGATGTTAATGTCTCCCGCGCCCGGCTCAGCCAGCTGCAAGCCGGTGGTGGAACGGAGATCGCGCAGGGACTACGCATGGGCCTGGGTGAGATCCATCGGAACTTTTCACGGGATGGGATCAACCATCTGATTCTGCTGACAGACGGCCGAACTTACGGTGATGAGAACGAATGCATCCAGATGGCGGATGCTGCCGCTGACCAGGGCATCATCATTCACGGTGTCGGGATCGGCAGCGATTGGAGCGATCGTCTCCTGGACGACCTGGCCAGCAGAACAGGAGGCGGGGTCGCATTTCTCGATACGCCTCAAGCTATCGAGGAGGTGATGGAGGACATCTACGAAAAGCTGGGCCGAACGGTAGCCAGCCGCCTCCGCCTTGAAGGATCGGTTGCCCAACAGGTCGATCTACGTTCTGCATTTCGCTTGTTGCCTGAACCGATGCCCATGGGCGATAGCCTGCCAATGACCCTGGGCAACCTACCGAGAGAGGGCATCGTACGTGTGCTGCTTGAGATGGTGATCCATCCCATCGGTAAGATTTCGGAGCTTACCCTGGCTCACTTCACGATCGATGGGGATATACTCGGGAAGGGCGATGCGAGTGTCCCGCTCCCGCTCGAAGTACGAATTGCGGTCTCAGACGAACCAGATACTGATCCGCCATCAGAGGAAATAACCGCCGCGTTGAGCCAGATTTCCCTTTATCGCATGCAGGAAAAGGCTCGTCACGAGGCCGAGCTGGGGCAATCCGCCCAAGCCGCCCGACGCTTGGAAAATCTCGCAACTCAGCTGCTGGCCAGCGGCGAGCGCGAGTTAGCGAAATCGGCCTTGAGCGAAGCTGACCGATTGACGCATTCGCGCCGCCTCTCGAGCGAAGGAGAAAAGGTGCTCAAGTATGGGACGCGTGCTCTCATGATTCCTGCACGAACGGGCGAGAGTGAATCGTGATCGAGTGCCCGACCTGCAAGCACGCGGAATTTGTAGGCACGCTTTATTGCAGCGAGTGCGGAACCCGTCTGGTGCTCACGGCCCCCATCGGTCCCGGGGGCGATTTCATTGATTTCAACAGCCCTGATACGAGGGAACCACCCATGGGGCCAGGCCTGGCCGCTGGAGCAATTTTCGGCTTGCGGGTTATGAAAACCGGGGATATGGTTTCATTGGCTGGGCGCGACAATTACACGCTGGGTCGATCGGCCGGTAGTCAGGCGATTGTGCCAGATGTGGATCTCGACACCTACGGCGCCCAAGATCAGGGCATCTCGCGACTGCATGCTGAGATCCGACTGGATGAGTCGGGAGTGCATGTCGTTGACCTGGACTCAGTGAACGGGACGCTTATCAATGGGAAACGAATCGAGCCACAAGACCCGCATGAGCTACACAACAAGGATATTGTCCAACTTGGTCACATGCAGCTTCAAGTTATTTCGCGAATTCGCGGTTAAATAGGACAAAACATGCCAACCTCAGTCTTAGTTCATCTATCCGGCGAGGATCCCGTATTGGGAGAAATCGATGAGATTCCCGCGCCCTCCGATACGTCGATTACGGTCAATAATCCCCGCAGGAAAGATGGCAAAGATCTCCCGTATATTGACGGCAACGTCGTCACCGTTGTGTGGCCCATGCACCGGGTTACATTCCTGGAGATCCTCCCAACCGCTGAAGAAGAAGAACTGATCGGCTTCGTCAGAGAATAAGTATGGACGATTCCCGGCCTCGTCGCGTGCTCGTCGTTGACGACGAGCCCCGGATGATTCACTTCATACGACTCAATTTGGAGCACGACGGGTATGAAGTGATTGAAGCCACCTCCGGCCCTCAGGCGCTCGAACTTCTACGAGATCGTCTGCCCGATCTCTTGCTTCTGGATGTAATGATGCCGGACATGGATGGCTTCGAGACCCTGCAATTGGTCCGAGAGATCTCAACGGTTCCGGTCATCATGTTGACCGCAAAAGGCGAGGAAGAGGACCGTGTCCGGGGATTAGAGCTTGGCGCAGATGACTACATTACTAAGCCTTTCAGCCCCAGGGAAATGGTCAGTCGCGTGCGAGCGGTTATTCGACGCACCGAAACGCCAAGTGCTCCAGTACGACAGCCGATCGAGGTCGATGATCGCCTAAAAATCGATTTCGATCGACGCGAAATCTTTGTCGAAGATGAGTTAGTTCAGCTTCGCCCAACGGAGTTCAAGCTGCTGTATCACCTGGTTCAGAATGCTGGTTGGGTCGTGCCACACGACCAGCTTTTGGCTAAGGTATGGGGTTACGAATATCGTGATGAAACGCATTATCTGCGCTTGTACGTGAACTATCTGAGGCAGAAGCTGGAGGCGGATCCCTCGGATCCCAAGTACATACTCACGGAGCGTGGCGTTGGCTATCGATTTGTAGACTACAAACGCGAGCGAGAACGAGAGTCCGAGGGCGCTTAAGCCGCTTTCCCATCAGCCCCCTTGATGCCTTCAGCAAACAGCGTGGCTATGCGCATTTTAGGCGGCTGACTTCCTAAACTGGGTGTTCTTCTCCGCAAGGGCACAACCCACGTAGATACTCCCAGGTATAGATTCCATAAGAATGACCGTCCATCCATACGAGCTGCAGCGCGTAATTACCGACCCCCTCCATGCGATCAAGCTCCGTTGAGCCCGCGGGAGCGAGCGGGATCTCCAGCATCCTCGGATCCCCAGGTTTTCCCATCTCTTCGTGGCCGCCCCGACATTCGGCGCATGGGCAGGCCGCCCGCAATCCAGCGAGTGGATACTCGCTGTGGTGTCCGTCCTCCCAGTCGATGACCAGGAGCCCTCGCGATCGGGATGCGGTTACTTTTGCCGGCCGAATTGTCACGATCCGTCCTCGAGTGAGCGCAAGAACTGATCCGCCGCCCAGCCCTGCTTGCTCGGATCGAAGGGGTTCGCTAGGTGCCACCAGGTGTAGCCATCCGCGCCAATCGGACCTTCGATCACCTCGAATACTTCGCTTTCCAAGCCCAGGATTATGACCGACGCTGTCAGGCTGGGACTTTCACGAATCCGCAAACCTCCACCTTCTGTACCAGACACCTGGACCAGCTCACCAATCGAAAATTGTTTTGGGGCATCGGATTGCGCCGTATGAGTGGGCGAAGGAAGCGGAGGTGGAGTTGTGGTGGGGATCGCGGGGGTGGTGGCTGTGGGCAGTGGAATGATCGTCAGCACCGGGGACGGGGATCCTGAGCGCAGAGTTCCACGAAGGCGAGTCACAGCGAGAAGTGCCACGGCAAGTATGAGACCGAGGATCACCCCTCCAACGACCCAGAGCGATCCGCGTGTCAACCCACCTCAGGCTCAGGCATAATCACGTTGAGCGAGCTTGGCAATGTTTGAAATTCAAGCGGAGAATTCAGTATTTCCGGTTCTCCGTCGAAGTGCATGTGAATCTCCGACTGAGCCTCAAACACCGCCTCCTTCGCCTGAAAGTGAACTACTTCCGGCGCGTCTACGTGCATTCCCAAAAAGATCTGTACAACACGCATCACTGCGTCTTTTAATGAACGACCGCCGATCAACCAGAAATCGAGCTTACCGTCATCGAATTTTGCACCGGGGCTGAGCTCAACAAGACCTCCAGCGTACTTGCGAATGTTGCTGGCGATAGCGACCAGGTAGCGATCCTCCCACACATGGTCGCCTGTCGTGATCCGCAGTTCCACACCTTCCCAGCCGATCGTATTCCATAAGGCCAGTATTCCATAGTGCACGGTCCCGAACGCTTTCTCCCAACGCTGTCTGGGTTCGATGCTGCCCACGATCTCGGCATCCAACCCTATCCCAGCCCACAGAAGGAATTCCTGTCCGTTCGCCTTCCCCATGTCCACTTTACGGATCTCGCCGCGGGCCAACCTACCTGCAGCCTTCTCCAAAGCGAAGAGGTGAATCCAGTCCAATCTATCGATGCCGATTTCTTTGGCCCATACGTTGGCGGTTCCCGTCGGAAGCACGCCAAGAGCCACTTCTGTTCCGGAGAGCGCAGATGCCACACGTCCTACAGAGCCATCGCCTCCCGCCACAAATACTGCCTGGCAGCCGGCATCGACCGCTTCGAGAGCCAGCTCGCCGAGATCACGCCCCCTTTGGGACTCTCGAACGTCGACTTTCCAACCGGCCGTATCAAGAACTCCTACAGCCCGGCTGAGCAGCCATCCAGCCGGAAATCGCCCTGCTGCCGGGTTGTAGATGAGCCATGCGGGTCGCATATTGTGTAGGGGAACCTATAAGAGGGTGCCACATTATAGCCTAGCCACCTTTTCGCCGTCAGTTTAGAATTCGCTGGCCATGGAGAAGGAACTCATCGGGGGGCGCTATCAGGTCCTTCAGCAAATCGGTGCTGGAGGAATGGCAGACGTCTATCTCACCCGGGATCTCAATCTTCAGCGTCAAGTCGCTGTGAAGCATCTGCGATCCAATTTTGCGGCCGATGCAGAGTTTCGGGTTCGCTTCCTTCAGGAGGCCCGAGCTGCGGCAAACCTGGTCCACCCCAACATTGTCACCATCTACGATTTCGGACGCGAACCCCACGACGTATATATCGTGATGGAATACGTCGATGGCACAGACTTCAAGACCTTGCTCCGCCGTCGCAGCCCCCTCCCGCATCCGGAATCGGTGGGTTTCATGCTCCAGATCTGTGACGGAGTTGGCTATGCGCATCGAGCTGGCCTGGTGCACTGTGATCTCAAGCCGCACAACATCCTAATATCAAATTCTGAGCGCATCAAGATTACTGACTTCGGTATCTCGCGCGCGCTGGCAACCATCAGTCCGGATGAGCAGCTCGATGTCGTATGGGGCAGCCCACTGTATTTCTCTCCAGAACAGGCAGCCGGCATGGCTCCCTCGCCCGCTAGCGACGTCTATTCGTTGGGGGTGATCCTCTACGAGATGATGACCGGGCGGTTACCTTTCGAAGCTGCAGATACCGACATGTTGGCGGAGCTGCATCAGGTAGCTCCAGTGATTCCACCGAGCACCTACGATCCATCGATCCCACCTGAGCTGGATCAGATCGTAACGAAAGTTCTCTCCAAGGAACCCTCTGCCCGTTATCGCACGGCCGATCAGTTCGGGCAGGTGCTGGCAAGCTTCACCGAAGAGCAACCCGGCCTCCCCCGCAGATTCCAGGTTTCTGAGGCTGCCACCAGCGCCATGGATCGCTTTACTCCTGAACAGGTGGACTGGTGGGTGGTAGGCCTGGGCCTGCTGGCGTTTCTGGCCGTTGGTGGCTTGATTCCTCTTTGGTTGTGGGTGTGGCTACAGTTTCAGTAGTAATCTACTCTTACGATCGTCTTACTTTTCCCGCCTAAGCCGGTACGGTATAATCGCGCTGCGCTGGTCCGTAAGGAGCGTCAAGTACGGCGCGTCAGCGTTTAGGAGGTATTTGTGAATTCCCCCCGAGGACGTAATTCCATTGTTCTCGTTATTCTGCTTTTGATCGTTATCGTGTTGGTCGTCCAGTTCAGGGCCGGCCAGACACCTCCGGATCGCCTCGACTTCAATGAGGTAGCCGATCTTATTGCCGCGCGTCAGATCGCACGCATCATCGTGGATGACAATGATCTAACCGTCATCTATCCAGACGGCGAGACGCGCGCAGTTTCCCGCAAGGAGCCGACTAAGACCGCCGTCGAGCAACTGATGGATCTGGGCGTAACCCCGGAGATGCTTGCTTCGGATCGCGTGAAGCTCGAAATTAAACAACCCAGCGACTTCAACCAGATCATCACGCTTGTTACCTACCTGCTGCCCGGCCTTTTGGTAGTCGGTTTGATCTTCTTCATGCTGCGCCAGGCACAAGGATCCAACAATCAAGCCCTGTCCTTTGGAAAGAGCCGCGCACGCATGTTCACCGGCGATCAACCGACGGTGACATTTGAGGATGTCGCGGGAGTCGACGAAGCCAAAGAAGAACTACAGGAGATCGTCGAGTTCCTCAAGGAGCCCGAAAAGTTCATCAAGCTTGGTGCGCGTATCCCGAAGGGCGTTCTGCTCGTCGGCGCGCCTGGAACCGGCAAGACCCTCATGGCCAAGGCAACATCTGGTGAGGCTGGTGTGCCCTTCTTTTCCATTTCCGGTTCGGAATTTGTGGAAATGTTCGTCGGCGTGGGCGCAAGCCGCGTGCGCGATCTTTTTGATCAGGCTAAGCGACACTCGCCAGCTATTGTCTTCGTCGACGAAATCGACGCGGTTGGACGCCATCGTGGTGCCGGGCTCGGCGGAAGCCATGACGAACGCGAGCAAACCCTGAATCAAATGCTGGTTGAGATGGATGGGTTCGACACAGACTCGAGCGTAATCATTGTGGCCGCTACCAACCGACCCGATATTCTCGATCCCGCGTTGCTCCGCCCTGGCCGCTTCGATCGGCGCGTGATTTTGGATAAGCCAGATATGCGGGGACGTGAGTTGATTCTCAAGGTGCATGTCAAGGGCATGCCGATTGAAGAGGAAGTCGAGCTCAAAACCATCGCCAAGGCGACGCCGGGATTTGTAGGCGCCGATATCGAAAACCTGGTCAATGAGGCTGCAATTCTCGCCGCACGGAGAAACAAGCATTCCATTGGTGCGGACGAGTTCCAGGAGGCGGTCGAGCGTGTGATCGCTGGTCCAGAACGTCGCAGCCGTATCATCACGGAAGAAGAGAAAAAGATCGTCGCCTTCCACGAGGCTGGACACGCGGTCGTCATGCACGTGATTCCTGAGGCCGACCCGGTACACAAAGTCAGCATCATCGCGCGCGGCATGATGGGCGGCTTCACCATGGCGCTCCCCGAAGAGGACCGTACCCTAACGTCCCGCCGCAAAATTAAGGCTGACATGGCGGGATTATTGGGCGGCCGAGCGGCGGAAACACTCGTTTTCAACGACATCACATCAGGCGCCTCCAACGATCTGGAGCGCGTTACGCAGCTTGCTCGCACGATGATCACCCGCCTCGGAATGAGCCAGGAGCTCGGCCCGATGGTTTATGGCCAGAAGGATGAGCTGGTATTCCTGGGCAGGGAGATTGGAGAACAGCGAGACTACTCAGAGAGTGTCGCCGAACAGATTGATGCGGAGGTCAGGCGGCTCGTGGAGGAAGCGTTCAACCGCGCTATCGACATCCTCAAGGATTATCGCGCCCAGCTAGATTCCATTGCCGAGACCCTGATCGAAGTCGAGACATTGGAGCGCGCCAAGTTTGAGGAGCTCTTCTCGGAACCGGTTGGGCCGAAGAACGGCGGTACACCCATACCGGTAGGCGCTGCAGCTGATTAAGCTGACTTCAACTATAAAAATGGCCCCTGGATGGGGCCATTTTCATTTTCTCTATGGACGCCAATCGGATTTGCTAATTCGCTCTGGGCCCGAAGTCACTCGCGTAGCTTCGCTTCCATCGCTCTTCACTGTAAAGATCGCAGATTCTCCTTCGCGGTACGAAGCAAACGCCAGCTTCCCGGGATTAATAGCCGCGCAGCCGTTCGTTATCATCGATAGAGCCAGAATACCAACCGTGTGAAGAAGTCATACCTCGCCCGGAGGCCTGCCGTTCATCCTCGGCCTTGTTTCTTGTCTATCATGGAACGATCTCACCGCTTTCATTCGGATTGCATATTGTTCGGCTATACGCAATGTGTTGAGGAACAGAGGCTCAATCCACGACGGAATCGGTCTCTGCCTGCTCCTTGTCCTGGCGTACGAGTTCCCTACGCAAGATTTTCCCAACCGTGGTTTTCGGCAACTCCTCGCGGAATTCGACATGCGTGGGAACTTTGAAAGGTGCTAACCGCTCTCTGCACCAGTCCTGAAGTTCCTCCACAGTTGCTGTCTGATCTGGCTTCAGCACAACCCATGCCTTGACAGTCTCACCTCGATACGCATCCGGGATGCCTGCTACCCCAACCTCGAGTATTTTCGGATTCTCCGCGATGGCCTCTTCGACCTCCCGAGGCCATACCTGGAACCCCCCAGGCTTGATCATCTCTTTCTTGCGATCCACGATGTAAAAGTAACCATCATCATCCATGTAAGCGATGTCGCCTGTGTACAGCCAACCGTCCCGAACGGTATTGGCCGTTTCGGTGGGCATGTTGTGATAACCCTTCATAATGCTGGGAGCTTTGATGACTAATTCGCCGACCTCATTGGGCTCGAGTACGGTGACTTCATCGTCCAGCGAGATAATGCGCGAATCGACGTTTGGAAACGGCACACCAATTGAACCGATGCGGCTCTCACCCATGATCGGATTCGCATGCGTCGCGACAAGCGACTCAGTCAAGCCAAAACCTTCGACCAGTTTCCCGCCCGTGAGCTCCTCAAACTTCACCTTTGTTTCACGCAGCAGCGGAGCGGATCCGGAGATACAGGCCCTGATCGAGCTGAGATCGTATTTCCCCGCCAAGACATCAGGGTGATTGTTGATCGCGTTGTACATAGCCGGTACGCCGGGGTAGAGCGTCGGTTTGTACTTATCGATGCTGGACAGCACGTCTTTCAGATCGCGTGGATTAGGAATCATGACCATTGCCGCGCCGCTCTGGACCGCGACGGCCATCCCAACGAGCAGCCCATACACGTGGAACAACGGAATGGCCATGAGAGTGACACCTTCGCCGCGTTCGCCCTCCACCGCGCTCAGCCAAGCTTCTCCCTGGAGCGTATTCGCCACCAGATTGCGATGCGCGCCAACCGCGCCCTTTGAGAGTCCCGTGGTGCCACCCGTGTACTGGAATAGTGCTGTGTCATCGGATCGGATCTCTAGCTCGGGGCGATCCGCTGCAGTGTGCTGTTCAAGCACATCTTGGAACCATTCGTCGCCATCAGCGAGAGTTACGCGATGCCCCCCACTCCGTTCCTTAGCGAGGCTGAACAATACTCGCAACAGAGGAGGTAGATACTCCTTGATATTTGTCACGATCAATTGTTGCAGCGGGGTTTCCGATTGGACTTCCTTGACCGTATTGTAGAAGTTACTCATAACTAGCATGAGCTGGGCACCCGAGTCGTTCATTTGGTGCTTGATCTCTCGGTGGGTATAGAGTGGATTGGTGGCTACAACTACGGCTCCGGCTTTCAGAATGGCATAGAAAGCGATCACGAACTGGGGTGAATTAGGCATGAAGATAGCAACACGATCGCCCTTCTTGACACCGCGTGCTGCTAATCCCGCTGCCAGTCGATCGGTGAGTTCATTCATTTCGCGGTAGGTGATCACTGCACCCTTAAAGATCGAACAAGGCCGATCCGGGAATTCCCGTGCGGATTGCTCCAAGAAATCTTGCAGCCTGAGCTCAGGTACCTCTACTTCCTCAGGTACCCCTTGATCGTAATGCTTATGCCAAACTCGCTCTTCCATCTCTCATTCCTTCCACGATAAGTAGAGGCCCGAACTTCATTATATACGTGCCAAAAAGTGCTCTAGAAGGCCGAATGATATAATTCGCCGGTTCGCTCGTTTTTGCATGCTGATGCAGTCCTTTCGCATCTAATCCACTCATTCCATGTTGGAGGTCACACACTGTGAAGCTCGATAAGGCTGAAGAACTACTCAAACGCGACCGGGCTGTCGTTTCCCCCTCTTATCCGCGAGCGGTGCCTCTCGTCATGGATCATGGCTCAGGCGCGGAGGTCTGGGACGTTGACGGAAATCACTTCATTGACTTCGCCGCTGGAATCGCTGTCTGCACGACCGGCCACTCCCACCCCAAGGTGGTCGCTGCAATTCGCGATCAAGCCGAGCGCTTTATTCACATCTCCTCCGACTTTTACCACCCGCTCTGGGTTGAGCTCTCAGAACGATTGGCGAAAATTGCACCTTTCGCGGAGCCGGCGAAAGTTTTTCTTGGAAACTCGGGCACGGAGGCGGTCGAAGCTGGGATCAAACTGGCACGCCACCATACAGGCCGCCCTCTCTTTATCGGCTTCCAAGGAAGCTTTCACGGCCGCACCTTGGGCTCATTGTCATTCACGTCGAGCAAGACCGTTCACCGCAGTGGATTTGGCCCCCCGGCTTTGGGTGTTACACACATTCCTTACCCCAATCCCTACCGTCAAATGCTGTCGCCGACGAGTGACGACTATGGCGAGACAGTCGTAAACTACATTGAGAATCAAGTTCTGCAGACCGTTGTACCGCCTGAGGATTGCGCAGCAATCTTGGTCGAGCCGGTTCAAGGCGAGGGTGGCTACATTGTTCCACCGCCAGGCTTTTTCCCTGCGTTGCGCGAGCTATGCGATCGGCATGGAATACTGTTGATCGTAGACGAAGTACAGTCCGGAATCGGTCGCACGGGTAAGTGGTGGGCGATCGAACATTGGGATGTGGAGCCTGACATCGTTTGCTTTGCAAAGGGGATTGCTTCCGGAGTACCGATGGGAGGGATTGTTGCACGGGATTCCGTGATGGATTGGCCGGCAGGTGCGCACAGCAACACCCATGGCGGCAACCCATTAGCTTGCGCGGCCGCACTTGCGACGCTTGATCTTGTTGAAGAGGAGCTTCTGGCGAATGCGCAGCGAATGGGTGAATATGCCATGGATGCGCTGGAAGAAATGCAAAGCCGTCATCCAACGATCGGAGAGGTTCGCGGAAAAGGCCTGATGATCGGAGTGGAATTTGTAGACGGGAATGGTTCGAAACAGCCGGCTCATGACCTCCGCGAGCGCTTGATCGAGGAGGCATTTGAACGAGGCCTCATACTCCTGGGATGCGGCGAAAGCACCGTTCGCCTGGCCCCCGCCCTGAGCATCGCGGAGGGCTTGTTGGACGAGGGGCTCAGGATCATGGAGGAGTCAGTCTCGACCGTATCCACTTAATGCTTCCAGATTTTCGAGTACGTCAGCGGGACTACCTGCTCGAGATCTCACGCGCTCTAACGGAAGAGCTGGATCTCGACCGGGTCTTGGATCGAATTGTGGGGCTCGCGGCCGAGCTTTTAGCAAGCTCGGCCGGTCTTATTGCTTTGCGCGAGTCGGATGGGTGGCGAGTAGTCGCAACACACGGAATCAACGAAGAGTTTATTAAATTCTTGGACCCGCTGTTGGAAGACATTCCGGATCAAGGCGATCCAGCTCAGATCGCGCTACCGGAAGTGAACCGCCGACTACAGCGCATTACCCAATCTGCCTCCATGGGTTTACTGACAGGAGTCGGGCTGCCAATGATTGCTCGCGAAGAGGTCGTTGGCGTCATATTCGTTTTCAGATCCTATCGTGGGCGTTTCTCGCGAGACGATCGCAGCCTGCTCGGTGCCTTCGCGGCTCAGGCCGCAATTGCTGTTTCCAATGCACGCCTCTATTCACAGGTTGCTGATCAAAGTCGGCACCTGGACCGGGTGGTTGAATCTTCCGCGGATGGAATCTTTATTCTGGATCCGAGCTACAGGTTTACGCGGTTCAATCGAGCCTGCGCGAAGCTCACGGGTTACGAAGCAGACGATGTCGTTGGCAAAGAGCACGCCGAGGTCATCCGATGGTCGAGTCGTGAGCCAGGTTCCACGCTCGAAGAGGCGGCAGCCGACGGCTGGCCGCTTTCCGCAAGCGCTGAGCTCTACGTGGAAGGCGATCTATTGCGAAATAATGGCAGCCACCTTAGCGTTGGAATTACCTATGCGCCAACATTCTCAGAGGACGGACGGCTGCTGAGCGTGGTGGCTAACGTGCGAGACATCACTCGCTTTCGGGAAGCTGAGGAGCTTAAAAGCACATTCATCTCCATCATCAGCCATGAGCTTCGTACGCCGGTTGCATTGATTAAGGGATACTCGGGAACGCTCCGTCGCGACGACGCAGATTGGGATCCTGAGGTCGTGCGAGATAGCCTTGCGGTAATCGAAGATGAGGCAGATCGCCTTGCCGATCTGATCGATGATCTCCTGGATGCTTCCCGTCTGCAAGCAGGCGCACTCTCGTTGAACCTCTCGGATGTGGATCTCTTTCTGCTTGCGGAGGAACTAGCGTTGCGCTTCCGAACACAATCGGATCGGCATTCATTCGAGGTCGATCGACCCGCTGAATTTCCGCTCGTTAGGGCGGATGAGGAACGAATGGCACAGGTTCTCACCAACATGTTATCTAACGCGGTGAAATATGCGGAGGAAGGTGGGCAGGTGCTGATCAGAGGAAGGGAAACTCAAGAGGAAATCGTGATCTGTGTGAGCGACCAGGGTCCCGGTATCCGGCCCGCAGACCGCCACAGGATATTCGATCGCTTCTATCGTTCGGAGGACATCACCGGAAGCACTCCGGGAGCGGGTCTCGGCCTGTATCTTGCCAAGGCCATCGTCGAAGCCCACGGAGGTAGGATTTGGGTTGATGAGAATGTGGAGCAAGGGGCACGGATCTGTTTTTCCTTGCCGAAAGGAGATAACTAGCGCGTGGTAGCCCCTGGCACTTCTGTCCGCTGTCCGAACTGCAGTTCACCGGTCCAAGCTCATGTTCACCAGCTGGTTGATGTAGGGCAGGATCCGAGCGCCAAGTCGCGCCTGCTCTCAGGAAGCCTCAACCTAATACGATGCCCTGTGTGTAAGTATGAGGGCCAGCTGGCCACCCCGCTGGTCTATCACGATCCCAGCAAGGAATTGCTGTTGACCTATATGCCGGTCGAGCTCGGTCTTCCAAAGGACGAGCAAGAGAAGGTTATCGGTCGACTGATCAATAAGGCGATCGAGTCGCTCTCCGCTGAAAATAGGAAGGGATATCTGCTTCAACCCCAAGCAGTTTTAACGGTCCAGGGATTGATCGAGCGTATTCTCGAAGAGGACGGTGTAACCAAGGAAGAGCTGGACGATCAGCGAGCAAAGATCCGATTGTTCGAGGATTTGCTGAGATCACCACGAGAGTCGATGGAGAATTTCGTTGCAGAGCACGACGAAGAGCTTGATGAACGGTTTTTCCAGCTTGCCACGCTCAGCCTGCAGACATCGGCCGACGAAGCTGCGCTAGCAGCTGCAACGGAGAGACTAGAAGCAGCGCTGCAACTGAGCTCCTACGGCAAACGGGTAGCAAAACGAGAGGCGGAACTGCGATCTGCCGCAGCAAGCTTGCGCGAGACCGGAGATGAACTGACCCGCGAAAAACTTCTCGAGCTGCTGGTGGAGGCAGATAATGATGATCGGGTGCAGGCCTACGTGAGCCTGGCGCGGCCCGGACTGGATTACTCCTTCTTTCAATTGCTTACCGAGCGCATCGATCAGTCCGACGGCGAGGAATCAAAACGGCTTGAAGCTCTCCGACGAAGGCTGCTCGAGCTGACAGAAGAGCTCGATAAGGCTCAAGAAGCACGGTTGGCTCAGGTGTCAAACCTGGTTGGCTCCCTCGTTCAAGCAGAGGACCTTGATCAAGCCATCCAGGCCGCGCTGCCGGCCGTTGACGAGCTCTTTATGGCGGTTCTACAGGCGAATATCCGAGGGGCCGAGGAGAGCGGCGATCAGGAACTCCTGGCTAAACTCAGGGAAGTTGAAGGCAAGCTCAACTCCGCCATCATGAACAGCCTTCCTCCAAATTTACGGCTGGCTCAGCGAATCCTGGAAATAGAGGATGAGCAAGAAGCACAGCGCTTGCTGGACGAATCCGTTGATCTTGTTGACGATCAGCTCTTGGAGGCTCTAATGACCACCAGCCAGCGGCTGGAAGAGGCCAACGATCAAGAGCGTGCGGAGCGGCTACGGCGATTGCATCGATATGCCCTGCGGCTATCCATGCGGACGAATATCAGTGCGTAGACCCAAGCAGCTCCTGCAGGCCAGCCTCGTCGATGATCTGAACCTCCAGGTCCTGAGCCTTAGTTAGCTTGGACCCGGCCTTTTCTCCCGCAACCAAATAATCCGTCTTGCTGCTAACACTCCCGGTGACTTTCCCGCCTGCCGCGACGATCAACGCCTTTGCTTCATTTCGCTGCAAGGTGGGAAGTGTCCCAGTGAGCACGAAAGTAAAGCCCTCGAGCTTCTGAGGTCCGGTCTCCACAAGCTCCTCTTCCGGCCAGACATCTGCTTTTCTTAACTTTGCTAGCAGCTTCTTGTTATGGGGCTGTGAGAACCAATCGACAACACCAGACGCGATATTGGGACCGATACCCTCCATCGCTTCAAGGTCCTGCGGCTTGGCACTCGACAGCGCATCCAAGCTTCCAAAATGACGTGCAAAATCGGAGGCTACCGTCTCACCGACGCCTCGAATACCCAGCGCATTGATCACTCGGCTCAAGGGTTGGGATTTGGAATTTTCTATGGCAGAAAGTAGCTTTTCCGCCTTCTTATCGGCAAATCCTTCCAAGCTCAGCAGGTCCTCCTTTTTGAGCCGGTAAAGATCCCCAACGTCTCGGACCAGATCCCCCTCCACCAGCTGCACCGCGATCTTGCTACCGAGCCCTTCGATATCCATGGACGAACGAGAGGCAAAGTGCTCCAGATTCCGCATTAATTGGGCCGGACATGAGGCGTTCACACAATATACGGCCACCTCTCCCTCGATCGCCTGGATGGGCTCCCCGCAGTCAGGGCATTTCTTGGGTATTCTGTAGCGTTTTTCTTTTCCTGTACGCGCATCGACGATTGGGCCAATCACGTATGGAATCACGTCTCCCGAACGCTTGATAAGCAAACGATCTCCCACACGAATGTCCTTTTCCTTGATGAAATCAAAATTATGGAGCGTTGCCTGCTTGATAGTTGCACCGCCTACATATACAGGCTCAAGGATCGCATAGGGCGTGATAACTCCGGTGCGCCCCACGTTGAGGCCGATATCCAGCAGCCGCGTCGTCCGCTCTTCAGCCGGTAGTTTGAACGCAACGGCTGCCCGCGGATCCTTGCCCACTACGCCGAGCGAGTCAGCGAGCTCTAGATCATCGATCTTGATCACCATTCCATCAATCTCGTAGGCAAACGATTCTCGTTTGCTCGCGAGCCGGTCGAGAGCCGTGATCACATCGTCAATGCCCTCACAAATGCGCGCGTGTTCTTCGACCGGAAAACCTAGATCCTTCAAATACTCCAGGGTTGACCATTGCCTGGAAATTGGAGCTCCAGTCGATTCGATAATTGAGTAGCAGAAGAGCCGGATAGGTCGAGTGGCGGTTAGCGAGGTATCCAGCTGGCGTAATGACCCTGCGGCCGTATTGCGTGGATTAACGTAGGTCTTTCCGCCCTCCTGTTCTGCTTTACGGTTCATCTCTTCGAAATCTTTCTTGAAGATGATGGCTTCTCCCCGCACAACCAGATGTGCGGGCGGCTCGATTCCGTTGAGTTTCAGAGGCACTCGCAGAGGAAGTGTTCGGATGGTGCGTAGATTAGCGGTGATGTCCTCCCCATTCTGTCCGTCGCCGCGAGTAGCCCCTAAAGAGAACACACCATTCTCGTAGTGCAATACAACTGTCAGCCCATCCAATTTGGGCTCAACGACAAAGGCCGCCTGCTCCACACGATCGTCGAGGCGGGAGATCCGCTCGTACCAGGTACGTACATCGTCTTCGCCGAATGCGTTTCCCAGACTGAGGATAGGTCTGGGATGTGGAACCCGAACGAACCGTTCGGATATGCCGCCGCCTACACGGTGCGTTGGCGAATCATCCGTTGCCAGTTCGGGATGCTGCGCTTCCAAATCCCGCAACTCCTGCAGCATCTGATCGTACTCGGAGTCGCTAATCAAAGGATCGTCGAGAACGTGATAGCGGTAGTTGTGGAGGTTTAGCTGCTCGCGCAGCTCTTTTGCTCTAGAACTTGTCGCTTTGGATACCATCGAGATTGCACCTCACGGATTCGGCCACACCTGGTGAAACATCCACCATTCGTCGGGGTGTGAGCGGATGAATCCCTCAAATTCTCGTATTACTCGTTGCGCCATCGCTTCTTCCGCATCGGGGCGTCCCCGGAACTGCTCGGGTTCAATTAGCCCTAAAGACTTTGCGCGGTATTGTCCCCCGTCGATAGTGTAGGTAACTCCCACCATGATTGGCACCCTGGTTTTGAGGGATAGCCGCACATGGCCCACAGGCAGCCAGGCCTCTTTACCAAAAAACTCCATTAAGATCCCCGATTCGTCGGGACGATCAGCGGCCGTAATAACAATCCCGCCTTCTCTCAAGCAGGTAATCGCTTCACGAAGCGACTGGTAGCTGACCGGCGATAGGTTTAGGCCGAAGCTGCGGCGGAAATCGTTCTGAGCCTGGTAGCTTGGCAGGACCTCCGGATATGCCAGTACCTGAGTGCGGTAATCGAGCCCACCCATATAGATCAACAGGTGATCCAGCCCGATCGTGTGAGCTCCGACGTAGAGCAAGCCTTTTCCCTGAGCAAGTATCGCATCGACCTCTTCAAGCATCTCGTCGTCTGGTTTGGCGTACTTGGCCAGGGCTTCAAACCCACTTTCCATGACCTCGAACAGAGAAATATAACTGTGCATCGTATTGCGAAGCACAGCCTCCACAGTCTCCTGAATTATCGGGTCGTCTTCAGGCAGGCCTTGAACAACCGACTGATTGCTGCGCAGCGCTATGACCATCGCCGTGTCAGCTTGACGCGCAAATCGAGCTGCGATGCGATCGGCGATCCAAAGTGTGAACCGCCGAGGGAGGATCCTGACCAGCCACATGGCGGCACTCGGCCCCCAGCGACTGTTGGCGATCGAGACCAGGCTCAAGGCGTAGAGGCCTCCGCTGGCTCGCGCATCTGCCGATACCCTAAGAGAATTACGGGAGCGCCTCGCACAACGGTGAATACCACCGCAATCCACGCCACTATCCCGGAAAGCCGCAGGATTGGGTCCGCAACATTTTGAAGGCTACTACCTTCGGGAAAACCGGAGAGTGCATGGCCAAGGGTGAGCCCGCAAAAGGCTGCGATCTTGCTGATACTGTAGCCCGACCGCATCCATGGCGAGCTGACCAGGAAATGGCCGAGCCCGGACCCCTGCTGCTCAAATGGAGCCTTGCCCCGGCTTACTCCGACGCTCCGAATTGCATCGGTAAGCGTAGTTCTCACGATGACGATCAGCGGTATCGCGACAGAAATCGTTCCCAGGTTTGCGAGCGCTACCCACAATACGAGCTCATAGGTACGGTCTGTGGCGATATCCAGCACGCTGCCTATCAGGGAAGTGGTTCCGGATCGCCGGGCAATGACCCCATCCACGGTGTCGAGGAAGAGCGCAATGAATAAAAGCGGTACGGATATGAGCTGTACCTGTGGATTCCCTAGGTAGAGCATCAACAGGAACACCAGGAGCAGCGGATAGCGTGAGATGGTGATTAGATTAGCCACGGCCACAATACTAACCCAACGACCGAGGTCCTGTGTGCGCTAGTTGATCCGCCATCGTATACTTGAACACCTCATGACTCAGCAGAAGATTCTGGTTGTGGACGACGAGATCAGCGTCACCGAGCTCTTCAGCATGATGCTGGAGATGGAGGGCTATCGGGTGCGGGTTGAACACGACGTTAAAAGCGCAAAGAGTGCTCTAGAGGAGGAGCCCGTCGATCTGATGCTGGTCGATGTCATGATGCCAGAAGCTTCTGGGTTGGAGCTGTGTAAATATGTGCGCAGCGAACCCTACCTGGAAAATATCCCCATCGTTCTCATTTCCGCTCGCTCACAATTGGATGAAGTTCATGAGGGGCTCGAGGCAGGCGCTGATATGTACCTTCTCAAACCGGTTTCCAAAGGTGAATTAATTGAAGCCATCCATCAAGCCCTGGCGAATTAAGGCGGGATAATTTCCGCCGTAACATCGATAAACTCATAGGGTGCCTGGTATTCCGAGTACAGCGCGCGATCCGGCAGGCGCTCGTAATCCCCCCCAAATAGCTGATTGAATACAACCCTGAATGTATTTACCGGCGTGATGTGCGGGTAAAGCTTCTCCGCGCCGCCGGGCAGAAGCAGTGCATTGAGGATCGTCATGCGTTCTTGCACATAGCCCTGGCGTCCGCTGTTTGAGTCCGGTCCATGGTCCGCTTGAATGACAATCACCGGCGTCGTATCAGTCTTTGCAAGGATTGCGGGAATGATCCGCTCGAGTTCTTCATTGAGAAACCTGACCTGATCTCGGTACCCGCGAAGGTAGCTCTCTTCTGATCCACCAGAGGGGAAATCAAGCGAGAAGGGGGTATCGGGCGTTATTGGTAGTCCATCCGCGTTGAAGACGAAGGGTGGATGAGGCAGGATGAGATGGGCAAACACCAGTCGAGGCCGTTCACCAGCCGGTAGTTCAGCTAAGCCATCCAGTGTGTTTCGCAGCCGAGAGCGGTGAGCCTCGTAGGGATAGACAAGCTCTGGCACCAGGCGCGGCAGAGCCACCACCCCCTCGGTGAAGAGCCGAATGGTAGTGGTTTGTGCCAACATCGATTCAAATGCGTTAGCACCGGCTAGCTCATCGAGCGTTGCTGGGCTCAGATAGAGGTCTGCGTCTCGCCATTCAGTCCCCTCGAGTCCGGTTGAGAATGCTACAGTCTCGTAGCCCAAATCCTCCAGCTGTTGGCGTACCTCACTATTTTTGATGAGATTCCATAGAGCATCTCTACCTTGGCTTATATCGGGGATAAGAACATCGACATACTCCATGTTGAGTGCAGAGGCCAATGCAAGGCTGGTTTGTGCATAGTTGGAGCGAGCGCTTTGCGCAACGTAAAATCCCATCTCCTCGAGGGAATCTAAGAAGGGCACATTGTCGAACTCATAGACCACCTCCAGCGTATCTTGTCGTCCGTATCCATCAACAACAATGTAGTAGATGTCGGGTGGATCCTGTGCGACTGGAAGATGCAAACGCTGGGTGTCTTGAGACGTAGCGAGAGGTGTCCCAATTCCATGACCCACAAATGAAATAACTGGAATTAGTAGCAGCGCGGCTGACACAACGTTGAGAACCCTGGTCAACGGCCTTAGGTTATTTGATGACCTGATGATCCAGACAAGGCCAGCGACGGTCAACACAGCCGCCATCGGAGCCATATATCGATGTCGCGCGATGGTAGCTCCGAGCCCAACCTCTTTCATTGCCCCATAGAGATGTCCGTAGCTGAAGAATATGAGTAGCAGCAATGTGGCGATCAGCCCTGCACGTGGAGGGTCTCGAAGGATGAGCCAGCTGAGCCCAAACAATACCGCAGCGGCGATGATTGAAATGATCAAGGCACGCGCCGCATCCGAAAGCGAGACCCAATCCAAGTTCTGTGCTAGCAGGGAAAGAACAGGAAATGATGCAAACAGGAGGGGATGCAGGACCACTGGCTTGTTCATGGCTCGGATTCTCAGCGACCATTGTAAACAAACTGGCCTATGTAACTAGCGTTCGACCCGAGCTTGGACTATCTGTTCCCAGAAATATACTGTTTGTCCAGACCGTGAAGTTTGCTTTAGGTGAGGGGATTGACGCTCATGTATAATCGCCCCGCGCCCCCGTAGCTCAATGGATAGAGCGCCGCACTTCGAATGCGTAGGTTGGGAGTTCGAGTCTCTCCGGGGGCGCCTAAGAGTCCTGACTGAGCTTACGAGGATTCAAACCTCTAGCGCCAGCAAGCCAAGCCTGATTGGTCCCAGATCAACCAGCAACCGGTTCCACGTGTCGCCGTGGTCATCGGAAGCCCAGACCTGTCCATTCTTCAGGGCCCCGATAACAAGACCAGGGCGATCAGGTATGGTCGCCAGGCCATAGGGCATCGAGTCGAGCGGCTGCGGCAGACCACCTTCCAGTTTGATCCAGGGCTCCCCACTCCTGCTGCGGAAAATGTACGCTTCGGCATTGGCTAGCGAGTGCGCCTTTCCCGGCCCAGGCGAGACCGAGACATACCAAACATCAGGCTCTTCCGGATCGGCTGCGCATGCTACACCATAGTGGCGATTGAGCCCTTGTTTGACCTTGGCCCAGGTCACTCCCCCGTCCATGCTGACGCTCGCACCCCCTCCGGTGCCTCCCGCTTCGTAAGCCCACGTGCCATCGCTCGCGTGAAATTTCATCGTGTGACAATCTCGTAGTGTGCCTTTAATGTGCCGAGACCAGGTCACGCCGCCGTCGTGGCTGCGAACGACCGCGCCTAATTCGATGCCTGCTAGCACTACCTTGGGGTCGCTGGGTGAGACCGCCAATGACTGAACGTAGGCTGTACCAGGGGCTTCAGCCGGAGACCACCATAGCCGCCTACCGGGGATGTGCCGAAAGCTCTCTTGCTCTCTCCAATGTTGGCCTCCATCGCTCGAGACATAGACCCTGGCAGGCTTTGTGCCCGCATAGATCGCGTCTGGCGCGACCGCCACGGATTTCACGATGATTCCTTCGAGCCCGATATGAGACCAGGAACCACCGCCATCCGTCGATTCGAATAATCCGTTCCCTTGAGTACCCGCGAACAGGTGAGCCGAGTTGAGGGGATGGACAGCAAGACAGCGAACATCTTCGCGCGACAATGTAGTCGCTACGAACCACTCATCACCTTCTGACCGAGCTATCCGCACCCCGCGCCCTGCGGATGAGACGATCAGGGTCGTAGATTCCATCATTACATCTTCAGGATAGTGGAGGGGCGTCACAGAAGCGTTACGGGTTCGAAATTTCCCCACGCCTCGAAGAACTACTCCCCGCAGAGCGAGATATCGCCAAGCGCATCGTCTCTCGAATCAAAAAGGCCGACCCGCACGGGCCGGCGCATGGCTGCGATTCGATGCATGGTGGATCCTATCCGGCGCAGCTCATAGGAATTACGTAGTCTCCGAGCGGATTGGTCGTCGAGTTACCACCCTTATCTGTGGCTGAGCCGAAGAGCTCGACATTGAAGTCCTCGGTCGGGGTCCAACCCTTATCGATTTGGAACGTGATCGATCCTGCGTAGAACGAGTCCCAACCGCCTCCTGACTCCCCTCCCGATGTTTTTGACATGCTCGAGACAATGAAATCTACGGTAAAACCAATTACTCGATATTTCAAAACCACGGAGCTCATACCGTACGACGGCGCGGGATCGACTACATGTAGATCGGTCACCGAAACTGTTGGCTCGCAGGGATCTCCAGTCGGCGCATTCACGCTGGCACCCGTGATGCTGGGATCCGCTGTGTCCGGAGGAGTCGGAGTCGGTGTGATCGACGGTGTTGGGGTGATTGTCGGCGTTTTCGTCGGTGGAGGTGGCTTGTCCGTAGGCTCCTTGGTCGGGGTTCTAGTGCTGGTTGGCCTGCGGGTCGCGGTGTTCGTCGGCGTCGCAGTCTCAGTTGCCGTTGCCGTGCTCGTGGGAGTGGGAGTATAGGTCGGCGTGGCTGTGTAAGGTTCCGCGCCAGCAAAATTACGCCAGGTGGCAGTCGGCACCGGGCGCAGCAGCTGCTGCTCTAAGCCATCGCCTGTGAGCTCCCTAACGATGGTCAGCCGCAGTGTTCGAACGACATCCCCTAGATTATCCGAGCCGTAGTCGGGAGCGATCCGGGAAAATAGACCGCCAGGCACTCCTGCAAGCGCTGCGGTTCCGCCATCGGTAATCAATGGGATCAGCAACCATATCAGGGCTGCAATAGTAAATAGGCCGAGTCCAATGACCAGCCAGGTCGGGCTCGAATTCGCTCTCACTCTCGCCGATATCGCTCTGTGTGTTGTGTGGGGATGCCGGAGCATAATCTTAGCCCAAAGTGCATCACCCTTCAATCACCTTTCACAGTGCCTCAGTACTACTCAAACACGCCTAGAATGTGACTAGACTCTTTTTAGATTCCCTTATGCGCCTGCGTACCATACTCCTTCTCATGCTCACCTGGTTGGCCGTGTTTTGGCCAATCGATGTCGCGCATTCTGAAACAGAATGGGGAGCGGTCGCGGAGGGAATTGACTTTCAGCAGTTTGTTCTGCCGGGACCAAATCGAGCCTTCGTCGCCCGCATGGACCGTAGTTCACCGAACGTCATTGTCGATAGCACAGTTGCTCAGGGTAAGTTGTACGAGGGTACAGAAACGGTTAGCGGAATGGCGCAGCGTTACGACGATACCGTCGTGGGCTGGGGTTCACGTTGGGATGCAACGGGTAACGTTGCAGTCGCAATCAACGGGATTTTCTATGATCCATCCACCGGCGTCCCACAATCAGGGCAGATCCAGGGCGGCTGGTACATCAAGCGCTTTGGCGACTACAGCGGGGGAATCGAATTCGCCTTCAAGCGTGATCGGGAAGCCTTCATTGGTGCATGCGCCATGCATCCCGATGACGAACAGTGGGTGTATTTCTTAGATCGGGGAAAGAAGCTAATCCTGGGCGGTATCAATGTTCCACAAAACGACAGAAATGTCGTGATCTATACACCTCAGTACGACTTCCACACCCATACGGGTGACGCGGGTGTCGAGGTGCTGGTTGAAATGCTACAGCCAGCGGGCGTTGGCTCCCGTGCGAAGGGAATTATCCGCGGTATCCGAGATGTCGGCTCAACACGGATACCTTTCGACCACGTTGTCATTTCTGCCAATGGCGCGGCCGGCCGCAGGCTTGCTCAGCAAGCCCGCGTCGGCGAGCGTGTCGGCATCTTGAGCTCGATAAGAGCCACCGACAACGAATGCAAAGCGCGTCACCCCAATAGCTGGGACTCTACATTCGCAAGCATCGGCGGCAGTTTTAACTTCCTCCACAATGGCGATATCGTGAATTATGACCACGATGCGGGAGCCACCGCTCGCCACCCGCGTACAGCCGTTTGCCTGAACGACCAATACATCTTCTTTGTAGTTGTCGATGGCCGTCAACCCGGCTACAGCATCGGAATGACGTCCGACGAGCTGGGCCGATTCTGTCGAGATCGACTCGGCGCATCGTTGGGAATTAACCAGGACGGCGGCGGATCATCTGCCATGTGGCTCGACGGCGAAATCGTAAATCGCCCTTCAGATGGAAAAGAGCGGCTCGTTGCGAATGGGCTGACAATGGTTGTCCTCGATCCGATTTCTAGATCAACAGAATTTGAGGTGGGTGAACCCGTACGCACCGTCCAGGAAGCCGCAATTCGAGTAGGCCCGGGTGATAACTACACTGCCTACACCACAATCCCAGAAGACGAGCAGGGGATCATTCTGTCCCATATCAACAACCTGAATGGTGTCCACGCCCGAGGCATCAACTGGTGGAGAGTGGCCTTCGAAAACAAATGGGGTTGGATGGCAGAGGGCGATTTGGAAGCCGAGCAGGCCTGGGTCGGGCTGTGGAAGGGAGTACATGACAAAGTTCTCCGATCGGCAAATGATTCGTCCTCAGAGAACCAACCTGTAGAGGCAAGCCCGTAGCGAAAGTGTAAAATTGCGGATGCCTTCCAGGTCCGCATGCCAATACCCACCCCGTTCCACCCCCGTACTTCCGAACTGTGCAAAAGCAAAGAGTGGCGAGAATGGTCCGGCTATTGGTCCGCCGCTGCTTATGAGCACACTCACGAGCGCGAGTACTTCGCTATCCGTAATTCAGCCGGCTTAATTGACATCTCTCCACTCTTCAAATATGACATCGCCGGCCCTCAAGCAGCTGCGGTGGTGGACCGCATCGTTCCTCGCGACATCACCCAATGCGAAGTGGGACAGATCCTCTACAGTCCCTGGTGTGACGATGACGGGAAGGTCGTTGACGATGGCACAGTGTGGCGGTTGGGCGCGGATCGATTTCGAATCACTGCTGCTGATCCAAGCCTGCGCTGGTTTCAAGATTGTGGCTCAGGTTTCGAGGCAGAAGTCACTGATGTCTCGAGCTCCATAGCTGCCCTGGCTCTGCAGGGACCAAACGCCAGACAGATCCTTCTTGGGACGGCAGGCTCGGATGATCTCGCGGAATTGCCGTATTATCACCTCACGCGTGGAGAAGTCGGCGGGGCACCTGTAGCGATCACACGAACCGGTTACACCGGCGACCTGGGGTATGAGCTGTGGATGGACGCGGCAGACGCCCTCGAGGTTTGGGATCGGGTCATGCGGGGCGGAGCGGAGTACGGCGTGCGTGCTGCTGGATTGGCCGCCCTGGACGTGGCACGCATCGAAGCCGGGCTGCTGCTTATCGAAGTCGACTACGTGTCAAGCCTCAAAGCACTCACTGAGAAGCGGAAATCCTCTCCGCTTGAGCTCGGACTTGGATGGACGGTTGCGCTGGAAGCGGCAGATTTTGTGGGCCGGCGGGCCTTGCTCGACGAGCAGACTCGCGGCGCCGATTGGTCGCTGGTGGGATTAGAAGTTGTATGGTCAGATCTTGATCGTCTGTACACTGCCTACGATCTCGCGCCGCAAGTGGCAGGACGAGCCTCACGTGACCCGGCTCCGGTCTATATCGACGAGCGTCAGGTCGGTCAAGCCACCAGTATGGCCTTCTCGCCGCTGTTGAAAAAATTCCTTGGTTTAGCAACGCTTGAAAAGAAGCACGCAAGCATAGGCCAAGCGGTAGAGCTCGAAATGACTGTCGAGTATCAGCGGACACGCGTGCTGGCCAAGGTCACTCGCAAGCCATTTTACGATCCACCTCATAAGCGGAAATAAGGATGGGGATCTACATCAAGCTCACAGCAGCATGGCCGAATCATCAACCTCCGCTGAACCTGAGCAATTGATCAAATGACCGACACCTACGACGTCATCGTGATTGGCGGCGGCCACAACGGCCTGGTCAACGCTGCCTATCTGTCACGTGCCGGTCTCAAGGTACTTGTCCTTGAACAACGGGAGATCGTGGGCGGCGCGACTGTCACAGAAGAAATATTCCCCGGATTCAAATACTCGGTCTTCTCCTACGTCGTAAGCATTCTTCGGCCTGAGATCATTCAGGATCTCGAACTCCCTCGCCATGGGCTGACCGTGCTTCCGCTGCCGAGCACCCTGACCCCTCTCCCCGATGGCAACTACCTTTATCGCGACGACGATCACTATCGGACCATGCGGGAAATCGGTCGTCATTCCGCGCGCGATGTGGAAGCGTATGAAGATTACGGGCACACCATGTACTTCATGGCCAAAGCTGTTAGACCTATCCTGAGCATGGTGCCTCCTGATCCAACTTCACTCAATCCAGCGGAGCTCAAACGGCTTGCCGATCTTGGCACCCACTTCCTGGGGATAGGCGAAGAGCAGTTACACACGTTCGTGAAGCTAATGACGATGAGCTCCGCAGACTTTCTGGATGAATGGTTTGAGACAGACCCGCTCAAGGCCACAATGTCCGCCAGCGGGATCATCGGCACATATATGGGGCCCCGTTCGCCGGGAACGGCCTATGTGCTCCTGCACCACTACATGGGTGAGATCGATGGAGTCTATCGAGCCTGGGGTTTTGCCAAGGGAGGCACCGGCGGTCTTGCAGAGGCGATTGCTAGCTCCGCGCGATCCTTTGGGGCCGAGATTCGGACCGAAGCTCCTGTGGAAGCGGTCTTGGTGCGTCGCAACAAAGCAGGAGGCGTAGCGCTTCAGGATGGCACTGAATTACGCGCGCACAAGGTCGTATCCAGCTTGGATCCCAGGCGCACATTCTTAGATCTCGTACCATCCGACTTATTGCCCTCCGAATTGGCGGAAGATGTTGGACGCTTCAGGTTCCGGGGGTCTTCCGGGAAGGTCAATATTGCCTTGGATGCCGCTCCCGAATTTGCTTGCTGGCCGGGCCAAGGCCCGCATTTACGTGGCGCAATCTCGATCAGTCCGAGTCTCGACTATCTCGAGCGCGCCTACGATCAGGCGAAATACGGGGAGTTTTCCCATCGTCCCTACATCGATATCGTTATCCCCTCAATGATCGATCCTGACATGGCCCCGGCCGGCAAGCACGTGATGTCCTGCTTCGTGCAGTATGCCCCGTATCAATTGGCCGAAGGCGATTGGGATGCTCGGCGAGAGGAGTTTGGGGATGCCGTCATCAATACTCTTTCTGAGTACATTCCTAACCTGAAAAACATTCTCCTACACCGGCAGGTCCTCACACCGCTCGACATCGAGCGGATAACCGGGCTCTCTGAAGGCAACATATTTCAAGGCGAACTGGACCTCTCGCAGCTGTTCTTTCTGCGACCTGCGGCCGGGTATGCAAAGTACCGCACGCCTATCCGCGGCTACTACCAGTGTGGCTCGGGAACACATCCCGGAGGCGGCATCACCGGTGCACCAGGCAGGTTGGCCGCGATGGAAATAATGAAAGACATGGGACTGTGAGGCCGATGGTCGGCGGCTTGTCAACGCTCCAGACTTTGGGATATCGCATAGGAGATCAGGCTACGACCCTAGGCCCGGGGATGCAGTGATGCTCACAGTGGGAAGCATATCAGGATATCAGGGTCGAGTGCACGGCGCATGAACTCGAGCTACGACGTTGTTGTTATCGGCGGTGGTCATAACGGCTTGGTGGCAGCTGCATACCTGGCCGATTCCGGAAAGCGTGTGTTGGTGCTCGAGGCACGAGATGTGCTCGGTGGCGCGGCTGCTACGGAGGAAATCTTTCCGGGCTACAAGGTCGACACCGGAGCAAGCCATATCGGACTGTTTCGCTCCGAAATCATCACGGAACTCGGTCTCGAAAAACATGGGCTTGAATTGCTAGATAGCCCGATGAATGCGCTCAGCTTGGCTCAAGGAGAGACCCTGCGTCTTTGGAGCGATCCAGAGGCTGCGCGGCAGGATATCGAGCGACACTCCTCGATGGACGCAGCCCGCTATCAGGAGTTTCAGGAGTGGCTCGCAAATCAAGCCTCCATTCTTCGCAGCGCACATGATCGAGTGCCGCCCAGAATGTCGTCCAATGGAATCAAGAGGGACCTTATCGCGTGGTCTCCATTGGCGCTCCAACTCAGACGGAGAGGACGAAAGGCTGTAACCGAGTTTCTCCGCACCATTCCCATTTCGGCTGAGCAGCTGCTCGACGAGTGGTTCGAGAATCCGTTGCTGAAGGGAACGCTTGCAGCGAGCGGCATCGAGGGAAGCATGCAAGGGCCCAAGGCCTCCGGTACGGGTCTCATGCTACTTTATCAGGGAGTAAACGGCTTTCCTCCCCTGGTTCGGTATGTACGCGGAGGGACCGGTGCGCTCGCCACTTCCCTTGCTGACACAGCCGCCAAACGGGGCGCAGAAATCCAGACCGGCGTAAGGGTCGAGAGGGTTTTGATAAGCGACTACCGAGCGAACGGGGTTGCGTTGTCGAATGGCCAGGAAGTTAGCTGCGAAGCCATTGCATCTGGGGCTGATCCAAGACATACCTTACTCAATTTGGTGGGAGCAACGAATCTTGAGCTCCGAGTGATGCGACGAACACGTAATGTCCGGTTTCGAGGGAGCACAGCAAAAGTCAATTTAGCCCTCGATGGAGTGCCGGGGTTTATCGATGTTCAGGATCCATCCGAGCTTACAGGGCGCATTCTAGTCAGCCCCAGCACAGAATATCTGGAGCGTGCATACGATGATGCGAAGTATCGGCGGTGGTCGCGAACGCCCTATCTCGATATTTCCATTCCGACCTTGATGGATGGCAGCCGAGCCCCGGAGGGCAAGCATGTGCTGTCGGCAACCATGCGCTATGCTCCCTATCAGCTTGCGGAGACCGACTGGGAGAGCGCGCGGGAGGCGTTCGGTGATCACGTTGTAGCCTCCATTGCGAAGTACGCTCCCGATCTGCACCAACTGATCCTGCATCGCCAGGTCTTGACTCCGCTTGATTACGAAAACGAGTACGGGCTGCCAGAAGGCAGCATCTACCATGGTCAGATGGCGCTCGATCAGCTGCTCACCATGCGACCGATACCCGGGTATGGTCGATACCAGTCGCCGGTAGAAGGTCTGTATTTCTGCGGTGCTGGTGCCCACCCCGGAGGGGGCGTCAGTGGAGTCCCTGGCCGCAATGCGGCCAGGGTGATTGTCAAAGATCTCAAGCGAAATTAATATCCCGTGGCGCCTGAGCACTCGCGAGAGGATTGCTATTTGCTTGGGCAGATGAGATCTCACTCCTGGCGTGATCGAAGCCACGACCGTTGGAGACACCAAGGGATGGAGAGATAGAGATGAAGATAGGCGTTCTCTCGGATACCCATGAAGATGTCGGCAACTTGGAGCTTGCGCTGGCAGCATATCGCGAGCAAGGTATTACACGACTCATTCACTGCGGAGATATGACGACGGCCAGAACTGCAAAAAATATGGAGGGGTTTCAAGTCGTCTATGTGGATGGAAACATGGACCAAGGACTGCCCGAGATATATAGAACGCTCCGGGATCTCAACCCGCACAGCGTTGTGCTGCCAACCTTCGAAGGAACGATCGAACAGATTTCCATCGGAGTGACCCACGGGGATGACGAGAACGAGCTCCGCCGCCTGATCGACTCAGGCAAACATCAATACGTGTTTCATGGTCACACCCACCGTCGTCGCGATGAAACTCAAGGATCAACCCGCATCTTCAATCCGGGCGCGCTTGGCGGGCTTCAATTTGAATCGCGATCGTATTCGCTCGTCGATCTGGAGACCGATGAGATCACGCTCGTCGAGCTTCCGAATTCGTAGGAACTAGGCTCGGATCTCTACCACGACACCGTCTTCAGCCCATGTGAAGAGGTGTTCCGCAGCTTCCAGGTCTAAAATTACGCATCCATAAGAGGCCGGGCTGCCCAGCACGTTTTCCCACAGGCGCGTGCCATTCGACAGCAATGGGAGCCCGTGGATTCCGTTCAATAAGTTAGGAGTAGCGTGATAAATACCAAGGAAATTAGGCATGTAAAGATCCCAGTTGGAGGCATAGGCGTTGACGTATCGGGATTTCACCTGAAAGAGCCCGGGCATGGTAGGTGAGTTCGGGATACCGGTGCTGATGATGTGTTCGATAATCACTTCGCCACCTTCTTCAAGCCACATATGCTGTTCTGAGATGCTGATGACAATGCGCTTACTCTCTACAACGGGCAGCTCCAGCATCGCGTCCTTTGGGGGAATGGTGAGCGATTCACCTACTCTCAATCCTCGTGACTTGACATCCGGGTTTTCCTCGAGCCATCGCCAATAAGGGATCCCCACTTTAAAACTGATGGAGATCAGAGTATCTTGAGCGGTAACCACGTAATACCTGGGCAGGTAGTGGACTTGAAGCGGCTCTACCTCTTCACCATTCAGGCCAGCCAGGAGAGCTGCGGCGGCAACTTCCGTATCGAACATTCGCTCTTCGCCGATCGTGGATAGCAAGCCTTCAATATATGAATCCAGAGCTTCATCATCTACCTCGATCCGTATTCCCGACCTTTCGCGTTTAGTACGCAGCCAGGAGCTGGCTTGCTCTCGTGAGGGCGTGAATTCAAGCCATTCGTCGATCACCGGGTCGTATGCGCGCAGGGTTGGAGCGGCTACGATAAGACGCTCGGCTTCGTTCGCAGCTTTTGCAGCATCTTCAACCGCCGGCGGTACCGGGCTCGTAACCAGTGGGACAAAACCATATCGAAGCAAAACAGCCTTAGGATCGATCGCGATAAGCTCAACGCTCGACTCGACGTCCAGCTGTCGTCCCCAGGATGCCGGGGTTGAGACCACCTGTCCCGCATTAATACCCAACTGTGCGTCGGCCGCAGGTATATGCGCAGATTCAGAAAGCGACTCCAGACCCATCCGGGCTATCTCCTCATTGAAAGTGACGATCGGTTCGATCTCCCATCCATCGGAGAACGCGTTCACCATATTCACAATTGAAGCTGGGAGACTGTCTTCGCGGGCAAATGCATATGCCTGCTCGGCGCTGCCTGGAGCATCCACTGCAAGGCCGAACTGGGCGGGTCGGACAGTCCAGATACGCCCAGTATCTCCAGTATCGACAGCAGTCATCACCAGCTGCTGGTTCCACGATTCGTCGATCGCATCAATGGCCTCGTCCAGACTCAATCCTCCTATCGGGATCTCGCCGACCCGAACACCTGGAGCGACAGTCTCTGAAAGTCGCATCCAGAAATAGACTCCTGAAAGCAGAACTACGGGAAGTGCCAAGAAAACAGCAACGACCACCCCCACCCAAATTACTTTGGATCGAGATGCTCGGGCCTGTGGTGAGCCTGAGTTCAAGGGGCGCGCGCGATACCGATGAGTATCGATGCGCCGTACTTTCGTAGGTTGGGTGTCCTCTACAGTCCCCCGCATATGGCTATTGTGGTGCAAGGAGCTTGCCAGGAGTGCCCAATGAAGCAAAGGCACAATTGCCACGACTAATCGGTTTGTAACCCTTCGCGCAGGTCAGGATTGCCCCGTGTAGAATAGGCCCAATGGCCAAGCCTGGTCGATTTCTCCTCCCTTCCGCAGGTTTTGAACCGGCCTATATGGCGCTGCACCGCTCCGGCGAGCTCAGGAAACGGGCCGCAGACGGCCTTGAGAGGCTGAGCCATTGCCTGGTCTGCCCGCGTGACTGCGGCGTAGACCGCATGGCAGATAAGACCGCTGCCTGCAAGACGGGGCGATTGGCCAGAATAAGCAGCCACTTCCCACACTTCGGTGAGGAAGACTGTCTGCGCGGTTGGAGAGGCAGCGGAACAATCTTCTTCTCAATGTGCAACCTCCGATGTGTGTTTTGTCAGAATTTCGACATCAGTCAGGCTGGTGAGGGCGAAGAGGTTGGTCCGGAACGGCTTGCGGAAATGATGTTGGATTTGCAGAGCATGGGCTGCCACAACATCAACTTCGTGACACCGGAGCATGTCGTCCCACAGATACTGGAGGCCTTGCCGCTGGCTGTCGAGGGTGGCCTTCGGCTTCCTCTGGTCTATAACACGTCTGCTTACGATTCGATGGACAGCCTCAGCCTATTAGACGGCATTGTGGATATCTACATGCCGGATTTCAAATTCTGGGATGAGCGCTTATCCCTACGCTATTTGCTGGCAAAGGACTATGCTCTGGCTGCAGGAAGAGCGATACGTGAGATGCACCGACAGGTAGGGGAACTGAAGCTCGACGAGCGAGGATTGGCGAAGCGCGGAGTGCTCGTGCGACATCTTGTGATGCCAGGAGAAATTGCCGGTACGGGAGAGATCCTGAGCTTTCTGGCTGAGCAGGTCTCGCCGGATACCTATTTAAACCTGATGGACCAGTACCATCCGGCTGGACATGTTAATTCAGAAAAGTTCGAGGAGATCAATCGCCGGGTCACCGAGGATGAGTTGAAACTAGCTATGGACCAGGCGAAAGATGCTGGATTGTGGCGCTTTGATGAGCGTCAATCGCCAGTTGCCTTGCTGCTTCGGTCCCTTACTAGCGACGACTAACGACATCTGGTTACTAATTGACCACGGCCTACCCACAAGCGAAGGTTTCTCGGCTGCTGACGGAGCACTCCTGCACAATACTATCCTCCACACTCTCGAATCCCCTGATCGGCAGACTCAATAGAAGGATCGATCGATAGCGCTCGCTCGAGGTATTCAATAGCGCGTTGACAATCACCGAGGTCAATATAGGTCCATCCAATAAATTCATCCAGCCACGGATCCCCGGGGTTCCTTGCGTCAGCTCTTTCGAGCGCCTGAACCGCCAGGTCCTGATTGCCTAAGCTCGCTTCCGCCCGTGCGAGGGATGCGTAGGACCAGGCATTCTCGGGATCAAGTTCGACCGCCCGGTCGTACATCAGTATGGCCTCATCTGTCAAGCCGATCCCAAAATAGAAGTCTGCTGCAACCAAATAATATTCGGGGGCATTCGGATATCGCTCTAGCCCGCTCTGTATCAACAACTTTGCTTCCTCAACTCTACCCAATTCGGTCAATACTCCGGCCAATGATCCGTAGAGACCAGGATTGCTTGGGTCAAGCTCAAGAGCCCTATTGAAGGCCAGTACCGCCTGGTTTATATCTCCCAATTCCCAAAACCAGTGGCCAGCTGACTCATAAAAGGGTGCGTGTTCTGGAAACTGTTGTATCCCAACCTCCAACATTTCAATTCCGGCGGGTGCGCCTCCGCGGCGATATGCAATCTCCATTAGACCCTCATAGCGCGATGGATTGCCCGGATCAGCTTCAGTCGCTCGCCAAAATGCAGCCTCGGCTTCGTCGAACATCTGCATGTCAAGCAGGAGCCAACCGAAGCTATCCATCGCATCGGGATCTTCGACTGCAGCTGGATTTTCGATTGCTTCGAATAGGACACCAACCGCCTCATCCGGCCGATCGGTCTGTTGATAAATTTCAGCTATTTTGTAGTAGAGCCAGTAGGCCCCCGGATCGAGTTCAAGCGCATAGCGGTATTCGTCAATCGCTTCATCGAAGAAGCCGATCTCCCATAGAGTATCAGCCGCATACTCGCGCGCCCACGCTTCGGCAGGCATCACACCAATCCCTTGCTGAATGGATTCAAAAGCACCGTCGTAATCACCGGCTGCTGCCTCGGCTCGGGCGCGCTCGAAGAATAGATCGGCGTTCTCTGGGTCACCTTCAATAGCGCGATCCAGATCCTCAATCGCCGAGGATGGATCGTCACCCTCCAGAGCTGCCCGTGCATCCGCTACAAGTTGTTCTTGGGTTCTCGGTTCGTCCGGTTCTTCGGGAGCTCCGCCAAGAAGCTGAATCGCACCGACTGCGACAACAGCCAGCAAGAGCAATCCGCCAACTGCTGCAGCTACGACGCGCCTTCTACTGGATAATAGTCCGCCGGTTATTGGGGCCGCTGCTGCTTCGATTTCAGAACTATCGGCAGTCCTCTTCCCGACTGCCATCTGGGCAGGAGGTTCAACCTCCGAATCTCCCAAGCTCTCGGCGATTTGTTGAGCAGCAGCGGCCGCCTGCGCTGCAGCGTCAACGTCGCCCGTGGCTTCGATGGTCGTGGTTTGAGGAACGGGAACTGATGGAACAGCCTCCGCCACTCCAGCCGGTAGCCCCTTGACTGCTGTATCCAGGGCTTTCGCCAGCTCGCTCGCGTCCTGGAAACGATCGGCCGGATCCTTCGACAGCGCCTTTAAGATCACGCGTTCAATATCCTCTGGGAGTTCCGGATTCTTACTGCTTGGCAGCGGAAGCGGGTCGATGATGTGCTTGACCACGATCGCCATCGGAGTTTCTGCGTGGAACGGGACTACGCCGGTTGCCATCTCATACAACACTATGCCCAAAGAATAAATATCACTGCGTAAGTCGACCCGCTCACCGCGGCCCTGTTCCGGTGACATATAGGCAGGCGTTCCTGCCACGGTTCCACTCTGGGTCAGCTGGCTGCCACCCACGATTCTGGCCAGGCCAAAATCGGTGAGCAGCGGCCAATCCTGTTTAGGCAGCAAGATATTGCTAGGCTTGATATCCCGGTGTACGACCCCCTGCTCGTGCGCATAGTGCAACGCTCCAGCCACCTGATCGATCAATACCTGCATCTGTTTCGGAGCCATGGGTTTTCCCATGAGTTCGGTCAAGGTTCCGGCCTCAACGAATTCCATGACGATGTAGGTGGTGTCGTTTTCTTCGCCGTAGTCAATCACGATGAGGATGTTGGGGTGTCGTAGGCTGGCGATGGCCTTGGCTTCCTGCTTAAATCGCTTGAGGAACGTCTCGTCCTGCTCGGCGTAGTACGGAGGCATTACCTTCACCGCGACGTCTCGATCGAGCGAGGGTTGGTAGGCCTTAAATACAGTGGCCATCCCGCCCCGACCGATTTGGGAAACGATGCGATACCCGCCTAGCTCTTGGCCGATAAGACCCTGCAAGTAGAAGCTCCTGTCAACTGCCTAGAAGAACCTGATTGTATATCGGATAAGTGCTGCCACCAATCCACTTGTTGCAGGTTTCTGGTTCCGTCCAGGATTCCCATCCTACAGGTGCCGTTGCCAACCGTCGACGATTTCAGGAAGCGGAGGTCCTGGCGTCAGTCTCAATCCGATAACGCCGGCCAGGGATCGAAGCGAGTTCTTTGCGGCTTCGATCTCGCCCTCTGCCTCCTGGATTTCCCTGGCCAAACGGATCAGGGTCTGGATGGCTCCTGGAGTACCGAGATCGGTTTCCAAAGCCGCCTTAAATTCGGATTCGGCCGCCGATGGATCAAGCTCCTCGCCGGAACCATTCTCCTTGTGAGCCGCTAATCTCAGCAGCTCCACGCATTCTGCAGCCATCTCGAGCTCATGCTCCGAATGACCCCAGGGGGCTCGATAATGATGTTGGGCCAGATACAACCTGATGGCGTTAGGCGACCAGCTTTCGAGGAGCTCTCGGATCATAATCAAGTTTCCAAGTGATTTGCTCATCTTCTCGCCCTCGTGTTCAACCATAGCGATATGCATCCAGATACGGGAGAGTGGAGCGTCCTGCAACGCTTCCGACTGCGCGATCTCGCTCTCATGATGAGGGAATATTAGATCTCCACCGCCGGCGTGAACATCCAATGGCTCTCCGAGGCGTGCAGCGAGCGTAGAGCACTCGATGTGCCAGCCAGGCCTTCCTGAGCCCCATGGGCTTTCCCAGGCAGGATCGTCACCCGCTTGAGCCTGCCACAACACAAAGTCCAGCGGCTGGCGCTTGTTGGGATCGTCAGGAAAGTTGCCGCGTTCGTTCGCGATGGGCAGCATTTCGTCGGCTGAAAGCTTGGAGAGTTGTCCGTAGGCGGGCCATGAATTCAGATCGTAGTAGACAGAACCGCCTTCAATATAGGCATGTCCTGCATCGATCAACTTCTCCACTGCATGCACGATTTCAGGAATGGCGGAAGAAGCGCGTGGCAACTCATCCGGAGGGCGGACATTGAGCGTGATCATATCTTCGATGAAGTGCGCGGTCCAGCGATCCCCTAGCAGTTTCCAATCCTCGCCACTCTTGGATGCCTCGCGCACCATTTCGTCGTCGATGTCAGTGACGTTCTGGATGTAGCGCACAGGACTTCCAGAGAATTCAAGATACCGAACCAGAATGTCCACCACGCAGTAGGTGAATGCATGCCCAAGGTGCGTTGTGTCGTAAGGAGTGATCCCACAAGCGTAGAGTCGAATTTCTCTACCGGGCTGGCCAACTGGTATTTGCGTGTTCGAAAGGCTGCTAAATAGCTGCATGCTGCGACCGGGGGGTCCAGTTATTCTACTCCCCACCGGCTCGCGGGCATCGACAGCGCTGAGCATCTGCTGCAACAGCTCCGGATTAGATCCGGTACGAGGAAGAGTCGAAGGGAGAGGGAGTACCGACCCGCACGTTGGTCTCATTAAGCCGAGAGCAGGAGGCAAGCATGCCTCCTGCTCTGTGGTTTTCTCCGATTAAGGATCAGTCGCAGCTTGCAGGTTTCGTTATACCCGTCCAATCCACAAAGAAGATACCCATATCCGGAATCCCCTCTACACAGGACTTCTGCACGCGGATAATACTAGAGTAATAGGGGATTATCGTTCCGCCTTCTTCATGGAGCATCTTTTGAGCATCTAGATAATGCTGGCGACGGGTATCAAAGTCCGTCTCGGCACGAGCCGCATCGAGCAAAGCGTCGTACTCCGGAACGTTCCAATAGCTCTCGTTCCAGGCGCCACCCGAACGGAAGATCTCATTTAGAGCCTGGTCAGCTGTTCGTTCATTCCAGCAGGTCATCACGAAGGGCTGCACCATCCACGCTTCGGTCCAGAACCCATCCGATGAAACTGTTACAATATTGACGGTGATGTCCGCAAGCGCAGCTTGCTGCTGATAAATCTCAGTCAGCGCGGTCCAGTCTGAGCAGACATCGGCTGTATACAGATCAATTTCAAAGCCGCCAGCATAGCCCGCCTCTTCCAACTTCGCCTTGGCGCCATCGATATCCTGTAGTTCGTCGTCACAGGTGTAAAGGTACGGGTCCCCGGGCATCACTGCCGAGTCACAGGAAACGGTGCCCGCGCCCGAAAGCGCCAGATCCACCATGGTCTGACGATCGACTACCAGGTGCATTGCCTGGCGCAGCGCCAGATTATCGAAGGGGGGAATGTCGGTGCGCATGACGAAGCCTGACCAGTTACCCCCCGGAATCTGGGTGATAACGTAGTCATCGTTCCCTTCAAACAACTTGGCTTGTTCGACCACCGCATCCACCGAAAAATCTATCTGACCCGCCAGGAGCGCTTGAATAGCGGCCTCAGTATCGGCGATCGTTAAAACCTCAATTGCTGCTACCCCGGGAGGGCCGCCCCAGTAGTCATCATTGGCTACTAGGACAGTGATGCCTTCCACATCCAGCGTCTCAAGGATGAACGGACCAGAGCCCAGGCCTGTCTCCAAGATATCCGGGAGCCCGTCTACCGGCATAACACGCGCGCGATAATCCATGACCAGCAAAGGGAAGTCAACCACGGGAGCCGTTAGATTGAAGACAACAGTGAAATCATCTGGTGTTTCAACATTATCAACAACGGCAAACGAGCTGGCAATTATGGATGTTTCTGAGGTCTTCCAGTGGTTAGCGGAGTAAGCGACGTCCGCCGATGTGAGCTGCGTGCCGTCATGGAAGTAGACATCCTCGCGCAGGTGGAATGTCCACACATCCCCAGCCGCGTTACTTTCCCAGGATTCTGCTAACGATGGGACTGGACGGAGTTCATTTTCCGCTGGAGCCGCCAATCGATCAAAGAGGAGCGAAATGGGCGGCCAGAAGCGTGATTCGTCTACGGGGTCCAGGTTCTCGAGACCGCCATAGGCCAAACCGGTGTTGTACCGGAGTACGCCACGCGTTTCCTCCGGTGGTTCTTCTACAACAGGCTCATCTGTAGGTTCTTCCGCAGGCGGTGAAGTGGGCTCCTCGACCACAGGCTCCTCGACCACAGGCTCATCAGCTGCAGGCTGGCACGCAGTGATTGCCACAGCCATGACAAGCAAGATGGTTGTCAACCAATATAATCTCCTGAACATTGTTACTTCTCCTCCTCGAGACCCTCACCGCTCGGACATGTGGTAATCATTTTTGATGCTGCCTGATAATCTGCGTGTCAGCTATGATCGATGCTCGTTACCTCCTTTCCTTGAATAAGAGCTGGAGCAATTCCAGTTTGTAGTAATTATCTCTGGCGAAGTGATTTTGGAAACCGCCTTTGGAGGTCTCGTCAGCATCCAAATTGTCGTTAATCGAGGTGCTCAGATATCCCTTTATGGAGAACAACCGAAGCGATTCGTGGAGGATTCGTTCTTTTAGAGGTGTTGCTGCGACTTCCACCAAGAAGGACAGACCGACCGGTCTGTCTCATTTTACGCCTTTTTTCAGTCGCTTGTCAATTGAGGCGAGCCAGCCGCCAAAGGCCCAGGCACCAGGTTTATGCTTGAGCCTTTGGCGGATTTCGAGGGAGACGTCGAGGCGGTGATTGAGAACGCGGGAAACAGTCTGTTTGGATACGCCAGTCTCTTCCGCGATCTCTTTGATAGTTGTTTGCTGAGTTTTTGGCAAGTATCAGATCAAAGTAACGTCTACTATCTGATTTGTGACCTTTCCCGTTACCGGTCTCGGACAGTATATTC
>JBHIBY010000020.1:0-37991 GCA_046759305.1 Anaerolineales bacterium
AAGGCCTTTCGGCAGGGCGAGTACGACTTGCTGGTATCGACCTCCGTCATTGAGGTGGGCGTCGATGTGCCGAATGCCACAGTCATATTGATAGAGGGCGCCGACCGTTTTGGGCTGTCACAGCTGCATCAATTTCGCGGCCGGGTTGGTCGCAGCCACCAGCAATCCTACTGTCTATTGATCCCGACCAGCGATCGTGAAAGCGAAAACGAGCGATTGAAGGCGATGGAAGGTACCTCCGACGGGTTTGAGCTCTCGGAGATGGATCTCGAGCAGCGTGGACCGGGCGACTTTTTTGGGACCCGACAATCGGGCTTTCTGGAATTACGCGCAGCGCGACTCACCGATATCCAAATGATAGAAAAGGCGCGCAGGCAGGCGACTCGCTTGTTTGAAGAGGACCCCGCGCTGGAGGCGCCGCAACATCAGGCGCTTGCCCAGGCAGTGGATCACTTCTGGACCAATGGAAGGGGAGAGATTAGCTAATGATTCGAGCCGTGTTCCCTGGGACTTTCGACCCTATCCACTATGGACACATTGACATCGCAAGAAGAGCGGCTCTACTGTTTGACGAGCTTGTCGTAGCGGTATACGACCGTCCGCTCAAGAGCCTACTGTTTTCTCCCGAGCAGCGCTTGGGAATGGTTGAGCAGTCTTTTGCTGAAGACGAACGCATACGGGTCTCGATGTTCAGCGGCTTGATCGTGGAGTATTGCCGGAAGATCGACGCGCAGGTTATTGTGCGGGGCTTGCGGGTTTTCTCCGATTTCGAGCATGAATTCCGAATGGCCCTGGCGAACCGCCGGCTCGCTGCCGAAGTTGAAGTCGTAGCGTTCATCACGCGGGAAGAACATAGTTTTCTGACTGGGACGACCGTGCGCGAGATCGCTTCACTCAATGGAGACGTAACCAGCATGGTACCAGAGCATGTTTCAGTCGCGCTGGCTGAGCAATTTACGAAGGTTGGGAACGACTCGATCGATTTGACCTCCCTGAGGGACTAGCGGCCACAGGCGCGAAACTCCCGATTTGACCAGATTTCCAGTTAGGTGTAATCTTCCGCATTCCTAGGGGCTATCAAGCCTTGCCGGAGGCCTTGTAATGGACATCCTTCACCTCGTGGACCGACTGGAAGAGCTCTTTAATGAGAGCCGGCCCATCCCACTCACCCACAGCGTAGTGGTTGACGAGGATCGAGTGCTCGAGATCATCGATCAAATGCGCATCTCGATCCCGGATGAGGTGAAGAAGGCTCAGCAAGTTTTATCGCAGCGTGATCGGGTGATGGCGCAGGCACAGGAAGAAGCCAATCGCACGCTTACGTTGGCAAAGCGGCGCGGCGAAGAATCTCTTTCGCGGGACACTATTGTGGAAGCCGCGCATGAGCGGGCTGAGCAGATTCTGGATCAGGCCCGAGCGGAAGCAGAAGCGATGCGCGCGGAAGCTGATGAGTACATCGTTGAGTCCCTCGCCTCGCTGGAAGACGAGCTCACTCGACTGGTCAATCAAACACGCAATGGAATTGCGAAGCTCACCGCCGAACAACAACGAATGCTGGCAGCCGAACTTCCGCCAGCGGGATTGGTCAGAGAGGCCTAACCAACTCTCGAGGTAAGATCGCCCCCTCCTGGTCGAGGGGGCGATTTTCATTTAAGGAGTTAGTCCGGTGAGGATGCGCCGGCAGGAACTTCCTGTTCCCGGGCTCTCTGAAGCTGGGCCGCGGCTCTAATCAGCCCGGCAAAGAGCGGGTGAGGTCGATTCGGCCGGGAGAGGAACTCCGGGTGGAACTGGCTGCCGATCATGAAGGGATGATCGCTCAACTCGGCGACCTCAACCAATCTCCCATCTGGCGAGAGCCCGGAATATGCCATCCCATGTTCAGCAAGGATTTCGCGATAGGTGTTGTTGAATTCATAACGATGGCGATGGCGCTCGTTGACCGAGGCGGTTTGATAAGCTCTCTCCGCAAGCGTTCCGCTCACAAATTCACAGGGATAGAGCCCCAATCGCATCGTGCCCCCCATCTCGCCGATGCCGCGCTGCTCTGGAAGCAAGTCAATTACTGGATGCGGAGTGTTTCGATCGAATTCGGTCGAATTTACATCTTCAGATCCAAGCACATCTCGCCCGAATTCAATCACCATCACCTGCATCCCCAGGCACAGCCCAAGATAAGGGATCTGGTTCTGACGCGCAAAACGTGCGGCAGCAATCTTTCCTTCGATACCTCTTGAACCAAAGCCACCTGGAACGACGATCCCATGCGCGCGCTCAAGAGCCTCCCAACCCCTACCCTTCTCCAGCTCTGCGGAATGTAGCCAGAGGATTTCGGCCTCAACTTCATTTGCCAGAGAAGCATGTCGGATGGCCTCACGCACGCTCATGTATGCGTCTTGAAGCTCCACATACTTGCCCACAATGGCAATGCAGATCTCGCTTCGCTCTTCACGTTCCCGCGCTACCAAATCCTCCCACTCGGACCAATCGGGTGTTTGAGTCGGGGTGAGATTCAATCGACTCACCAGTTGATCTCCCAAGCTCTCCCCCTCGAGCATCAGCGGAACTTCGTAAAGGTTGCTGGTGGTCGTCAGCGGGATCACTCCCTTCGGCTCCACGTCACAGAACAGCGCGATTTTTTCGCGCAGGCTCTCCCCTACTGAGTGGTCCGAGCGCGCGATGATCACATCGGGTGAGATGCCGATCGCTCTGAGCTCGCGCACCGAGTGCTGAGTAGGTTTTGTCTTTAATTCACCCGTCGCGCCGATGTAGGGCAGCCAGGTCACGTGAACGAACATCGTATTTTCACGACCAATGTCGGATCGCATTTGGCGCAGTGCCTCTAAAAAGGGCAGCGATTCGATATCACCGACCGTGCCTCCGACCTCGCTTATCACGACATCGGCATCGGTGACTTGATGAACTTCAGCAATGCGGTTTTTGATTTCGTTGGTGATGTGGGGAATGACCTGGATTGTGCCTCCTAGAAAGTCTCCGCGGCGTTCCTGAGAAATGACATTGGAGTAGATTTGGCCGCTAGTCAGATTGCAGACTCGGCTCAAGCTGGCATCGATAAACCGCTCGTAGTGGCCCAGATCCAGGTCGGTCTCCGATCCGTCATCCAACACGTACACCTCTCCATGTTGATAGGGACTCATGGTTCCAGGATCGACATTGATGTAAGGATCGAGCTTCTGGATCGAAACCTTCAATCCACGCTCCTTTAGCAGTTTGCCGATCGCGGCTGCGGTCACGCCTTTGCCCACTGTGCTCACAACTCCACCGGTCAGAAATACGTATTTAGTCATTTCACCCTTCCCCTGTTAAGAGCGGCGGGGAGGCTAAGTTAGCCTCCCCACTGTCGAACGGTAAGCGGTTGATGGGCTTTTGCCCAACCCTCATCCGACTAGTTCCTCCAGATCTCCTACGGCCCGGCGCATTTCCAGCAGCACGAGCCCGAGCTTTGCCTGCTGCCTGGCAAGTACGGTCAGCACCGCATCATGCCCCGAGGACATGAGCAGCACGTATCCGGTTTCACCATGGATGTATACCTCGTCCAAGAAGCCGCGACCTAGCTCTGTAGCGATGCGCTCACCCAGGCTGAGCATCGCGGCGGACATAGCAGACACTCGATCTTCTTCAACTCCCGCAGGCAGCGAGGAAGCAATGATCAGTCCGTCCACGCTGACGACTGCGGAGGCTTCGATGTCTGGGGTCCTGCTTTGCAGATCCCGCAAACGATCGACCATGTGATCCGTACGGGTTTTTTCGGCCAAACTCCAACCTGGGGAAGACCGGCTCAGTCTACCATGAGGGTATAGGCCGAGCAAGCAACGGTGGTTTTTGCATGCTACTCGAGCCCCTCCGGCAGTCTGACCATCAGCTGCCCGGCTTCCAAATCGACCTCCAGAATCACGCTTTCAATTGCCGGTAGCAGCAGCTCGGGGCGACCCTCTCCCTGGACGACATAGACGTCGTTGGCCCCAGTTTCCAGGATATCCATCACGGTGCCCAAATTCTGGCCATCATCGTCCCTAACCGCCAGGCCAAGAATCTGCCAGCGATAATAAACGCCGTCGGGGAGGGGCTCCGCGTCCTGCATCGGAATGAACAGCTCGCTACCCCGGAACGATTCCGCTGCATCGCGATCTTCACAACCCTCGATATGAACGATCAATTGTCTGCGATGGCTCCTTGCGGACGCAACAACATAGGGTGTCTCCCGCGATCCAATGAAAACATCACTGTTTGCTTCAAGGGAGCGAATGGTCTCCGAATAGGGATCTATCAGCAAATCGCCTCGGACACCGTGCGGACGCAGAACGCGGCCTACCGCCAAATGATTTGGCTCGCTCATGCTCAGAGTTTCCGATGAATATCCACGCTGGCGATCAGTTGTTGTGAAGGGGGGGATTGCTCAAAGCAATGGGCTAAAGGATATCGAGGGAGCTTCGGGTGCCTTGCCGGGAGGATATGACCCGCATCAAAGTTCGCATGGCGTTGGCCACTCGGCCCTGCCGACCGATAACGCGCCCCATATCTTCTTCTGCCACACGCAGCTCAACTCGGGTTTCTCGTCCAGTCTCGCGCACTGAAACCGAAACCTCCGTTGGGTCATCGACCAGAGAGCGCGCGATGTACTCAATCAGCTCTTGCATCGCTACTCGCCTTCTCCCTCATCGCCGGCGGGCTCCGCATCCTCTGCTTCTTCCTCAGACGGTTCCGCATCCTCGGCATCTGGTTCGACTTCTGCATCCGCATCAGCTTCGGCTTCGTCTGATTCACCTTCAGACTCTTCGGAATCGCTGGCTTCGGGCGATTCCACCTCGCCTGATTCGGCTTCGGGCTCCGACTCTGCTCCGTCATCAGCGGCTTTTTCCGCCTCTGCCTCTGCTTCCAGCTCCGCCTCCGGTTCTGCAGGCTCGGCTTCCGCGGGTGATTCATCTGCATCGGCGTGGCGGCGTCGTTTCTTCGAGCGCTGGCCGATCTGGTCGTCCCTGCGCGTACGCGGATCGACCTCAGGCATAGCGGCTTCCGCCTCCGGAACTAATGTCTCCAGGGATTCTCCACCCTTGAAGCGCTCCCAGCGCTCCCAGGTTCCGACCGTCTGAAGGGTCTGCATGACGGATTCGGAAGGCTGTGCGCCGTGCGACATCCAATGGAAGAGACGGGCTTCGTCGATCTTTATGGTTGAAGGCTTGGTGCGCGGATTGTAAGAGCCGAGAACCTCCAGGAAGCGCCCATCTCGCGGGCTTTCCTTATCTGCCGCAACAATGCGGAAACTGGGTTGGTTCCGAGCACCTACTCTTCGAAATCGTATTCTGACCATTTCTCTTTCCCATGAAGACCTCCGAGAAGGAAATCTCCCCGGAGGTCCGGATCAGCGAACGCCGTAGATTGTTGGTAGGTCCTGCTTGTAGCCTGCCAACATTCTAGCCGCCTGCAGGGGCAAGGTCAAGGTCGCTGACAAGCTCCAACAGTCCCAGGCCAAGCTCACTCGCCAACGCCGGTTCAGAGTCTTCCAAAAGCACAACCACCAGGCGTCCAGCAGAATCGAATCCAATAAACCAGGCTACGGGCTCGTCCCCGCTCAGAGCCTGGATTTCATAACCGATCCATCCTTCGCTATAGAGCGTAAGCGCGTCCATGGTTAGCTGGGCATCGGTGGGAGAAAGAACCACCTGCTCCGTACCAAGCGGAGCAAGAGGCTGCCACTCCCCCTGCTCGGGTCGATACGCATCCACAATCGAAAGCGATGGCCGCACCCCAGCGCCCGTCAAGGTGGCATAAGCCCTTGCCATTTGCAGCGGAGAGGCCGTCAGTTCGCCTTGTCCGATCGCCTCCAATCCGCCTGGATCCGATAGCTCTATTGGCTCCGTCTGCGACGCGGTCCACCGCATCTCCAGAGGCGCCGTGAGTCCAAACGCGGAAAACGCTTGCGCGATTCCGTCAGTTCCTAAATGGTTTCCCAAATCAACGAATGGGCCTGCGCAAGTGTGTTCGAGAGCCTCGCTCCAACTTCCTGTGGGTGAACCGGCCGAGCAGGCAAGTGTTCGATCGAAAACATCAACCGGGGTTGAAAATTCAGGCGCCGTGCTATCCGGGTCGATGAGGTCCAAGGATGTTGACCATGCAAATAGCAGCGGCGCAACTGCCATTCCGGGCTGGTACCTGCCTTGGGTAGCTCGATTGAGGAGCGGAGCATCCTCACGTGCGATAAGGTCCCGCCATTCATCTTCCAGAGTATTTGGATCGTAGGTCGGGGCTGAGACGCTCGCCAGCACATCTCCCGTTACGGCATCCAGTACGACTACCGCGCCCCGATAGCCGTGCAAGCCGTCCGCCGCAGCTTGCTGAAGCCCCGCATCAACCGTGAGCCGCACATCGGATCCGGCAGGAGGCACTCCCTTCAGCAATTTGCTCCACCAGAGATCCAACGCTCCTGGGCCGATCTCACCGCGCAAGTAAGGGTCCATATGTCGTTCAATTCCAGCTTGACCAAATGCAATCGAGTCGTAGCCCGTTACCGAGCCCGCGGCAGGATCGTGATAGCTCCGGTCAAAGTCACCGGGCTCTCCTACGGTTGAGACCAATGGTGATCCATTGCGGTCCAGAATCTCCCCGCGCGGTGAATCAAGGCTTCCCAAACCCCTGCGAAGGTTATCGGTGCGGGTTGTTAAGCTCTCCGCCCTGATTATTGCCCACCAACCCAATGAGAGCGCGATCGCTGCCCAGGCCACGCTCAGCACGAGCTGGGTATTGAAGACCGGCTGCGCGAACTGTCCTGCTCCCGGAAGTCGAGCCCTTGAGAGCGACACCACGAATGCAAGGCCGATAAAGCTGGTGACTAGCGACGATCCTCCGTACGAAATGAGAGGAAGCGTGACTCCCGTTATCGGCAGCAGCCGGAGCGCTCCTCCTACAATCAAGATCACCTGCAGTCCAATGGCGATGGTAATCCCGGCGGTCAGCAAAACGGCAAAAGGTTCTTTGCGACGCGCGGCGGTGCGAAGGCTGCGGCCAACCAGGAGCGCAAACATCACGATCATCGCCAGTCCACCCAGTAGTCCCCACTCCTCGGCTACCGCCGAGAATACAAAATCCGAGTGGACGACGGGCACGCTGGTCGGGGTACCAAGCCCCGGTCCCTGGCCAAATATCCCACCGCTTGCCACCGCAATAAGGGACTGGATGATTTGGTACCCGGAATCGCCCGCGTTAGCCCAAGGGCTTATCCAAGCCTCAAATCGGACTTGCACGATATCCAGCAATTGGTAAGCGATCACCGCGCTCAGGATCGCGAGCACGCCTGCTCCGATCAGTACAATCTGATGGCCATAGGCGACATAAATCATGAAGGCCAGGACCGCCAAAAACAGGGTAGCTGTCCCAAGGTCGCGCTGAGCAAACAGCAGCAGTGCTGCAAGTGCGGCGGCCAGCAGGAGCGGGAAGAAATCCCGCGAAAAGCTGGCCGGGCGCTCGACAAGCTTGCGGTCCGCTAAGTAGGAAGCTACAAACGCTACCAGCAGCAAGCGGAGCGGCTCGGATGGCTGGAAGTACACGCCGCAGCATCCCAACCACAAGCGCTGTTCCCCGCCCGCCGGGTTGGTCCCAAATACCAGCGTCAGCGCGGTAAGCAGGATGCCTCCCGACAGCCACAGATAGCGGTATCGGCGAAGCCAGTCCAGCCCTAGCGGTCCCCTCAAGATAAGCACCATTGCCGCAGTACCCAGCAGCAGCCAAAGTGTCTGACGCGCTCCTAATCCGGGTGAAAGGCGCCATACGATCAATAGACCCCATCCGGCTAGGAGCATCACGATCGGCAGCAGATAAGGGTCACGCAGCGGGTGGAATCGGTTGGCGGTTCGGTGAATTAGCCAGGCTGCCGTCGCCCATACTGGAAGCACCAGCATATGCTGGATGCTTGTGAGCGACTCCAATCTGGCTGCTAGCGCAATCGACAGTCCCGCCAAGGCCAAGAATGCAAAAGCAATCCAAAGCAAACGCGCCTCTCGTCGGTCGAGCGTAGTATGGCCTCCGGAAGTGGTATCCATGGCTCTACGAGTAGTAGCGCTGGATCAGGGGTCCGAGCTTGTCCAGTGTTTCCTGGGGGATAGAGTCACGCGGCGTAGTCAGAGCGTCTTTCAGAGCATCTTTGCATGTGCAGTTTCGCACCTCAGGCACTCGTCCAATGAGCTCGGTGATGGCATTCTGAACGGTCTGAGAATTTGACTTCACGGTGCGCATCACCATCTCTACCGTCACAGGGTCTTCCGATTGATGCCAGACATCGTAGTCTGTCACATGCGCCATGACGGAGTAGCACATCTCGGCCTCGCGTGCCAGGAAAGCCTCTGGTGAAGTTGTCATGCCGACGATCGACATGCCCCAGGCGCGATAGTTATCGGATTCGGCCCGAGTGGAAAAGCGCGGCCCCTCGATCGTGATAAACGTGCCCCCTTCGTGAACCTGAGCCTGTGTAGCATGAAGGCTCTCTACAATAGCCGGTGACAATTCCGGGCAAAATGGATCAGCCACGCTCACATGAGCCACAAGCCCTTCACCAAAAAAGCTGTTCGCTCGATGGCGCGTGAGATCAAATATCTGATCAGGAACCACCACATGCCCAGGTGCATAGTCTTCTCGCAGGGAACCGGCCGCACTAATCGCAACGACGCGATCCACACCCATGTCTTTGAGGGCATAGATATTGGCCCGGTAGTTCACTTCAGTAGGGGAAATGGAGTGGCTTGGCCCATGACGTGACAGAAACACCAACGGGGAACCTTGAAGCTCTCCAAGGGTCAAAGGCGAGCTTGGTGGCCCGAAGGGAGTGGAAACTTCGCGGGTTTCAAGAATATGTAAGCCTTCCATCGAATACAAGCCCGATCCGCCAATTACGCCAAGTTTCATGATTGCGATCCGGGGCTCACTCCGATGGGCGGCTGTCCCCCCTTTATTGCCAGGCGAACGTTGCCTAATCGAATCTCATCGCCGAAGGTCACCACCATCGGGTCTACCAGTATCAATTCATTGACCCCGGTTCCGTTCTTGGAGCCCAGATCTTCCAACAGCCACTGACCTCCATGAAATGAAAGCTGTGCATGGTGACCGGAAACAGTCCCTTCGTCCAGCACTATGGTGTTGTCGTCGGCTCTGCCAAATAGGTTGAGGCTGCTTAGTGGGTAGATCTGCCCTGGGCTGGGCTCACTCAGAAGTTCCAGATAGCCTTGAGGTGGGACAACTGTTTTGAGGGTTGCGGACCTGAGATCGCGCCAAAGGTACAACAGGGTGGTGGTTAAGAAGGCGTAAAGCACCAGCGCCAGAGCTAGGCGCAGCGCCAGCAACACGAGTTCGGGGCTCATCGCCCCTCTTCGTTATCCCAACCGTCTGTTTCGGTCTCTTGGTCTCCAGCGGGACGTGGCGGGAAAGGTGGAGTGTACGCAGTGGCTGTATCTGGTGGGCCGCCGTCGTCTTCTCCATAAACCAGTCTGAAATCGGCAATTGTAATGACATCCCCCGGGCGAAGGATGTGCTGCTTCACTTTGCGACCGTTGACCTGAGTGCCGCCAGTTGAGCCCATATCGAACAGAACGAACCTGCCGTCCCGCACACGTAGCTGCGCATGAGTGCGCGAGACGTGCGCATCTTCAAGGATGATCTGGTTATCGATTCTGCGTCCAACATTGATCACCGGTTGATCCAACGAATAGTGGCGCCCATCTCCAAGAATCAAGAAAGCTCCCTCTGGAATCTGGAATCCCACGTCTTGGGGTTGACTCTCCATGGCTTTGGTGAATTCGAGCGGACTACTGCTGTGCCAGGAGATCACCCGTACTTCTCGACGGGCAAGGGTTGGATCGGAAGCTAATGTAATGCTCGGCTGGTGAGTCATCGCGAACCCGCATCGCTGCGCGGCCTGTGCCACTCCCTGAGAAAGCGTGGCCTGGATATCGGGAGCCTGATCTACCATTCGTTTGGCATCGTCCGGGTGGAGAGTGAGGGCAAATTCGTTCGGGGCATATGCGTTGCCGGCTTCATCGCGACGAAGGCCATCTTCCATCGTACGCGCCAACTGACTGGCCAGGGTTCCAGCCGAGATCTCCTCGCCGATGAGCTTCGCAAGCGAGCCTTCGAAGAGATTTTCTAGTTGGTCTTCCAGTTTGGAGAGCTGCTCGCGCATCACGCGTGATTATAAACGCAATACGCGCGCCGATACTGAGATGGGAAATTAGGCGGGAAATGGAGCTAGGAGTTGGCGCCTGATGTGTCGGGATCGAGATCTCGGGTGCTCAGTTCGATCTTGTCCATCTCAATCGTGCTGAGGTCGAGCGGCGTCACCTTATCTCTGTCGATATCTGGTTTGAAGGGTGGCTTGTAGGGCGGAGTTACATCAGGCGGGCCCTTGAGGTCCTCACCATAGATCAGCTGCACCGTGGCCAAGGTCACTACATCCCCTGGTTGCAGTACCCACTCCTGGACTGATTTTCCGTTGACCCGCATGCCGGCAGTTGAGTTGAGATCGTAAATGATGAACCTGCTCCCTCGTACGCGGAGCTGTGCATGACGTCGTGAGATGTGCGGATCTTCGAGCACAAGGTGGTTGTCTAGCCGGCGTCCGATATTGACGAGCGGCCTGTCCAGCGGATAGTGCTTGCTGCCGTCAACGATAAAAAACGCCCCTTCGGGAGGCGTTTCTGTGGCCGGCTCCTCGCTTGCGATGGATCCCATTGCGGGATCGCTGCTGTGCCAGGCAATTACGCGGATGGTCGAACGATCGAGAGTCGGATCCGTGGCAAGCGTGATATGTGGCTCTCGGGTGAGCTGGTAGCCTGAAGATTCGAGGGAGCTTCGCAAAGCATCCATGAGCTCAGAGTGAGAGGCGTTGTCATTTGTCAGCCCGTCATAATCCTTGGGGTGCAAGCTGATCGTGTATTGGTCCGGCGCATAACGATGGCCACCTTCACCCTCTTTAGCTCCCGCTTGTATTTCGTTCGCCCACTGGGCCACGATATCGGCGCGCGGCAGCTTCGCCTTGGGCATGGCCTTAAGTAGCTGATCTACAAAGGCCTGAAGTTGATCGATGAGGACTGATGGATCGTCCACGGCGAAAATTATACGCGTTCCACCAAACGATGCTTCTTATCCTATAACAACCCGGGGTGTGAGTCCAAGGGGGAAATTCCGGCTGGGATATACTGATCGCGTGGCAGAGCCTCCGCCTGAGAAGTACGAAGAAATCGAACATACTGCAGATTGGGCGCTCAAAGTGCGGGGGCATACTCTTCCGGAGCTCTTTGTCAATGCTGCCCGCGGAATGATGGACCTTGCCGGAGTAACAGCAATCGAAGGCGGGGGACCACAGCAGCAGATCGACTTACAGGCGAATGATAAGGAATCGCTACTCGTCGATTGGCTTCACGAATTACTACTTTCGATGGAATTGAATGAAATTGCCTTTGGCGAGATCGACCTGAGCATCGACGACTTGAAATTACATGCGATGGTGGAAGCCGCTCCCATTAAATCTCTCGAGAAACCCATCAAAGCGGTCACCTACAACGAACTGAAAATCGAAGGTTCCCCGCAGGGCTTCGAGGCCACCATTGTCTTTGATGTGTGAAGGATCCGGTCCCCCATGACACAGATCCAGAAGCAGGATTTCACGCGACTTGCGCCCTACTTGTGGGAGATCCCAACCTCTTATCAACCAGGGATGCGCGTGCCGGTTCGGCTCTTTGCCGATGAGCGCCTGTTGGAGGCTGCGCTGGGAGACAAGTCACTGCAGCAAGCGATCAACGCCTCCACGTTGCCCGGGCTCGTTAGTCATGTGACTGTGATGCCGGATGTCCATCAAGGTTACGGTTTCCCCATTGGCGGCGTAGCAGCCACTCGGCTGCCCAGCGGGGTCGTGTCACCCGGCGCCATCGGCTACGACATCAACTGCGGTGTCAGGCTGCTGGCCAGCGGCATCGGTCTCGAGCAAGCACAACCCTATCTTTCGGACCTGGCTACCGCGCTCTATCGCAATTGTCCAAGCGGAGTGGGCGTAAAAGGCAGCGTGCCATTGAGCGCCAAAGAGCTGGACCGGGTATGCCGCGAGGGCTCTCAGTGGGCGCTCAAGAACGGATATGCGCGAGAGGACGATATTGCGCGAACTGAAGAATCGGGGCGCATCCCGGGTGCTGATCCGTCAGCCCTCAGTCAGCGTGCCAAGCAGCGAGGGCGACCACAACTTGGCACCTTGGGTGCAGGGAATCATTTCGTCGAGATCGATGTCGTAGAGCAGGTTTTTTCCGATGAGGCCGCAAGCGCAATGGCTCTGACTGAAGGGCATCTCGTCGTTCAGATCCATTGTGGCTCGCGTGGATTTGGCCACCAGGTTTGCACCGACTACGTACGCGAATTTCAACCGGCGGTTCACCGATATAAGATCCAGCTTCCGGATCGAGAGTTGGTCTGCGCGCCTCTGGATTCACCGGAAGGCAAGCGTTATATGGCGGCCATGGCTTGCGCTGCTAACTATGCCTTCGCCAACCGCCAGATCATGGCGCATCACGTTCGGCGTTCCTTCGAGGAATCGTTGGGGGGACGAGTCGCTGATTGGGACTTGAGGCAGGTCTACGATATCGCGCACAACATGGGCAAGATCGAAGAACATGATGTGGATGGAAAGCGATTGAAGGTCTGTGTCCACCGCAAGGGAGCCACGCGGGCCTTTGGCCCGGGATTCGAGGGCCTACCCGAGGAATATCGACCGCTAGGCCAGCCCGTGCTCGTCCCTGGGAGCATGGGAACGGCCTCATGGGTGCTGCTGGGCACCGAGGGCAGCATGCAACAATCCTTCGGATCGACCTGTCATGGCGCGGGTCGTGTCATGAGTCGAAAGAAAGCCAAGAAGACGGTGCGCGGGGACCGGCTCAAGGATGAGCTTGAAAAGCGTGGAATCAGTATTCGAGCCGGATCGATGCCGGGCCTGGCGGAGGAGGCTCCGCAAGCCTACAAAGATGTTGACGCGGTCGTGGAAGTTGTCGCAAAAGCCGGCATCGCGAAGAAGGTAGCCCGATTGCGACCGGTGGCGGTGATCAAGGGGTAGCTATTCGTCCGCAGCCAGCAGCTTGAGGAACCGACGCTTTCCAACGCGCAATACGCCACCAGCCGCTGACTCGAGTTCTTGATTAGGATCTTCCAGGACTTGGTGGTTGAGGCGCACGCCGCCTTGCCTTATCAGCCGACGCGCTTCGCTCCGACTCGGGACCATTTCTGAATCAATCATCACATCCACCAGCTTCGTGTCTCCACTCAGCTGGAAGGTCTGCATGTCTTCGGGCTCGCCCCCTTCTTGAAAGACCTGGCGGAAATGAGCTTCGGCTTCAGACGCCTCCGATTCTCCGTAGTAGATTTCAACGATTTCACTCGCCAGCATCATCTTGGTATCTCTAGGATGCTTGCTTCCGGAGGCCAGATCCGCTTCGATCTGGTCGATTTCAGACGGGCCCCAGCGGGTTGCCAGCCGGAAGTAATCGCCCATCGCCTTGTCCGGGACGCTCATCACCTTCCCATACATGTCTTCGGGTGAGGTGTTGAGCGGGATGTGATTCCCCAGCGACTTACTCATCCGGATTTCGCCGTCGGTACCCGGCAAGATGCCCAGAATGATACCGATGTTTGGCTTTTCACCCAGCGCTTCCATTAGCTTCCGAGCGGCGGTGACGATGTTGAAGAGCTGATCAGTTCCACCGATCTGAACATCGGTCTTCATGTGATAGGCGTCATAGGCCTGCATGATCGAGTATAGAAACTCATGCTGGTAGATTGGATCCTCCGCGTTGAAGCGCTCGCGAAACGTCTCGCGGCTGAGAAACTGCTGCACGGTGAAATTCGAAGTTAGCTCGATCAAGTCACCGAACGTCAGCTTGGCCAGCCACTCGTCGTTGAAGCGTACCTTGGTCCTTTTCTGATCGAGTATGGCGAACGCCTGCTTCGCGTAGGTCTCGCCATTGATCGTGGCTTGCTCCAGCGTGATTTGCTCGCGCAGCTTGTCCTTGTCAGATGGGTCTCCAATTAGTGAGGTGAAGCGGCCGATCAGAAACGTGACCTCGTGCCCGAGCTCTTGAAACTGGCGCATCTTCCGTATCGGAACCATGTGTCCGATGTGCAAATCGGCGGTGCGTGGATCGAATCCACAATAGACACGAAGCGGTCGGCCTTCACGCTCGGCCTCCGCAAGCCGCCCTTTTAGTTCTGTTTCCATCGCGGAGGCCAGGGCCGCGTCGCCATATTCGGTGCCCTGCATCATCAGGGCGACTTGGTCATCGATGCTTGGCTTGGTCATATCAATCAATCGTATCGCATTAGATCACGGAGTTCCCTGCATGCATCCGCCGCACAGCTCGTTCCATTGCATCACCGAGTCGGGTGGGATCGTGCTCTCTTGAGCGATCCCCGATGAAGCTCCTACAAGTATCCTCTTGCCGCCATCCAGCAGGAGCTCTTCTCCAGACGGAGCTTCGTAGCGGCATATGCCGATCAAGCAATCGAGTTGAAGACTTCCTCCGCTGGTTCCAACCCCCATTGCTGCTGGTCCGGCGCCAATCATGACCGCGGCCTCCGTAAGAGCCAGGATCTGATATTCCCAGGTCCCGGATTGTCTGAACACGAGAACCGATCCGGCATCCAGCCCAAGACGGCTCGTTCTTGATTGGCTTCCTTCACCGCGGACATCGATTTCGCTGAGTCGGACATCAGCACCTTGCGCGAGATATACATTGGTGCGGGTTAGCTCCCCGCTCTCATCGAACGTACTTTGCAACCCCAGAACCGCATCCGTCTGCGCGGATAATTTGGCGCCCGCTGGAATGGCATCCAGATTCCGCACCAAAGCTGGCGCACCCTCGCCGGTATCCGCCAGCACACCGCCTCGCACGAGAACCACGAATCCGAAGTCGGTAGTTGTGACACTTTCTGGGGAATTGAGCAGAGCGAGAGCTCCAGCAATAACCAGAAACACGCCGATGATACCGGCCGCTGCCAGCGCTGCGATCGGCAGCGTCCGCTTCTCCTTGGCTTCTCCCAGGACGGCGATGGTGACATTGCTTCCCACGTCTCGCCCGAGCGCGATACTGACCAGATGCTTAGCAGCGTCTTCAGCAGGCAGATTCTTGATGTGCTCGGATATGGCATTGGGATCAACGAACGGCTTTCCATCTGCTGGGCTGGGCACCAAGAAGCCAGCAGATGCCGCCACTACGCGGTCGCCGCGCTGCAATGCAAAGCCCGCCTCCGGTCCAGCCTGGATGCGGGGAGCTTCTTGAGCGCCGAGTCGGCTGGATGATGGGCGAGTGAGCCGAATGGACTCCTGCCCGGCTACGCGGAAAATCACAGTGTCACCAACACTAGCGAAATAGAGACGCCCTCTTCGGATCGCAACCGCCGAGCCTGCGACTTCTGCCCCTCGACGAACCAGGCCTTGTGAGGCGATTTCCAGCCCGCGCCTGAGCGCGGCTGCGAGGCTGTTTGCCGGCGATCCGGAGACAGCTTGAAAGACCTGCTCAACCACCCGCTCCGCTGACTCTCCAGAGTCAGTACCAACAGCCACCACACTGAGCAGTACGCGGCTCCCGTCTGCCATTTGAACGGTACTTGCACGGCCCCGCTCGCGCTGGATACCGTCGTCAGCGCCACCGATATCCTGCGCGCTGGCGGCGATCGATGAGCCGCGCTGCTTACTCATTGAGAGCGGTGACCGACGCAGTCTGAACGATGTCGGGTATTGCTGGAGGTTTCATTGAGAAGTGGCTTAAGCAGGGATCCGACGTTGGACCGAATTCTAGTCCGCTTGCCGGTGGATTGCGAGGCAGCTATCCCGGAAAGGGAGTATTTTTTCCTTCGTGTCGATATGAGCATAGAGTCGGGATCAGTTGTCGGAAGATCGGTGGGCTCCTATTCCTCCGTTGGCTCCGCATTTGGTTCTTCGGTAGGTGGCGGTACGTCCGTTTCTGTTGGCGGTTTGGGTGTCTTGGTAGGTTTCGGTGTATTCGTTGGCGGTACCGGCGTAGAAGTTGGCGGCACCGGCGTACTGGTTGGAGGCGGCGGCCTTGGAGGTTCTGTAGGCGGCTTGGGCGTGCGAGTTGGCGGCAACGGCGTGGGAGAGACAAACAGCGGACCCAACGGGGTGCGCGTCGGGCGGGCGTCGGAGCCTCCGGCCAATGCCGGCTCCGGCGTAGCGGCCGAAACTAGCCCCCCCGCATATTGGCCAAAGGCGTACCGCCGAGGATCAATGGCCAATGGCCCCTGCACATCACCCCCCAGAGCGATGACGAGCCGCTGACCGGAGGTCAACCCCATTCCGACTCCACCCGGAAACACCACCTCGCATGTGGCCTCAAAACAGTCCACCTCAAATTGACCGGCGACCGAATCCCAAAAAGCCCCCATCAGCGAACCTGTTGAGCTCGCGAGCACTCCTGAAGGCGCCAGCACGGAGACAGAAGAGCTCCCAGCGGCCTGGTTGGATGCCAGGATTACTCCACCATGCAAGACCAGGTTGGTGCCAGACACGCCCTCAATCTCAAGCAGTTCCATCTGGGTGTCAGGACCTAGATAGATAATGGATTGATCCGGAAGCCCGAGCCTAACGTAGCTGGTCCCTCCAATCGTTCGGAGCTGGACTCCAGAACCGGCAGCAACCAGCTGCTCCGCCCGCAGGTTTTCGAAACCACCTGCGGCCGTGCTGCTCTCGGCACGGCCGCCAATTTCCGACACATAGGCCACGCCTGAAGGTAAGGCAGGGATAGTAGGGCCCGCACTCGGGCCGCCGAGTGCCTCGGACAGCCTGGGAGCCGCCCAGGCTGCAGCGCCGATCACAAAGAGCAGAGCCGCCGCAACTCCTGCTGCGGGTACAAGATAGCGTCGATAGTAGACGCCGCCTCCCGGTACTTCCATGATCACAGCAGAGACGTTGTCATCGACCTGACGTCTAAGGGCCTTCTTGATCAGCCGATCGACTGCTCCACTTGGCGATCGGCCGCGCACTAGAGTTGTGAACTCACTGGCCTCGACATAGTGGGCAAAGTGCTGGTCGTGACGAGTCTTGATCAACCCGTCAGAACAGACAAGCACGATATCGCCGGGCTTCAGCGGCAAACCCTGTGCGGCCCGCGCTTCGGCTGGGGATTCGTCGCCCCCATGGAGCCACAAACCAAGATCCACCTTGACATTCGGTTCATATCCAATGGACCGCACGATCTGGTCTCTACGTGGGTGCTTCGCGGCCTCCACACGACTCAGCTTGCCTGAATTAACAATCTCGTTCTCCCAGGTATGATCTACCGTCAATGGAAACGCCTTCTGACCGCGAAGCAAATAGATGCGACTGTCGCCGACATTTACGACATACAGGCGATTATTGGATATGGCAGCGATCGCGGCAGTCGAACCCATATTGGTTTTGCGCCGACTCTTCTGAGCCTCAGCAAAAACCCGCTCGTTTGCCTCTTTGAGCGCAGATTCAAGCATTCGGGGGATATTTCGTTCGCGAGAACTTTGGAGGTTCTCGAATACCGTGGTTACGGTCAGTTCGGCCGCCCGCTCACCGGCATTTTCGCCGCCAATTCCGTCCGCGATAACTCCAACGGACAGGATCAGTCCACTGGCGGTCCGGATGGTCTCGGTCCTTGACCGATCTTCCAGGAGAGTACGAGTCGGGGATGCCCCAATATGGGAGCTAGCCGCAAGCCGGACTTCGCTGTCCACAAATCTAGCCATTTATCTGGGCAAGCAGTGTGATCATCGTTGCCAGGGGAGTCTTCGCTTCTTCTTTGGCGCTCTTTGCACTCGCCAATCGCCTGAATAGCGATCGATCACCGCGTTGTAATCCCTCATGTCTACGCGTAGCTTTGGATCTTTGGCGAGGCAGCCTTCGATGACAAACTCATCCAGCCCTTTAGGCAGATCTTGGCGTCGCTTCATCATTGATTGCGGCATGCCTCGCAGGATGGCAGAGGTGATGCTGCGATCGGTGATTCCTTGAAACGGTTCCCGGCCAACCAGCAGTCGGTAAAGAAGGATTCCCATGCTCCATACGTCTGCCTTTGAAGGGTCAGCCTTAGCCAAAACCTCGGGCGCACTCGGGTCGCGGCTCTCCTGCAATCGCTCGGGAGCCATGTAAACCACCGAACCGTCAAGCTGCGGTTTAACAAGCTTTGCCGCTACACCGAAGTCGATAAGTACGGGCTCCAGTCGGTCCCCGATCCTGAGCTCACGCCGAAACAAGATGTTGTCAGGCTTTACGTCATTGTGTGCGAACCCGCTGCGGTGGATGTACTCTAACGATGTGCCGACTTGATGACAGATCGCAGCCGCCTCGCCTAGGGAAAGCGGACCCAAGCCGCGCAAGTATGCCTCGAGCGATCCCCCCTGCAGACACTCCATCCCGAAAAACCATGGCGTACCCATGATCTGGACCGCCCGCTCTTTATATGGGTTTTTGCCTGCAGATACCCTTCGCAGCCGAACCACTCCCCGGTGATCCAGCTTCTGCAGAATTTCCACTTCCTTTTGAATGGCCGCGAAGAAGTAGTCCTGGTTTCCGCCGGTACGGCTGATCTTGAGCGCCGCCTGTGACTCGCTGTCACCAGTCGGCTTGGCCCGCACCACCCTAGACATGCCACCACGTCCCTCAGGATAGACCTCAACGATTTTGAAATCGCCGATCTGCCTCCCGGTTTTGATGTCCGATAATGCATATTGCTGCATTTGAGTCCGCCCAAAGTGCATCACTTATATGGCTATGCGCAACTTGCGCTGGGTGGACGCACTGCCAGTTTGACAGGTCGACGCCCAGGCAAAGGAAAGGGCGCATCTCCGAGCGCCCCTTCTATCTAAGGGCCATTGAACTTGCTAGCCTGGCCCACCCACTTGCTTTTAGCCCCCTCGGGCTCTTCCCCGATCAGGGGCTACGAATCTTCCAGGTACTCGTCGTACGTGTCTCCCACTTCGTCAGCCGCGGCTTCGAAATCCGAAATCCGTCTGGGCTGTGTGATTCGCTGCTCATCATCCGGGTCGGGCTGCTCTCCCGAGACATCGGCCAGCTGAAATAGGAATCGCAGACCACCGCGCTCAATGGGAGCCACGTCGATGGTGTCACCGTCGTGTACTCGCATGGATTCGAGAGGAGTGATTTTCTCCCCATTTACCAGAGTCCCGTTCGTGCTGTCTTCATCTCGGATGGCAAAGTGGTCATCTTCATCAAGGAGCGTGCAGTGCAAGCGGCTGATGGCGCTGTCTTCGTCGTTGATGTGGAAGAGCAGATCTGCGTGTTTCCTTGAGCGGCCTATGGCGGTTGTTCCATATACCTCGAATGATCGCTGCGGCAGTTCCTCAAAGCCCTCTAGTGGAACCAGGTAGGCCTTCGCCACAAGTGCGGTTCGGCGGCCAGTCACCCTTTCTACAAAGTCGGAGAGGCTCTCGCCCGCTCCAGCAAGCGCGGGAGCCAAATGCTGGCGATTGAGGAAGAGAAAAACCACCGCAGCCAACGATACAAGGGCTACCGCCAATGTGACGAAAAGCAGCCAATCGGGAGTTCCGCCGGATGGAGGTTCGATGTAGTTGACTGAAACCGTGCGTGGTGTGGACTGACCCTGGATGCCTAATTCATCGGTGAGTACCACCTGAAGTGTGGCCGGTACTTGACCGATCGTTTGATAGGAGCGAATGTCCCAGGTGATCTCAGATCGGCCGTCCACCACCTGGCCTTGCCCGGCCGGCGTGCCATCGATGAGCAGCTGGGCGGGTCCCAGCTCGCGCTGATATCCGTCTGGGAATTCGACCTCGGCAACCACCGTCAAAAACGTGGGTTCCGCGTCTGAGGGGTCCGCGTCGCGTTCGATTGCTTGCCGGTTGATCACTGCGCCGGGTGCAGGAGAGATCACCTCAACCTCCGGCTGACTCAACTCAACCGCGTATTGACCATGGGCGGTAAAGACCTCACCACTTCCTTCAATCTCAACCGTGACATTGCGCTGACCCGCGGTCGAGGAGTTCGTCCGATAGGCTACCTCGAGCTGTTGGCGCCTTCTGGTTAGATCCTCAAACAACGGCTCGAGACCGTCAACTCCATAGTGCGTAGCAAATTCACCGCCCGTAACAGTGGCAAGCGGCTCTAGAGCCTCCTCCCAGAAGTTTGATTCCCGTTCGCGTGTCATGACGATGTGTACTGGAATCCCGGCCTCGATAGCCCTTTCCGCAAGGTCAGCTGTGTCCGCGCGCATTCCGGGAGTAAACAACACCAGCGCTTGCGGTTTATCCTGCTCGCCCGGTGCGAACTGGAGCTCGTCCAGCCCACGGCGCAGCGCAGTTCGAGTGTATACGCCAGCGCTGGACGGCCTGCCAACCGATGGAGGAACATAGGATGACAACTGCTGTGAGATCAAGGTCGGATCGCTGCTCATGGTACTGATTAGCTCCGTTGAGTCTCCCTCTTGAACCAGCACTGTCACCTCGTCCACATCGGCCATCATCCACGGCCGGCCTACCATGAATGTCTCTAGATATTCGCTGGCGATTTCGTACACCGTCTGCAGCGTGATGCCGGTGTTATTCACACCATCGCCTGGATCGATCACGAAGGCGATCCGAACCCCAACGTCAACCTGCGCTACCGAATCCACTTCAAAATGAACACCGTCCTCCAGTACATGCAGGTTCTCATTCGGGATGATGACCATGTTCGTATCCCAGGCTGCAACGCGCACGTTGACGTTCGGAAACTCGTCCGTGACGATGTGAGTGACCTTGATGGGCTGAGTCTCTTCTTGGGAGAGAGCGTTGGTAGGGAGAATCGAAAATAAAAGAAGCAAGATCATCCATCTGGAGTGCATGATAGCGCGAGCGGCTAAATCCATTCGTTAGTGACCCCCCTTATCGACTTCCTGCCCGTCCCATATGAAGATTAGCTCAACGTCTCCGAATTGGACCCGGTCGCCATGGTGCAGAGTCGCTCGGTTATCCGGCTTTAGTTCTGATCCATTTACGGTCGTTCCGTTGGTGCTCTTCAGATCGATGAGAAGATAGCTCCCCTTACGATGAAGCACTTGGGCATGACGCCTCGAAACGGAGAGCGAGGAATCTTCGTCCAAATCGGTGAGATCCACGCCGAGCACGCTTTCGGCGACACCTGAAGCCCTGTCTAAACGCCCAATAAGTACATTATTAGCTCGAAATGGGAAGACCGAGCCTTCGGTCGACACCAAGCCAGGGCCGGCAAATCGCCGTCCCGCATCGCTTTCAGTGAGTTCTTTGGGGAGCGCTTTGATAAGCAGTTGAAGCACGTCCCCGTGTACTACTCCGGCAGACCGAAGGGTGCTCTCGGGGCGGATAGGTTCTCTCTCGTTTTGGAGCTTGAGGATGTACTTGACCGCCTCTCCCTCGGCAGGAAGATCGGCATGCTCGATGGCCTTGGCGATCCAAGGTGCGAGAGATTCTACAGGGCGTTCCGCAGGAAGCTCAAGATCACGAGCTGTGGACTTCCCGTCCTTGACCGTTACGACTACCGCAGTCATCTCACCAAGCGCACCTTATAGGACCCCTCCCAAGCGTGACCACACCGCGGTTATGTCATTCTACAACACCGTGTCTAGTGGGTAGTTTTGGGGTTTCATATCTTCAAAGGGGATACGGCCCGAATTCCCTCCCTAGCTGATGCCCAGTGGGCAAAACTCTGTACGATAGTACAGGTCCCTCAACGGCACATTAATAAGAGGGAAACCTTGAAAACCGTTCAGGGCTATGCAATAATGATCGAGCTTTTATTGTAAGGGGGTCTTCTCGAAAGGAGAGGTTTTGCAATGGCACTTCTTAGACAGGACATCGAGACCATCCGTAGGCTAGGCGACCAGGTTGCTCGCGAAAGGAACGATACCGTAGAGAACCTATTGGGCAGACTACGGGGCATTGATCGTGAGTTAGATGCCGCCTGGGACGGCCCGTCGCAGATAGCATTCGCTGAAGCCTATGGCGATTGGATCGAACAGCTGAGGAAGTACAGCGACACGCTAAACAATGTCCATCAATATTTAGCTAGCGTGGCTCAAAATTTCGAAGATCTAGATGCTGCCGCAGCTGCCGCGGCAAGCGGAGCAGCCGCACCCCAGTAGATCATCGAACTTCATAGAAATTGGGATGCGACCCCCACCTTATGCGTGGGGGTCGTTGCTCTTATCGATAACGTAGCTAACCCAGTCATCGAGCGTGCTGGGCATTTCAGGTTGTGTCTCCCACGCCAACTCGGGAGTGGCAAGCTGGATCAGATCCTGGCCGCCTGGATCATATAGAAATCCTCTACCTGGCGGCAGCTCCTTTCCCCTCAATCTGATAGGCATTTTCACGCCGACAATGTTGCTTTCCAGGGCGTCCGTAGTTTTTAACCAGATGCCGTTCCTCCAGGAACGCGCGTGTCGGATCAACGGGTCAGCCATGGTGCTGAGAACAGTCGAGGGTGCAGTCAGAATGATGGTCAGCCGAATATCGACCGATTTTTGGGCGAGAGACTCCAGTCTCGAAAGCATCTCAGCACCCATGCGGGTACTCAAAAGATGATAGTCGTCGAGGAGTAGAAGCAGGCGAGCTGATTTGCGCAACTCTTCGGGCTCAGCAGTTAGACGGGATTCAGCCTCCTCTTCAAAGACTGCTAATAACCCTGTGAGTGTTTTGTCCGTCTTAGCCTGCCCCATGCAATGTGGAACTCGATTGAGCGCGTCCAGTCTATATTGCTCGCCTCTTTTCGGAGTGACTAAGGCAAATTGCACACGGCTTGGATCGTACGATACCCCAAGAGTCAGCCCGATCGACGCAAGGGCGGTAGTTTTTCCCGACTCTGGCGGTCCAGTGATGAGGAAGTAGGAGCCAACGCGCGACAGATTAATTCCCCGAGCCGTCAAATCCATGTCTTCAATTGCGAACCATGACTGAACCTCATCCGGGCGCTGGCTTAACTCGCTCCGGCTCTCATGGAGCACCTGGGCCAAGGAAAGCGACTCACTCAGCATACGAACCGGCGCAGGTTTCGGGCCTTCCCAGGCCCTGCTCATAGTGCTGCTCAGTTCCTGGAGCGCATGGATCTGCCGGGCTGGAGCCTCTGAAGTGGGTAGGGCAAGCTGTATTTCAATCGGCGGTTTTGTACTGTAGAAACCCCTGCCCGGAACGGGATCATGCGTCGAAAAATCGGGGCGGCCATCGAGGATTACGGAATACATCATTCGATCGGCTATCCGTAGAGCGATACGGCGAGAGATTAGATCTGCCACCTTGCCCGTCGGAAATCGATCAGAACTGAGGGCGAAGTAGAGTCCGTAGTCGCCGCCTTCTCGGAGCAATCCGATGACTTCGTCCAATTGGCTGCTAAACGCCTCCTGCAAACCCGAGAAGTCGTTAATGATTGTGAGGATTGCCGGCAGCTCACCACTCTCCTTGCTGCCTTCGCGATATCGTGCGAAATCTACAACGCCCGCAGACTCAAACAACCTGCGGCGAGTGTCGAGCTCTGACCGAAGATTCGACAGCAGCCGTCGTACGTGGTCGACGTCATTGCTACTGTAGGTGCCCGCTACGTGTGGCATCTGGCCAAACGCCGCTTTCAATTGATGACCTCCAAAATCTATAAGGTGAAAGTGAATCAGACCAGGAGGATGAGACTGTGCATTAGCAGCCACAAGTGTCATGAGCGCGACCGTTCGCCCTGATCCAGGCGATCCAATGACCAGCAGATTTCCATCCTCCTGGAAGTCAATCATTAGAGGAATCTGTCGCTGCAGCGCAGGCTCGTCGAGAAGGCCAACAGGTACTCCGGATCCGGGAGAGCCATCCTCAGGCCATCTCTCACCGTCGAAATGCTGGTGCTCAGCAAGCTCAAATAGATTCTCCAGCGGTAGCTCCTTGGGAAGCGGCGGGGGCCATGGACTCTTGAGTCTCTCAATCCCCAGCTCTTCAGCAGCTTGGACCGCCTTCTTTACTAAGATCTGAGCCTCAGTCAGCACCCTCCCTTTTGGCTCGGCAGTCTTTGGTGTGGCGGCTTCTACTTCGAAGAGTTTGATACGTCTTCCATCTGGGGCCACCTCTTGGATCAACACTGGCCCTTCTTGCTTCACCTCGCGGTCTTCCTGGTAGAAGCCGGCCACGCGTGCGACTTGAAACAAATCGAATTGCTCATCGTTCCCCACCTGGAAATACGCTCTGCCAGGCGGTTGACTGGGCAACAAATAGGCATCGGGTCGACCGAGCACGTTGCGACTATCTTCGGCCCTTTCAACTCGGAGGCAGATTCTGAAGCGCATGTTAGCGCGGATGCTTTCATTCACTACGCCTTCCGGCCGCTGCATTGCCAGGATCAGATGCACACCGAGCGCCCTTCCCTTCTGGGCAACGCTGACGAATTCATTGAGGATCTCGCCTAGATCGTGTTTGAACCTTTCTTTCAGCTCAGCAAACTCATCGATAACGATGAACAAGTAAGGAAAGTGTTCTGAGATCCCGAGCTCGTGGAATTTGTCGACATCTGCCACCTGATGGCGGGCCAGGATCTCTTCTCTGCGCGTGAGTTCGCTCCTCAACGCAACCAAGGCACGTCGAGTTTGCTTCCCGTCCAGATCGGTAACGACACCGACCGTATGTGGCAGATCCGAGAGTACCGACATTGCGGTTCCACCCTTGTAGTCCACCAGAACGAAATTGACCTGATGAGGGTGGTTAGCGAGCGCCAGGCCGCTCAACAGAGTAAGCAGTAGCTCACTCTTTCCAGAGCCTGTTGTTCCAGCAATGAGACCATGAGGACCCTGGCCACTCTGCTTCAGGCTGGCGACAAGCTGACGAGAGCCATGTCGCATGCCAATTGGGACCTCCAAGCTTGGCGTTCGGGAAAGCGCTTCCAGCCATCTACTCTCAAGGTCGAGGCGTTTCACATCCGGGTTGCCAATGAGCTCCATGAGACGAATCTGATCCGGCAGATCGCCAACGGTCTGAGAATCTGCCAGCTCCAGTGGCGCCAGGCCTCGTGCCAGCAGCTCAGCCTCTTGCGCTCCAAGCTGGTCAGGACGAAGCTCTTCGGCGCCTGTTCGGCCTGGAGAATACAAGTTAGCCCTCTTCTCATTGATGATTTCAAGTCGGCCACGTATACCAGGCGGGATGTCACGCGAGGAAGCTGAGAGTATTACGAGCCCTGCCCGCAACGCAGATCCTTCAGTCATCAATCGCTGAATTGCGGCTTCTCCACGAACTGCTTCGTCGTCTGCCACAAGCATGAGAAGGAAGGGTCCGAAATCATCCGATGAACTTGGTTCTCGTAGTCTGCGCGCCTCGAGCTCATCTAGCAATCCGGAAATCACGGTCGAGACGCTGCTTGGATCGTAGGCCAGCCTGGGCATGGAGGAATTTGAACGAATTGCATGCGTATGCGGGAGCCACTTGAGCCAATTCCACTCCGCAATGCCTTTTGATGGGAGCACTGCGAATAGTGCTAAGTCGTCTGGTGCATGAAGAGTCGCTAAGCCAGAGATGAACGCTCTCGCGAAGCCTTCTCTTAGTCGCCTGGGGCCGGTCACTCCAAGCGAGCTATGCTTTCTCAAGTCGTAGCTGAGAGGTGCATTCGCCACTTTCCGAAATCCAAGCCCCATGTTCCGTGCATCGACCAGGAGCTCCGGCGCTAGCTCTGGAATCTCAATTGGCGGCACATCCACTTCGTAGCTAGCTCGCGTGTCCCCGATACCAACCCTAAGGTTGAGGAAATCCGCATCACCTGATCGCCGCTCCCACAGGCGTTCCGATCCCTTCTCCGACCACGCGCCGAGCTCCTTCGGCTCTGGATGAGTCCAACGCAAGAAGGTAATCTGTTGATCGCGCGTCGCTTCGAGCTGATGCTCCACTTGAGCGATGCGCTTTTCATACGCTTGGCGGATGCGGGAGCGCTCCTGCTCCCATCTCTTTCTAGCTTCCCTGCGCCTTAGCAGCATTACGGATGGATACACGAAGGCTACCGACATGATGATGATCGGGTAAAGGAAGTTCCGAGATATGAAGCCAATGCCGATGGCCATTGCCATCATTCCGAACGCCGGGGCCACAACAAGCCACCAGCTCATCCTATCCGGTGGGCTAGGTTCGTTCGGATAGCGCGGTATCTTCACCGTCTCGGTCGGGAGGGGCGGCGGTTTTCGTTGTCCGCGGCGAACAGATGTATCTCTGCTCATATCGATTCGTTCCGAGGTTTGGTCAGATCCAGGCGCCCTATCGCTAGACTCAGAAGGTGCCACGTCATGCCTTCTCTCGTATTCTACATACTAACTGAGCCGCGAGCGCCTATGTATTGCGTGCGATATCAGGAAACAAAAAGAGGCCGTCAATCACGACAGCCTTGGACGGATTTGGCGGGTAATCTTAGGATCGTGTCCTACGCCGTGGTCACCACGAACTCGGTGAGCACTTCGAGTAGATCTGCCGAGGAGAACGGCTTGGTGAGGAACCGATTTGCGCCTGCCTCAAGTGCGGCTTGCTGATCTTCTTTCCCAGTCCGCGCGCTGACGACCACGATCGGGATTTTTTGCCATTTGCTATCGGAACGCAGCCGGTCAATCAGCGATAGCCCGTCCATCTGCGGCATTTTCAGATCCATCAAGATGAGGTCGGGCTTCGTCGCCCGCAAACGAAACAGCGCATCGCCTGCGTCATAGGCAGTGTGCGCCTCGAGGCCATACTTCTCCAGGAGCTCGCCTAGAAGATCGACGTAGGGTCGCTCGTCGTCTACGATCAGTATTACTGGCTTAAGCATAGAAAAGACCTCTTCCCCTTTGGTCTTGCGGTCGGATCGGGTCCTTTCAACATTGTAGGGTAATCTCCCTTTCGGGACCTTACAGACGGCTTTCCACGCTCCTTACATGCACCTTTCTGGCTGCAAATGCCCTTTGGGGCTAAACATAATTGTGAAAAGTGAAATTGATTGCACGTAGGCCCGCATGTATGGTCACGGGGCTTGAAATGGGCGGAAGGATCTTGGAGCAGGCGCAGAGGAGTGCTTCCCTTTGTGTGGGGACTGCAGAAGCGCATGTCCTAAGCCAGAAGCGGGCGGAAGGATCTTGGAGCAAGTGCTCGGAGCGACCATCTGCCACGGCCATCCCACAGGGCCAGAAGGCGGGCCCTGACGTATAATCGCCGTCGATCCAATGCCATCAATGACTAGCGCAGAAATCCGGCAATCCTTTTTGGACTTCTTTGCCGCTCAAAAGCACTCCATCGTGCCTTCGGCCTCGCTTGTGCCTGGGGGCGACGAGACTTTGCTGTTTACCAACGCTGGAATGGTCCAATTCAAGGACGTTTTTCTCGGCACGGGGAACCGGCCGTACACACGCGCGGTCGATTCGCAGAAATGTATGCGCGTGGCAGGCAAGCACAACGACCTCGACGACGTCGGGCGAGACGACGCGCATCACACCTTCTTTGAGATGCTCGGAAACTGGTCCTTTGGCGACTACTACAAAGAAGAAGCAATCTCGTGGGCCTGGCAGCTGCTCACCGAGGTCTGGGGGCTCCCAAAGGAACAGGCGTGGGCAACCTGCTTCGAAGACGAGGCCGGGGAGATTCCTCGCGACGATGAAGCAGCTGAAATATGGTCCAAGCAGCCAGGTTTTGATGCGTCTCACATTGTGTTTTTTGGTCGGGAGGAAAATTTCTGGGAAATGGCAGATACCGGTCCCAGCGGCCCGGACAGCGAAATTCATCTGGACCTAGGTCTCGAACACTGCAATATGCAGGACATCAAAGGGCATGTGTGCAGGGTCAATGGGGATTGCACTCGCTTCCTGGAACTCTGGAACCTGGTTTTCATCCAGTACAACCGAACCGGACCTAGGCAACTGGACCCCTTGCCGAAGAAGCATGTGGATACGGGCATGGGCTTCGAACGCCTCGTGTCCGTGCTGCAAGGGACTCAGTCCAATTACAGGACCGATCTCTTCACGCCGATCATCGAGGCGACCCAGAAGATGGCTGGGCATGGAGAGACGGAGCTGGAGCAACTCTGGACCCCATATCGCGTGATCGCAGATCACGCACGCGCAGCTTCGTTCTTGATCGGCGATGGCGTGGTGCCAGGAAATCTGGGACGTAACTACGTGACCCGCATGATCATTCGACGTGCCAGCCTATTTGGCAGCAAACTTGGTTTCAACGAACCATTCTTGGCAGAGGTCGCTAGATCGGTGATCGAACATTATGGCGATGCCTATCCGGAGCTAGCGAAGAACCAACAGGCTATCGAACGCTTGATCACAGACGAGGAACAGCGATTCGATCGGACCGTCGAAGGCGGGATCACTAGATTGAACGAGCGGCTGGAGCAGGTGGAAGGAGAAGTCCTGCCGGGTGAGGTGGCATTCGATCTCTATGCGACTTTTGGCTTGCCGCTGGAAATTACGCGCGATATCGCGCGTGAAAGCGGCATAGCAGTAGAAGAACAGACTTTTTTTGATGCAATGGATCATCACCGCACCATTTCTACCCGCTTTCAAGCCGCCGAAGATGCTGAAACTTCCGATCAATATCGGGACCTCCTTGGTCAGCTCACCGAGAGCGGAAAACTGAAGGACGGAGTGCGCTACGATCCCTACTCTGCATTTGAGCTGGAAACTTCACTGGTTGCAATAATGCACGGTGGCGAGCAAGTCGATACGGCAAGTGAAGGTGATTCGGTTGCCATTGTGCTCGCCGAGACGCCCTTCTACGTGGAAGCGGGCGGACAGGTGTCCGACTCGGGCAGCGTCTTGGGTGCTCAATGGCAGATTGAAGTTGAAGATACGCGGCTCCCAATCGAGGGGCTCGTTGTCCACCTTGGTAAGGTAATCAAGGGGACGCCGAAAGCTGGCGACTCAGCCGTGGCAAGCGTGGATCGAGATCGGCGCATGGACATCATGCGCAATCACACGGCCACTCACTTGGTTCATGCAGCCCTCAGGGATGTGCTCGGAAATCATGCCCGCCAGGCCGGATCCTTGGTGGCGCCCGATCGGCTGCGCTTCGATTTCACGCACCCGGAAGCGCTTACGCCTGGGGAGCTCGAGCAGCTTCAGAAGAGAGTCAACGGTGACATCCTTGCCAACCATTCGCTGCTAATCCGGCACCAGGGCCGAGAGGAAGCGATCCAGGCCGGAGCAATGGCCCTATTTGGCGAGACCTACGGAGAAACGGTGCGGACGATCTGCATCGGTGAGCCAGGTTGCTTCTCATTCGAATTGTGTGGTGGAACCCACGTCGAGAACACTTCAATGATCGGTCCTTTCATCATCACCACTGAGGGCAGTGTGGCCTCAGGCATACGCCGTGTTGAAGCAGTAACCGGTCGAGGGGCTCTGGATTGGATACAAGCACGACTTTCGACCCTCGAAGCCATCGCTGGAGAACTGGGAGTGGGCGCTAGCGATGCGCATGAACGCGTGGTTAAGGTACTCGAGGATCAAAGCCAGCTGGAGTCTCGGCAGGCGAAACTGCGCCAGACTCTGGCCTTGGAGCAGCTAGATCGATTGACTCCCGAAGAAATCGGTGGCATCCCCGTCCTAGCCAATTTACTGGAGGATCTCAACGCAGACGCTCTACGTCTGCTCATCGATCGCTTCCGGACGGACCACCCTAGCGGCGTCGTGGTTCTAGCCTCAACTCAGAACGATCAACCCATCATTGTGGCGGGCATCACCGAGGACCTGGTGGCACGTGGTCTGCACGCAGGGGAATTGGTCAAGAGCGTAGCGGAAGTCGTCGGAGGCGGTGGTGGCGGGAAACCGACGATCGCACAGGCAGGCGGAAAGGACGCAAGCAAGCTACCTGAAGCGTTGTCTCGAGTAACTGCGTGGGTGGAGGCGCATCTCACGCAGGCTCACTAACCTCTAGTGAAAGTCCACATCATCAATCTGGATCCCGACGACGACCATGCCTCGACCCGAGATAAGCTCTCGGCGGCGAGCGCGCAGAAGGTGGCACTCGTCTGGCCGCGCCATGGTCGACCCTTAGATCGTCGGCTAGACCTGGCAGTCGTAAAACGACATGCTAATCGACTCGGCCTCGAGCTCGGGCTTGTAACTTTCGACCCAGACATTGTTGGCCATGCTGAACGGCTCGACATCCCAGTTTTCGATTCACTGGAGAAGCTGCCGGCCGGCAATTGGTCTGAGCCACGCCAGATCTCAATCCCTCATCGGGAGCGGCCCAGCCTCTCTGAACTGCGCGAGACTCGAGACTCGGACGGCGTCGACCTTTTGGACCTGGGTAAGAGCGGGAGATGGATTGCGGTTGGCGTTTCAATAGCGGCGGTGCTTGCTATTGCCCTATCGATATTGCCCAAAGCAGTAATCGTTATGGATCCGATCAGTATCCCCTTAGAAGAAGGACTGTCCGTGTGGATCGACCCACAGCCTTCAGTTGGGTCCAGTAGAGTTCTCGGTCAGATAGTGTCCGCTGAAATCGCTGGGGCAAAACGAATAGAGACTACTGGCCGGGTGAGATTGCCTCACGAGGCCGCCTCTGGTGAGGTCGAGATCACAAACCTGACGGGTCAAGAGATCGTCATTCCAGAGGGAACAGGGCTGCGGTCAGGCGAGATACGGTTCCTTACAACCGATGAACTTCAGATTGAGGCGGGCGAAGGGTCTTCTGGGACGGTACCGATTGTGGCGACAGAAGCGGGTATCACGGGCAACGTGTCTGCGGATTCGATCGATTCCGTCGAGGGGCCGCTGGGATTTCTAATTGCCGCAATCAACCCTGAGCGTACTCGAGGTGGCCGAGATCAAGTAACGGCCGCTGTTGATCAACAGGATATGGAGCACCTCCGGCAGGAGCTGGAAACAGAGCTGTTGGAGACCGCTGAAAGCGCGCTCCTAACCCAGCTTGATTCGGGCTTCGAGCTCATCCCCGGAAGCCTTCGTATTACAGAGGTTATTGAGGAACGTTTCGATGCGGAGCATGGAGAGGCTGCCGAATCCTTGGGATTAGCGCTCACTCTGAATATCGAGGCTTTAGGTTACTCGGCTCCACTAGCCCACGAGGCCATTGAGCAAGAGATCATTGCTTCTCTTCCATCCAACAGACTGCTCGTCCCTGGCAGCCTTTCGCTTGACGCGGTTGACGCATCATCGGACTGGCCGGCCATGGAGGTGTTGTTCGCGGTTGAGGGATCCCTAGCGGAGACCATAGATCAGGAATTGTTGCGCCGTTCCATTCTCGGTGATCCCAAATCCCAAGCCGCAACTCGAGTTGGAGACTTGTTCGAGCTCGAGCAAGATCCATTGATTCGCACATCTCCATCTTGGATGCCGTGGGTGCCCTGGCTTGGGATGCGCATCGACGTCAAATGGGTTTGGGAGAACCCATGATTTTGGCGGTGGATCCGGGGGAAGTTCGCATTGGACTCGCGGTTAGTGATCCGACGCGGACGATTGCTCGGCCGCTAAAAGTAATCAAGCACCTATCAAGGTCGCAGGACGCAGCCGCCATTTCCGAAGTAGCGGCAGAGCACGACGCCGATTTGATTCTGGTGGGACTGCCCCTGGACGACGAAGGCGAAGTCGGTCATCAAGCCAGGCGATCCTTGAGACTGGTTGACGAGTTGCGGGGAGCTACAGACCTGGCTGTCGAGACATGGGACGAGAGTGGGTCAACCATAAAGGCTGGGGCCAGGGACGAGATGACCGATGCTCGGGCTGCGGCACATATACTTCAAGACTATCTTGACACGCTAGCCACCTCACCCTGAACGCACGCTGTACGGAGAGCTGAGTCAAACCAATGGCTGAAACGCAGAAAAAGCGCAGCTCGATCGGTCGAATGCTGGGTGGCCTACTCCTTGTGGCGTTGATGTGCGGCTTTCTGGGATTCGCTGGGGCTTCTCTGCTGGCTGTCTCCGCGATTGCCGGAGAGATCGGTCCTGCATCGAGCGATCTAAGCACCATAGAGCGCCTCACACTCACTGCATACCTTTTTTCCCAGGCTCCCGCAATCGATGCTTCCGCCGGCCCTGCCGATGTCACGCTAGAGCTTGTCGTAGAAAGCGGGGCAAGCGCCCAATCGGTCATCGATCAGCTGGTAGAGGTGGGAGTACTGGAAAACGGCGTATTGCTGCGCAACTACATGCGCTATAGGGGATTGGACGTGGGAATCCAGGCCGGATCCTACGAGGTAACGGGCGCAATGACGGTCAGAGAGTTGGCGGCAACCCTACAGACTGCACGACCTCCCGAAGTCGTCCTGACGATTGTGGAAGGATGGAGGTTGGAGCAGATCGCGGAAGCGGTCGATGGCGCTGATCTGGGCTTCAATGGTCAGGACTTCCTGTCAACCATCCACGCTCCTGACTTGGACCATGAGCTGGCTTCAAGCTCGGATACACGTGAGGGCCTCTTGTTCCCCGATACCTACCGACTGGATCCTGACAGTTCGCCGGAAGCGTTCATCAGGGCGGCAATGAACAACTTCGTGCGGAGAGTGGATCCGGCGCTGCGTCAGAGCTTCGAGCTGCAAGGATTGACTCTTGCTCAAGCCGTGACATTGGCCTCGATTGTTGAGCGTGAAGCGATCGTTCCGGAAGAGCGGCCGTTGATCGCAGCCGTATTCTTACGGAGATTGCGGAGCGGCCTCCCCCTCGAAGCCGATCCTACCGTTCAATATGCCCTGGGATGGCAGCCGAACGGAGATTGGTGGAAGTCGCCGCTCTCACTCCTGGATCTCGAAGTGGATTCCCCGTACAACACCTACCGATACGACGGCCTCCCACCGGCCGCAATCGCGGCTCCCGGACTGTCTTCACTGGAGGCTGTGGGATCGCCAATCGAGACAAGCTTCTTGTACTTTCGTGCGGCTTGCGACGGTTCAGGCAGGCATCAGTTCGCGGAAACCTTTGACCAGCATCTGCAAAACGCCTGTCCGTAAGGGGCTATTCTTTGACGAAGTCGGCCAGTTTGCGCTGGATCTCAGGCGTCTTAAATCGACCGATGGCCTGCGCCTCAATTTGACGCGCACGCTCACGCGTTACGCCCAGCTTCCGTCCGACTTCTTCGAGCGTATAGGCCCTGCCATCCACCAGGCCATAGCGCAGCTGAAGCACAACGCTCTCCCGCGACGGAAGATTTTCAAGAGCTTCTCTCAGTCCCTGCAACATCAGCGCCGCGCTAGCTGCCTCAGCTGGCGCTTCAGCTTCCTCATCCTCGATGAAATCACCCAGCACCGAATCCTCCTCTTCGGAGGTCGGGGTTTCGAGGGAGAGCGGGAGCTGAGCCACCTGCTTCATTTCTTCGATTTTCTCGCTCGTTACCTCGAGTGCTTCGGCCAACTCCGCGTCGGTCGGTGCTCGTCCCAAGTCCTGGGTGAGCCTATGAGTTGCCCGCATTAGCCGATTGATCTGGTCGTTCATATGAACCGGGAGTCGAATCGTGCGTCCTTGATCGGCGATGGCTCGCGTCACGGCTTGCCGTATCCACCAGGTCGCGTATGTCGAGAACTTGAGACCCCGCCGATATTCGAACTTCTTCGTCGCTCGGATCAGGCCGATGTTGCCCTCTTGGATCAGATCGGCAAACGGGACCCCTCGACCCAAATACTTCTTTGCCACGCTGATAACCAGCCGTGAATTTGCAGTCAGGAGATGCTCGCGAGCTGCCCAACCGTCCTCGATTAGCGCTCTGAGGTCGGCCACTCGTTTTGGCCCTTGGACGCCTTTCGCCAATTCCTCCCGCGCATTGAGGCCGCGCTCGATTCGTTTTGAGAGCGCGACCTCCTGTTCCGCTGTCAGCAAAGGCAGACTGCCGACTTCACTTAAATACATCCCAAGCGTATCGTCCGGCTCACGCTCGATCGGATACTCGTGCTTGTTCTGATTCGGCCCACGCGATTTCGTGGGTGTTTTCTTCGGCATTTCTTTCTCCGTGATCAACATTGGATCGCGCAAAGCCTAACAGCGGGGAATTCCGCCGTATGTTTGCAACGATACAAAGTGAATATCACAAATTCAGGGCATTTATACGACAATTGAGGTCAGCAGCTCAACATGACTCAAGGGCCGTAGATTTGGCTAAAATCTTCATAGCAAAACCGCAAAGCCTACAAAATGGCTATGCGCAAGAGCCGAGGGTCGAGAAATCGCCAGTAACATCATTCAATACCTTGCGAGGGATGAGGAATAGAGAGGTTGTCTCGAGCTGTAGGACAAGTCCTTGATCTATGCCATCGCTGGAACGGTATACGACCCCAAAGACCTTGCAGCGTACAGGGAACAGAGTGGACCTCTCTAGCAGCGGGACAAATCCTTGGTCATCGGACCAGTATTGAAATAGGAGGAGCGCTATGACCGAGAAAGAAATCCGACCCTACGGCAGCTGGACCTCAAGCATTTCAGCCGCGGATGTTGCGGGCGAATCTAACAGACCAGGTCAGATCATAGTGTCGGACGGCATCATTTATTGGTCAGAATCCAGGCCGAAGGAAGCGGGCAGGGTTGCGATTATGCGTCGCTTACGGAGCGGTGAGGTAGAAGAGGCCACTCCGGAGGATTTCAACTGTCGTACACGAGTCCATGAATATGGTGGAGGCGCATATTTTGCAGACGGAATGACGATTTACGCTTCCAGTTTCCAAGATCAACGACTCTACAAAATCGCACCCGGGACCGACCCGGTGGCCATCTCCCCCGAACCGGAATTTCCTGCGGGACTGCGGTATGCAGACGGTCGGCTCTCCTTGAAACGGGATCGGATTTATTGCGTCAGGGAGCGCCACGACACGGATGGTTCGGTCGTGAATGAGCTCGTTGTGCTCTCAGCGGACGGCGATCAAGTATCCAGCATCATCGTCAGTGGTCGCGACTTTTACGCCGCCCCACGCCCGAGCCCGGATGGAAGCAAGTTGGCCTGGCTCGAGTGGGACCAACCTAACATGCCGTGGGATGGTACCGAGCTCTGGACAGCGGATCTTGGATCGGACGGGAATCTCAAGCACAAACAGGTAATCGCAGGTGGAGTCGACGAATCGATCTTTCAACCCAAATGGAGTCCGGACGGCACACTGCACTTCGTAAGTGATCGCAGCGGGTGGTGGAACCTTTATCGTTGGAAGGGTAATGAAGTTCAGTCCTTAGCCCCGATGAAGGCCGAGTTCGGCTCGCCTATGTGGGTTTTTGGACTATCTCAATTTACGGTCCTGGCGGATGGGCGAATCGCCAGTATCTACAGTCAAGACGGCTTGGACTTCTTATCGATGATCCAGGATCAAGAGATCACCGTCATTGATCTCGAGCTCACGACCTTCAGCCCGCGCAGCCTTCATGCCGAACCGGAATCTGACCGCCTTGTTTTCGTGGGGGGGAGTCCTGATCACACCGCCAGAGTCTACGCACTGACGATCGATGGTGGTCAACTGGAGCCGCTGAGCGCCGAAGCAAAAGATCGCCCTCAGTTCGTCGGCACTTCGCACGCCATCCCGATCAAATTCCCAACTACAGGCGGGCAGGAGGCATTCGCACTCTACTACCCGCCAAAGAACAACAAGTACTCATCCCCCGAAGGTGAACTGCCTCCGCTTGTGGTGGTAAGCCACGGCGGCCCGACCAGCAGTACAAATTCCGAATTCTCCCTTGCACGCCAATACATGACCTCGCGTGGGTTCGCGGTCGTGGACGTGAACTACCGTGGCAGCACGGGTTATGGGCGGGCCTATCGCCAAATGCTCAATGGGGAATGGGGAGTGGCGGACGTCGAAGACTGCATCCATGCCGCGCAGTATCTCGTGGAACAAGGGAAGGCGGACGGTAAGCGCATGATCATCCGCGGAGGAAGCGCAGGCGGATACACAACGCTTGCGGCGTTGGTTTTCCATGATGTCTTCGCTCTCGGAGCGAGCTACTACGGCGTAGCGGACGCCGAAGCGCTGGCCGTTGACACTCATAAATTCGAAGCTCGCTACCTGGACAGCATGATTGGACCCTATCCCGAGGAGATTGAGCTGTACCGCCAGCGATCGCCAATCCACTACGTTGACCAGATTTCGTCACCCTTGATCCTCCTTCAGGGCGGCAAAGACAAAGTCGTTCCGCCCTCGCAGGCAGAGCTGATGGTGGAAGCGCTGGAGGAAAAGGGGCTCCCCTACGCTTACCTCCTATTTGAGGAAGAAGCCCATGGATTCCGTGATTCAGCGAATATTGAGCGTGCACTCGAAGCCGAGCTTTACTTTTATTCCAGGGTATTTGGATTTGAACTGGGGGAGGTGATCGAGCCGATAGCGATCCAGAACCTGGGGAGCTAGTTCGGCCGGAGCCTTTTCTCTGTTTATCGGTCGAGTGTTTGGCAATCGATAACGTGACCAGATCGGGCCACCGATTCCATAGATATCAGGCCGAGTCCAGTGGCCTGCTGAAGATACTTGCCTAAGCGCGATCGTTTTCGATTGTTTTGTAAAACAGAGGGAGCGGGTCAACGGGATCGGATTCAAAGGAGTGTGCTTCTATTGCCCGGGCTTCGGCTTGTTCCAGATCCTCCTCACTGGCGGCGTGGATCGTAAATAGCTCATCGCCGGCAGCCACCTCGTCCCCAACCTTGCGATGAACGATGAGCCCTACCGCGTGGTCGATCGTATCGCTTTTGACCGCACGGCCCCCACCCAAACCGACGCTTGTGCGTCCGATTTCGGCGGCGTCGATAGTCTCCACGAAGCCTGATTGGAGCGCCGGCACGGTTTTGACATATTCTGCCTTCGGCAACCGCTCCGGCTCATCGACCAAGCCGGCCTCTCCGCCTTGTGCTTCCACCAGATTCCGAAATTTCGTAAGTGCTGATCCATCGGATAGCACGGTTGCGGCGCGCTCCTTGGCATCTGCTAAATCATCGGCATTCCCCGCCAGGCGCAGCATCTGTCCAGCTACTTCAAGGCAGTGCTCCTTGAAATCCGAGGGACCATTCCCGTTTAGTGTCTCGATGGCTTCACGCACCTCGAGTGCGTTCCCAACGGCGCTGCCAAGCGGCTGATTCATATCGGAGATCAAAGCGACAACTCGGCGCTCAGCCCGGTTGCCAATTTCAACCATCAACCCAGCGAGTTGCTCGGCCTGCTCCAGGGTCTTCATAAAGGCTCCGACCCCTACCTTTACATCGAGCACAATCGCCTGGGCCCCAGCGGCGATCTTCTTGCTCATCACAGAAGATGCGATCAAGGGGATGGAAGGAACGGTTCCCGACACGTCCCGAAGCGCATAGAGTTTCCCATCCGCAGGTACCAGATCGGCGGTCTGTCCGCTGAGCACCAGCCCAACTTCGCTCAACTGGTCCTTAAATTGCTCGGTTGTGAGATCCACTCGAAATCCGGGGAAAGACTCCATTTTGTCGAGGGTACCCCCTGAGAATCCCAACCCGCGACCCGACATCTTTCCAACCGGAACTCCACAAGCGGCCACGATCGGCTCGACCACCAGGGTGGTTTTATCGCCGACGCCTCCCGTCGAGTGTTTGTCAACCGCCAATGTCACCACATCCGACAAATCCAGCTGATCGCCTGAGGCGACAATGGCCAACGTCAGATCGGTGCTCTCGCGCGGGGTCATACCCTTGAGCAACACCGCCATGGTCCAAGAGGCGGCCTGATAATCTGGAATTTCGCCCTGCGCAAATCCCGATATGAAGAACTCAATCTCTTCCGATGTGAGTTCTCCACCATCTCGCTTCTTGGTGATGACGTCGACTGCACGCATGATGAGGCGATTATACAAGTCGAACGCGCGCCGACAAACATCTCAAATCTAGATAGTCATAACGGGCAGGTTCGGAATCATTCTGCGGCTTGCTATAATCCTGACCCAATGACAAACGTCGATTTACTCCTTCAGAATGCTCAGGTCGTCACGATGGACGATTCCTTCCGGCTGTTCCCGAATGGAGCCGTGGGGGGGGGGGTGGGGGGGAGGGTGGGGGGGGGGGCCCGCGCCAGCT
>JBHIBY010000021.1:0-37199 GCA_046759305.1 Anaerolineales bacterium
GAAGCGGGGCTGTATGGTGATGACCGTCTATTCGTTTATTTGCGGCTCGACGGGGACGACACGCATGATGCCGCAGTAGCCAAACTGGAGGCTGCGGGTCACCCGCTGGTTCGAATTCGAATTCACGATTTATATGATATTGGTGGCCAATACTTTCTCTGGGAAATGGCGACGGCGGTGGCGGGTTATCGCCTGGGTATCAATCCCTTCGACCAGCCGAATGTCGAGGCAGCAAAGGTATTGGCCCGCGAATTGGTGGAGGCATTCGCCTCAGAAGGCGGACTCCCCGCACAGCAGCCTGCGCTGATTGATGAGAACGTGGAACTGTACGGAGATGTCCAGGCCGATGATTTGCCCGCTGCGCTTTCGGCCTTCTTGAGTGAGGCTCAACCCAACTCCTACATCGCGCTACAGGCTTATCTACAGCAGACAGGGGAAACCTCTGAACGCCTGCAGGAACTGAGAACATCCCTTCGCAACCGCACCCACCTGGCCACTTCGCTTGGCTACGGTCCACGCTACCTGCATTCGACCGGCCAGCTCCACAAGGGGGATGCCGGGGCGGGTTCATTCATCCAGATCACAACAGACAATGAACTTGATGCAGAAATCCCGGATGAGGCCGGTTCGACAGGCTCGTCGTTGAGCTTCGGAACATTGAAAGCCGCGCAAGCCATAGGCGATCGGAAGGCGCTAGAAGAGAGTGGTAGACGCGTGCTGCGACTCCACATCGTGGGCGATCTGCATGAAGGACTGGCCTACATCATCGAAGCTGTGGAATAGGCGGATCGTTATCCGAGATTCGGAGAACTAGTTCCTTGATCCGCGCAATGATCTTCGATCTGGATGGCACCTTGGTGCAAACCGAGAAGCTTAAAGCGATCTCCTATGCGCGCGCGGCCGTAGAACTCTGTCCAGACGATCTCCACGAAGACCAGGCGATTGAGGCATTCAAGGAGGTTGTCGGCCTCCCAAGAAGGGAGGTCGCCCAGCGTCTGGTTAATCGTTTTCGATTGCAGGACAAGGCAAGCGAGAGGATGTCAGATTACGGTGTTGAGACTCCCTGGCAAGCCTTTATCCAGATCCGGCTCGGTCAATATGAGCAGATGCTGGCAGATTCAAAAGTAATCGAGGATCATCAATGGCCTCACAATTTGGCCATTCTAGAAATGGCGCGTGCCAACCAATGTCGAACCGGGTTGGCAACCATGTCCCGGTGTCGGCAGGCGACACGTGTGCTGAAGATTTTGAACTTGCAGCAGTCCTTTGATTTCATCGCTAGCAGAGACGACGTGGAGAATGGGAAACCCGATCCGGAGATTTACGAGCTTGTTAAGAGCGAGCTGGAAGTTGATGCCTCAGAGTGCCTGGTCCTTGAGGATTCGCCATCCGGAGTCGAGGCTGCTATCGCGGCCGGAATGTGGTGTATCGCGGTGACCACGCCGTTTACCCATGCTGGCGTTCACAAGCAAGCTCTCCTGCCTCCCGAGTGGATCGTAGATGATCCCGGTCAGGTCCTGGTGATGGTGGAGCGGATGCTAGAAGAGCGCAGGCTTTATGACTGAGGCCTTTAAGGAAGCTGCTGCGATGAAAGCAGCCGAGTTTATCGAACCCGGGATGATTATTGGCCTGGGATTTGGAAGCACGGCAATTTACGCTGTGCGCGAAATAGCTCGAAGGGTTAATCAAGGCGAGCTCGAAGGGATCCTCGGGATACCGACCGCGCGGCAGGTGGAAACTGAAGCTCAAGAGATGGGAATCCCGCTGACAAACCTGGACGAGCACCCACAGATCGACTTGACCATTGACGGAGCAGATGAGGTGGATCCGCAGCTTGATCTCATCAAAGGGGGCGGAGGCGCGCTGCTAAGGGAAAAGATCGTGGCGCAGGCTAGTCTGAGGGAGATCATTGTTGTGGATGAGACGAAGCTCTCCGAACATCTAGGCACACACTTCGCTCTCCCGGTTGAAGTTCTCCCCTATGGGTGGGCTCCAGAAGCAGCCTATCTCGAATCACTCGGAGCCTCCGTCGAGCTAAGAAGAAACCAACTTGGGAAGCCAGTCGAAACCGATCAAATGAATTGGATTCTCGATGCGCGATTTGGGCCGATCGAAGATCCCAACACGCTTTCGGATCGGTTGGATCGGAGGGCGGCCGTTGCAGCGCATGGGTTGTTTCTAGGACTGGCTACCGATCTCATTGTCGGCAGCCAGGAGGGTGTCCGGCATGTGAAGAGAGCTTAAGGAAAACTCAATGGAACTTGGTATGGTCGGATTAGGAAAGATGGGCGCCAACATGACGACCCGCCTACTAAAAGGCGGGCACAAGGTAGTAGCCTTCGATCGCAATGCTCCGAATGTGGAGGCCGCTGTTGACCAAGGCGCTCAGGGTATCGAATCACTGGAGCGTATGGCGCCCACACTGACCGCTCCTCGCGCAGCCTGGGTGATGGTCCCGGCAGGTGAGCCGACCGAGAAAGTCATTACAGATCTAGCGGCATCATTTGAAGAGGGAGACACCATCATTGATGGTGGCAACAGCAATTACAAAGACACGGTGCGTCGCGCGGAGGCGCTTCGCTCGCGGGGAATCCAGCTGGTGGATGTGGGTACCAGTGGAGGAGTGTGGGGGTTGGCAGAAGGCTACAGCATGATGGTCGGCGGAGAGCAAGATCCGGTCGATCGACTTCGGCCCATCTTGGAAACACTGGCGCCGGGACCGGATGAGGGATGGGGCCATGTCGGCCCAAGTGGTTCCGGTCACTTCGTCAAAATGGTTCACAATGGAATTGAGTATGGACTCATGCAGGCATACGCTGAAGGATTTGAAATCCTGAGCAAGAAGGAGCAGTTCGATCTGGATCTGCATCAGGTAGCTGAGATCTGGCGCTTCGGCAGCGTGGTACGCTCCTGGCTGCTGGACCTGACTTCGGCCGCTCTTGAGCAGGATGCCTCGCTCAGCGATATGGAGGGCTGGGTGGCCGACAGCGGAGAGGGTCGCTGGACAGTGGCCGACGCGATCGATCTAGACGTTCCGGCACCGGTTATCACCCTATCCTTACTCATGCGCTTTGTGAGCAGGCAAGATGAGAGCTATGCAGCAAAACTACTGGCGGCCATGCGCAATCAATTCGGGGGCCACGCAGTGAAACGAGCAGAAGATTAGAACCGATGGATAACGGACTACCCACGTCGATTGTCATATTTGGTGCTTCGGGTGATTTGACGCGACGCAAACTGGTGCCGGCGCTGTTTCACCAATGCGCTAAGGGTCGCATTCCAAACGCTATCAACATCGTGGGAACTTCTCGCAGCAATTATTCACATGATGATTTTAGGAAGCAGATGTTCGATGGAATGGCAGAACTTGCCGGTGTTATCCCGGAAGACAGCGACTGGAAGGAGTTCTCCAAAAACCTTTGGTACGTACCTGGAGATATCAGCCAAGAGGCCGACTATGGAGAACTCGATCAGTTCCTGAGCGATAAGGAAGGCGGACCGGCAAATCGCCTGTACTATTTAGCCACGGCTCCACAGTTCTTCCCGGTAATCGTCGAGCAACTGGGCAAACAAGGCATGGCAACCGATGGGGATAACTGGTCGAGGGTGGTTATCGAGAAGCCCTTTGGGCACGACCTCGAATCGGCCGTTGAGCTGAACGAAATAGTGCACGCTTCTTTCGATGAGCATCAGATCTATCGGATCGATCATTACCTGGGCAAGGAAACCGCACAGAATATCCTGTACTTCCGTTTTCTAAACACGATCTTCGAGCCGATCTGGAACAGGAACTACATTGACCATGTCCAGATAACCGTTGCGGAGACTGTTGATGTGGAGCACCGGGCTGGCTACTACGACACTGCCGGTGTCGTGCGCGATATGTTTCAGAACCACTTCCTTCACCTCCACACGCTCGTGGCGATGGAGCCGCCAGCCACGTTCGATGCAGATGCTGTCCGCAATGAGAAGGTGAAAGTACTGATGGCTATGCGGCCCATACGAGTTGAGGATACGGTTCGAGCACAGTATGAGGGTTACGGACAGGCGGAGGGGGTGGCTGACAACTCACAGACCCCAACCTATGCAGCCATGAAGCTCTACGTGGATAACTGGCGCTGGCAGGGCGTACCCTTCTACCTTCGCTCAGGAAAAGCCCTAGCCGAAAAAACAAGTCAGATCGTTATCGTCTTCAAAGAACCGCCGCATGTGCTCTTTGATTTGCCTTCGGACTACCGTCTGACTCCAAACTTCCTCTCACTCTGTATCCAGCCCGATGAGGGGATCCATTTGCGCTTCGAAACCAAGGTTCCCGGGGCGCTGCAGGAAACCAAATCTGTGGATATGGAGTTTCACTACCCCGCCACCTTTGGAGGGGAACGCCTGCCCGATGCGTACGAACGACTGCTTATCGATGCTTTGAATGGAGATCCTTCGCTCTTCACCCGTAGTGATGAAATCGAAAAGGCATGGAGCCTGGTGGACCCCGTTCTGGATGCTTGGGGAAGCTCAGAGCATGCCCCAACCCTCGGTCTCTATCGGAAAGGGAGCTGGGGCCCGCCCGAAGCTCAGTCATTTGTGGAGCGGGATAATCGCGTTTGGCGCTTAGGCTGTGGCGACGCGTCAGGCTGACCGTGAGTGATCTTCAGGTTCTGGATGACACTGAGGCATTAGCGCAAGCAGCAGCAGATCGGTTTGTAGCTGCTTCAGAGGAGGCTATCGAAAACAGGGGCCGCTTCACGGTAGCGCTGTCGGGAGGCTCGACCCCACAAGGAGCATACAGCCGACTGGCAGACCCGAGCCTGGCCACGAAAGTCAGCTGGAGAAACGTGGAGATTTTTTGGGGAGATGAGCGGTGCGTCCCGCCGGATCACCCAGATAGCAATTACCGTATGGTGAGGAAAACCCTGATTCAAAAGGTACCGATCCCTCAGACAAACGTTCACCGCATCCAGGGCGAGCTTGATCCAGACCTGGCAGCAGAGGCCTACGAGGAGCAGCTCCGATCGGTTTTTGGCACCAAGGACCGTCCACGATTCGATCTCATATTGCTGGGTTTGGGAAAAGATGGACACACCGCTTCTCTATTCCCCGGCAGCCAAGCCCTCCGAGAAACTAGGCGTTGGGTTGCAGCGGTGTTTGTGGAGTCACTTGAGGCCTGGCGCGTAACGCTAACTCCGCCTGTACTGAATTCCGCCCGGCAGCTCTCATTTTTAGTTGCTGGTAAATCGAAGGCGAAGCGCTTGCACGAGGTTCTGCTAGGTGAGCAACAGCCCGAGCTGCTGCCCGCGCAGATTATACAACCCCGTAACGGCCAGGTGAGCTGGCTGATCGATCAAGCCGCAGCTGCAAATCTGTGAGCATCATTCCAAGTACGGTAAACTGACGAAGGCCTAAGGGCCATTTTTTATTGAACTCCATTACTATGTGCCGGCCTTGGGCCGGTGCTTTTCATAGGTGTTGCGCGTGAGAGTGATCCTTGTTGCCGACGATCCGCTAGCTCGCGCCGGTCTAGCCAATATGCTCTCTGAGGTCGAAGTTGTGAGTCAAATTGCGGCGGACGAATCGGTTATGGATGCTTATCACGCATATGCCCCCGATGCAGTTCTCTGGGATTTGGGGTGGAGCTTGAATTCCACCCGCTGGAGGGATCAACTGAGCGATCTTGTCGATTCTGGTGTACCAGTTGTGACGCTCTTGCCCGAGGGTGCGCTCGCTACAGAAGCCTGGTCATCCGGAGCGCTAGGGTTGCTCAGAAGAGAAGCCAGCCCCGCGGAGATCACGGCGGCGCTCAAAGCCGTCAACCAGGGATTGGTGACGGTCGATCCTGCGCTCGGGGGATCGCTGCTGCCCAGGCAGGACGAATCAGATGCGTATCAAGTGGAAGAGCTAACGAAGCGCGAACTTGAAGTCTTAGCGCTTGTTGCGGAAGGTCTCTCAAATCGGTCCATTTCAGTACGACTCGAGATCAGCGAGCACACCGTGAAGTATCACGTGAATGTCATTCTGCGGAAATTAGGAGCTCAGAGTCGCACGGAAGCAGTGGTGCGGGCGACCCGTGCCGGTCTGATCCTGCTCTAGGACCCAGAACTCGCTCGAAATTCCCGCCCTATCCAAATCATGGGCGGACCCACGCGCTCCGGCCCATTTCCCTTCTAGCTGCCAAGCACTCCCTAGAAATCTAACCCGAACAATGACCTTGCGGCCACGCTTGCTGGCCAGGTCATCCTTGTGTCTCCGAGCGCTCCCCCGAACGTCCAGCCCGACCTACCCAAATTACCGGTGCACCTGTGCTTGTCGCCAGGTAGGCTTGCTGAACTCAAGGAGGAACCATGGCGAATGTAGTGGAAGGCGTCTCAAAAGAACTTGCGGGCATCGTGGAGGCCGCTGGGTCAACGGTCGTGCGCGTTGAAGGTCGTCGACGTCTGCCTGCGAGCGGTATCGTATGGTCCAAGGGTGGAATAGTGGTCACCGCTCACCACGTGGTCAAGCGGGATGATCAGCTAAGAGTTGGTATTGTGGACGATGAGCAATTTGAGGCGGAGCTGGTAGGAAGGGATCCAACAACCGACCTTGCTGTACTCAAGGTCGAGGGAGTCGAATCTACTGTCGCTGAAGCCGCTGGCTTAGATGCATTGAGCGTGGGACATCTTGTGCTCGCCCTCGGCCGCCCCGGGCGAACCGTGCAGGCGACGCTTGGAATCGTCAGCGCTCTGGGTACCAGCTGGCGAACGGCAGCTGGTGGAATGATCGACCGCTACCTACAGACTGACGTGGTTATGTACCCCGGCTTTTCGGGGGGTCCTCTGGTAAGTGCCGATGGAAAAGTGATCGGCCTCAATACTTCTGAGCTGCGCGGGGTCAGCCTCACCATTCCCAGCGAGACCATAGACCGAGTGGTGGACTCGATCCTCTCTCACGGCAAAGTACGACGCGGGTACCTAGGCGTAGGCGTCCAACCGGTCAACTTACCGGAGGCACTGGCCGACGAGCTGGGACAGGAAACCGGGTTGATCCTAATATCTGTAGAACCGGATAGTGCCGCGGAAGCTGGCGGACTGACTCTAGGGGACACCCTGCTTTCAGTGCACGGCGAGCCAGTACGGCAACTGGATGATTTACTGAACTTGCTGAGCGGCGAACTTGTGGGTCAGGAAGTAAATGTGAGAGTTTTACGTGGAGGTGGAGTGCGCGAGCAGAAGATCACCGTCGGTGAGCGCTGATGTGATACACGAATTCAACAAGCAGTCCGCGCGTCTTGCCGAGCAGGTTCACAGAAGCCTAGTCCGAGTGCAGAGCGGGCGTTGGGGTGCCGGCGCTGGGACGATCTGGCATTCGGAGGGGTTGATCCTCACAAACTCGCATGTCGCCCGCAGCCGAAGGCTGAGGGTCTCGCTGCCCGATGGGCGCCGAGCTCTAGCAAGGCTTTTAGCTCGAAATCGAGATCTCGACCTCGCAGCGCTCACTGTGGAGCTCTCCGACCTGCCAACTATTGAAATTGGGGATTCTGCAGCGCTCCAACCCGGACACTGGGTGGTGGCGTTCGCGCATCCCTGGGGAGTGGAAGGCGCCGCAACCGCCGGTGTAGTGATCGGGCAAGGGGCCGAGTTGCAGGAGCAACCGGCTTTTGGGCGAGACTGGCTGGCTGTGGGGCTCCACTACAGACCCGGATATTCTGGCGGGCCGCTGATTGATGCATCAGGTCGCTTGGTGGGGATCAATACCGTCATGGTAGGGCCAAATGTGGGATTGGTGATACCGGTGCATGAGGTCAGGCGCTTCCTCAAGCACTCCCTGCAGCGTGCAGCAGCCTAGCCCGTTCCCAAACTCTCAAAGACTTCACGCTTAACTCCCCCAGTTTGAATTTCACGCATCCTATCCATTCGACACGAAGTCAAGCGGGCGTGATGACTTTGCGCGTAAAGTTGTCGGACAATATTCCTACGAAATTCCTTGTCGTTTCGGTGATATTCGGGAGAGAGGAATCTCTGCTGGACACCGCTGGCTCCTGTGAATCAACGAGCACTGGTTACATACGTGACCAAGGACGGCGTGGGGGCAAGAAACATTGATGGAGGAATGCGGCTATCGCAAATGAGTGAACTGACTGATCTGCCGAATATCGGGGAGGTCCTTGCTGAGAAATTGCACGCAATAGGTATGGAACGCCGAGACGACTTGGTTGCCTCAGGTAGTGTGGAGGCGGTACTTGAAATTGAGGATCCGGATCAATCTGCATGCTACAACATGCTCTACGCTCTAGAGGGAGCGATCAGGGGGGTTCGATGGCACGTGATCTCTAAGGAAGAGCGCCGGAATCTCAAGGAGCAGTACGACGCGGCGCGGGCTCAGTGAATTCTGGAAATCGAATTCAGAGAGCGGCTTCCAATAGGCAGGGCGGGAAAACCGGATGAGGTCGCACGCATGGCGCTGGTGCTTGCCTCGGATGTCTCAAGCTACGTAGTCGGAGCTGCTACACCCGTGGATGGGGGCTTCTTAGCAGCCTAGCGACGACAAGCTCTCATCGAAATCTCAGATCGAATCCGTTAAACCTGCTTTATAATTCGGGGAAATCTACAAAAAACTGTAGCTGGATGTAGATTTACGTAGATTTATACGGTGTAGATCTCACAAATCCAATTGACCAGTCCTCAAAAGCGCACGCGCGCACCACTCATCGATAGGCTTAAACTGCGCAAGCCCTTAGGCTCTCGCGTTCCTGAAGGGTCGTATCTATACGGCCGACTGCTCCCTGCGCTTATTCTTTTCATGAGCTTTGTGATGATTGTGCTGATCATTTTTGCACTCGGTGTAATAGTTGGAATTGTGCGTTAGCCGGCTAAGGACCTAACCCTAAGGAGGAATCTGTGAATCTAAATTTAATCCTGCCGTTCCTATCTACCGCGGTGATGGTGGTATTTACCATCTCCGTCCTCAATCGCTGGCGGGCCAGACGCAAACAACATTTTCTGTTTTGGGGTATCGGGCTAGGAATGTTCACCCTTGGTAGCTTCGCGGAGTCCTATTTCGCGATAGTGGGTTGGAGCGCGTTCATATTCTTCGTTTGGTACTTCTTCGGTGCGGTACTCAACGCGGCTTACATCGGCCACGGCACGTTTCTCCTGCTCTTCCGCAAGAGTTGGGCCAGGATCGTCACTGCAGTTCTGGTCGTCGCATCCATCATCGCATTGGTTTTGATGCTGCGGATAATGCCAAGACTGGATCCCACGATCTTCAGCTCAGGAGCTCCAATCAGTGAGCAGTATCAAGAAATCATGCCGGCCATCAGCGATGGCGCCACGGTCCGACTCACAACTCCCTTCTTCAACATCTATGGTCTGCTCACACTAGTGGGAGGGGCACTATGGTCAGCATGGCTGTTTTTACGAAAGCGAGCCCTGCCAAACCGGGTGCTTGGTAACGTGCTCATCGCAGCGGGTGCGCTTTCAATTGGGCTGGCCAGCACAGCAACACGCCTGGGCGCGGGTGGCTACTTGTACCTGGGAGAGTTGATCGCAGCTGTATTGATGTACGCCGGCTTCATGCTTGCCGGTCGACCCGTTGTTGAGGAGGAGAGCGCTCCAGAGCCAGCTTCGGTCGCGGCCTGAAACCTCGCATGTGAAGAGCATGCCAGAGATCCAACCAAAAGACGAGCAAACCGAATTTCGATTCCTTAGAACCGTTAAAATCGGGTCATTCCACATCGGCTCTTCGGCCGTCGATCTGATGGCCACCGCGGTCTGGAATCGGATCATGATTGTGGATCTGGGAATGGCGGCCTGGCCGGTCGCACTGTTGAGCGCCCTGCGCTACTTTCTGGCTCCGCTCTCCCTGTGGGCCGGCCACCGAGCCGACACACACCCAATTCGGGGCAGCCGGCGTTTGGCCTATATATGGATCGGCCGCGTACTCGTACTTGTCTCCCTACCGCTGCTACCTCTGTCGACTGGGCTGATCGCTACAGGAGAAGATTACGGGTGGCTCCTTGCACTCGTCGCATTTGTCATGTTCGGCAGCGGTATGTTCATCTCGGCACCAGCCTTCCTGGCGTTGGTTCATGACAACGCCCCCTACAATCGTCGGGGCCTGGCAATCAGCATCGTTTGGTTCATCCTCGTTGCGAGCTTTGCGTTCCTACCTCAGATCTTCGCCCGCATGATGCCCGAATACGAATTTCAGGCCTTTCTGCGACTCTCGGTTATCGTTGCAGCAGGTGCGGGCTTGATATGGTTCTTCTCTGTCTGGAGGGAGGAACGCCCGGCTGAACCGAAGGAGGACAAGGGGTTCCAGGAGGCTTTCTCGGGGATCCTCTCTGACAAACGCACTCGCCGGTATGCGCTTTTCTTGGGTGCCTCGGCTTTCTTTGTATGGATGCAGGACGCGGTGATGGAACCGTTCGGTGGAGATGTTTTCGGCTTACCGGTAGGGGAAACCACCCGCTTCACCGCCTTCTGGGGATCCGGTGTGCTGCTGGGGATGGTGATCACGATGGCTTACACACGGCGATGGCGTCCGGACCAGCAGGTCGGGACGACCATGTGGGGTTTGGCCCTTCTCGCGATTCCGCTAATCGCTATTGGCGGTTCAGCATGGACCGCGAATTTGGCCGTGGTGCGTCCTCTGTTGTTTCTTTTCGGCATAGGCTTTGGAATCTTTACCGCAGGGGGCGTCAGCTTGCTTATGGCCATGAGCGTCGAAAACCAAGCGGCGGCCTACCTGGCCCTATGGTCGGCCATCCAGCTTGTCAGCCGCGGCGCTGGGATCGCTGCCGGCGGCTTTCTACGTGACGCCGCGCTGTCGGTCACTGGCAGTTTTCCGACTACCTATGGCATTGTGTTTTGGCTGGAGGCGCTGGGAGCGCTTGCTTGTATTTGGCTGTTACGACGGGTGGATGTTGTAGGGTTCGCTATGAAGAGCGGCAGGACAACTGCTGCCGAGCCAGTGGCGGTAGCCGCAGATTGAACTGGAGGTGATGAAAAGGCTCCTCGGATTGGATTCGAACCAATAACCCTCCGGTTAACAGCCGGATGCTCTGCCAATTGAGCTACCGAGGAACGAACAGCGATTATACACAATGAGCCCTGCGCGCAGGGCTCTCCTTATTCTTGCGCCAGGCTGGATTAGAATCCTGTGCCAAAAGATTGCAGTAGATGACTGAACCAGCGGTGTCAAATCAGAATCGGTTACCATGGTATGCAATCGCAGCGGTTGTAGTCTCGCTGCTTTGCTGTGGCTGTGCCGCGTTAGCCTGGTTCCTGGGCGATGCCGTCGTCCAGATCATTGAGCAACTTGCTGCAATAATCCTCGGGTTACCCCTCTAGCATCCGGGATTTCCTGTCGACTCCCTTAATTCGAGTGCAAGATTCTTTTTTGCTCGCCAACATTTCATACTGACTATTGTGCGGCGGACCGTAAGATCCCATTTCACGTGCGCGCATCCAGCGTGAAGGGCTCGTCGAGCGCCACTGCATGACATTGCAGCTCTCGCAAAGCAGCTTCGGCATTCTCGCGATCTCCGGAGTCAATCTCCAAATCCGAGAACTCATCCTCATCGAGCACGGCCCAGGTTCCATCCGGGAAAACCACTAGATCCAGAGCAAGATCTTCGGCTAAAACGGCGGCACCCACGATGTGGGCTGGACGAGTTATGTTGCAATACCAGCCTTTATGTTTTCCGGAATCCACATCGTAGACCGCGAGCACGTTGTACCAACGGTCGCTGTAATGGGTCTCTACAAACCGATCTCCCGGGCGCAGCTTTAAGCCCGAGAGGTTCTTTTCTTCCAGTTCATATATTGCCTCGAGCGTGAGACTGCTTTCGGTTGAATGGAGAACCGTGCCCCTGTAGCGAAAGACTTCATCGCCATCGGAATTCATCTTGTGGACGGTCACTGGCCGGCCTGCGCTGGCTATGCGGGAGTGCTCTTGTTTCTGCATGGAATTCCTAGGAAATATCGTACGCGTCGGGATCTCACAAACCAGCTGAGGATTGATAGCTTGAGGGAATGCTTTCACATATCCGAAATCATCTGCAAATCGACAAGCCCGGCCTGAGGCGCCGGCCAGTATACCGCGCGAGAGTGCTCCTTAATTGCTGATCATTGTGAAAGAGTAGGGTTGATCCCAAGTAGAAAAGAAGCTCTCATCAGGAAGCAATCCCAGATCAGCGGCGAAGTACAAATCGAGCACTAACCTGAATGTGTTTACCGGGGTGATACTGTCATGGACTACCCCCTTCGGCGCACCAGGCAGATAATATGCGCTGAGGATAGCCGTCCGCTCCAACAGGTCGGTGCCCTCTGCGGATTGCCACTGCAGCCGTGATCCGGGGCCATGGTCGCCGTGGATCACGATGACTGGTGGGCGCTCAGAGGATTGCAGAAGGTTGATCACCGCCTCCTCCACAACGCGGTTCACGTAGGTGATCTGATCACGATAGCCGCGCAGGTAATCCTCACGAGTGCCCGGAAACGCGTCTCCATCGAGCAGCGTGAAGGGATAGGTCTGGGGAACGGGGTTTCCCATCACATCAAACACGAACGGCGGGTGGGGAATCAGAAGGTGGATCAAAATGAACTTCGGCCCCGGTATCGAGTGCACTTCGTTCAACTCTTCGAGCACGAACTCAATTCGATCCCGGTGCGCCCGATAACCTGGCAGCAGCGGAGATCGACCCAGGGCCTGAGCTACATCCTGCAGCATGATCAGGGCGCTCGATTCGAAGGCTAGGCGCTCCATCGTAGTGGCGGCTCCCAGCGGCTCACGAAGGAAGATTTCAGCGTTCTCCAATTCGGTCACGCGGTAGCCTGTGGGCATTCCGACGATGGTATAGCCATTTTCTTCCAAGAATCGACGGAGCTCACTCCAGCGGACCAGGCGCCCCATGGCATCCCGGCTGGCTGAATCCGCTGGAAGCGATGGGGAAAGCGAATCCAGATAGGTCATGTTGAGCATCGATGCCATGGAGAGTCCGGTCTGCGTGTAATTGCTGCGCGACTGGTCGGCCACGTGAAAGCCCAGGCTCTCAAGGCGACTAAGGAAGGCAGAATTATCGAAACTGAAGATGTCCTGGAGGATGTCAGCCCGGCCGTAGGCGTCCAGTACGAGCAGATAGATGTCCGGCGGGGTTTGGTTTTCAGATTCGGCCTCATAACTGAAATGGGTTTGCTCCTCCGACCAGGGCTTACTCAACTGGATTTCGTATGAAACGATCTGGCCGAGAGGGACCACAATAGCGGCCATGGCCATCACGGTAAATGCTTGGGCAATGATTCTGCGAAGCTTTCCAGCACGGTAAACCACGAAAGCAGCGCCAGCAAAAAAAAGTATCCAGACGATGGCGAGGTAAGTCGGTCGCCCGACCAAGCCCAGTTGGTTGAAAACCCCCAGTGTGTTCTCGTCGAGATATCCCAGGTAGATATGACCGTACGAAAAGAACAGCATCAAGATGATCGTAGCCACCAGCGATGCGGTCTGAGTGTCCTTGATAATCCGACGGAGAATTATTAGGAGGAACGCTGCACCCAGCACCGCAAGCAGAGCGGGCCGGAGCGCATGTATTGGAGGAGCATCGCTGATATTGTGTGCGAGCAGCGAAACGATAGGCAGTAGGGCGAAGAGAAGGGGGTGCGCGAACGAGAGCCAGTCGGTCCGATCGGGCATCTTGCCAATATTGCCAGAAGACCTACTCGCAGGGCAAGCGGACGAACCTCCCAGATCGCCAAGGAGCAGCGTATCTGTGCCCGGGTTACTGTTCCAAAGCTATGGTAAGCATGCTCAGCATCGTCGAGCTTCCAAATGTAGTCGAGTTACCCAGGGATGCCCAGCGCGCCCAGCAGCTTGGCGGCCTGCAGTCCGAATTCCGGCATCGCGATCATCCCTGGTCGTCTGGGCCGGGGCAGGTTGACTTCCAATGCCTCAACAATCCGTCCCGGCCTGGCACTGAGCACCAGTACCCTATCGCCCAGGTAAAGTGCTTCCTCCACATCGTGGGTGATAAAGAATACAGTCTTCGAATATTCCTGCCAGAGATCAAGCAGCCAATCTTGCAATTCGCGTCGAGTTAGCGCATCCAGCGCGCCGAACGGTTCGTCCAAGAGGAGCACGTCGCGCTCGGTCAGGATCGTTCTAAGGAGCGCTGCGCGCTGGCGCATGCCTCCCGAAAGGGTCGAGGGATAGGATGCCCCGAATTCCTCGAGCCCAAAATGAATCAGCATTTCTTCCGCGCGAGCCCGAGCTAGTTCCTGTTTTGTGCCGTTCAATTCCAACGGGATGGCGACATTGTTCGTCACGCTGCGCCACGGGAGGAGCAAGTCGCGCTGCGGCATGTATCCGAAATGCCCTGCTCGCGCATGTAGCAGCTCACCATCCAGCCTGATCTCTCCCTCATTTGGCTCAAGCAGGCCGGCCACGAGATTAAACAATGTACTCTTGCCACTTCCGGACGGTCCGACGAGTGTCACGAACTCCCCAGTGCCTACTTGAAGGGAGATGTTCTTTAGTGCCTCAATCCTTCTACCGTTGGTTTGGAAGGACTTATTGACATTGCTTAGCTCGAGTTTGGAAGACAATTCCTGCACCTACTCCCGCGGTAAGTACTCATTTGTGAATGCTCGCTCGGCATGTATCGCTACTGCGAGGATGTCACGATCAGCCATCCATTGGGAATAGGCATTCCACACATCGAGCTCCTGCTGACCCCAGCGGGCGGCATCCGCCTGATAGCGCGGTGCGAGCCATTGCAGGCTCATTTTCACCAACTGCTCATCGAGTTCTGGAGCCGCATCCAAAAGGATGTCAGCCGCCGATGTCGGATCATCGATTGCGAAACGGTATCCCCTCGAAACAGCCTCGAGAAACCCGCGTACGATCTCAGGTCGCTCCTCGAGAGTCGACTCAGCTGTGACAATCACCGGTGTGTAATAGTCGGGAATGCAGTCAAACCAGTCCTCCATCATTACTATCTCGAGATGAATGCCCTGTAGTTCGGCCTGCACGCCCTGCCAGCCGTTGAAGATCCATGCTAAATCGATCTGTTCCTGCTCAAGCAGAGCAAGTGGATCGGAAAACCCGGTATCAACGACCTCCAAGGTCTCGTAATCCGCGCCCTCGCACTCCATAAGCCCCCTGAGCGTAGGTTCTTCAAATAGGCTGCCGAATGAGCCGTAGCGCAATCCCTCCCATTCGGCCGGCGAGCCTGCCGCGAGGCTCGCAAAGCCAGAAGTATTGTTTTGAATGATGGCCGCAATTGATACCAGCGGGACTTCGTCCGCACGCGCTAGTGTCACCTGTTCCTGGAAGCTGATGCCGAAATCGGCTGCTCCACCAGCGACTGCTTGTTCTGCGAACACTTCGCCTGGCTGCACGATTTCAACCTCTAGTCCTGCATCCTCAAAGAAACCCTGGCTTTGAGCCACGAAGATCCCGGTGTGGTTGGTATTCGGAACCCAGTCGAGCATGACTGTGACCGGAGTGCGCGTCGGAGACTCCGCTGTGCAGGCCGCGAACGAGAGGCACACTATGCCTACTGCCAATATCCTATTCATCCATCAAACCTCACTTCCAGCTTGATCATCGTGTTTCCCATGCAGAGCTCCTTGCCTGTGTGTGGTACCACGGCAGGGCCAAACGCTCAATCAGGTAGACCAGGATGAACAGCCCGATGCTAATGATCGAGGTGACCACAATGGCGACGAAAACCTGATCTGTGGCAAGTGCGTTCTTTGAGCGAAGCATATAGAGACCCAAACCGCCAGTGCCGCCGACCCATTCACCAATCGTGGCCCCGACCACGCTGTAGGTCACGGCAATTCTCAATCCCGTGAAGAAAGCCGGTAGGGCGGATGGAAGTCGCACCATGCGCCAAATTTGGCCACGTCTTGCGTTCATTGCTCTGAGTAGGTTCACCTGCTCTGGGTCCGCGGAGGCAAGACCATCGGCAGTGTTGAGTGCTAATGGAAAAAAGCAGATCAGGACCACGATGAATACCTTTGGTAGCAGCCCGAACCCGAACCAAATGATGAGTAGTGGCGCGATTGCGAGGATCTGAACCGTTTGCGAGGCCACCAGAATGGGGTACACCGCTCGCCGTACAGTGGCCGAAAAATCAATCGCGGCCGCGATGGCAATTCCTAGCAGTGTGGCGATCACCAGACCGATCATGGTCTCAATCATGGTGGTGCCTATGGCTGGAACGAGCAAATCGCGCGTATTCCAAGCAGCTTGCGCCACACCTAGTGGGGAGGGGAGTATGAAACTTGAAAGACCACCGCGGTCCGCCACTAACTGCCAGATTGCTACCAGGAACAGAATCAACAGAAGCGGTGGAAGAAAATCGCGCCGAAATCGAGACGGCTTCTTCATTTTTGTATCTCAGCTTGTTTACTGACTACGCTTTGCTCTCGGCTCGCACATCAAGCTACTCCGCGTGTATGAACGACGAGCAGTGTCCCCGAATGCATTTCGACATTCGGATTCGGCCCGGAAACAACGTTGCTGATCCCTCTCGCAGGTCCCAGGTCGAGGGTTTCGTCGATAAGAGAATACTGCAGGTCTTGGCTTGTGATGCCGCTGGCGTTACCGCCCATCGGGATCAGGCTCACTAAATCTCCGGGTTTGCCGAGGATTGGGCCGCCAGGGGGGCGAATCAGCCATGCCGTCTGCTCTGCATGCCATAGCTCAACCTGTGCGGCACTCAGCTCCGGAAGCGCCAACAGCTGTAAATTTGCCAATGTCATATCCAGTCGACCGCCCATGGCGCCCAAGATGATGATCTTATCGACACCGCGGCTCAATGCGTAGAGTAGCGCCAGCTCAAGATCGGTCTGGTCCTTGTCGGCGGGATGTTGGATGAACTCTGTGCCATCCGACTCAAGGGCAAGCCGATCTTCAGCATCGAGTGAGTCGAGATCGCCAATCACGATCTCCGGTATCACGCCTAGACGGAGACCGTGTTCGGTACCGCCATCCGCAGCCATCACGAGATCTGCGCTCTCGGCCGCTGCCCGCGCGCGATCGAAGTTCTCAATCACGCCATTGGCGAATATGACAGCTCTCAAACAAAAACCCCTCTGGGCAGAGGGGTAAGCGTCGATTCTTAACAATCCCTCCGCCGGTATTACCCGGATCAGGTTCGCGGGTCGAAGGCATCCTGCCCTCCTCTCAGCCCGAAGGCTCCCCGTTGTTCTGTTAAATCGATTCTAACGGCGCGCGCCGTGAAGGGCAAGTGAGAACTCGCAGATACCGGTTATTCATTCAGCTCCGGATCGTGCCCCGAGTGATCGCTCCGTGCCTGACTTAGTTCCAAAACTTCGAAGGAATCCGGCTCTAATCTTACTCCATAGAGCTCTTCTGCCTGCCTGCGAGTGACCTGCTCGTTTCTGACATCTTCGATCACTTCGTCCAACGGACGGTCATCGGGAAGACCGTAGCCGGCCCCTGTGCCGGTGACCAAACGCGCCAAGTCTCCCTTTCGCAACCGGTATCGGGCGAGTTTTCCGCGCCACACCGAAGGCTCGTCCGTTCCTTTAGGGATGATCGCCGCTCCATTGGTCGAGCCTTCTTGCCCACCCTCGGCAGACCACGGAGGATAGCGGTGGCGGCCAAAGGTAGTCGTGAGAGTGGCCTCGTTGCAGAGGATCCGATAGTCCCTTATAAGCCCGCGCCCCCCGCGATACCGTCCGGCCCCTTGCGGCACAATGTCAAAGGCGTACTGCTCAACGAGGATTGGGAAACGCGACTCACATACCTCGACAGGGATGTTGTAGGTCTCGCCATCGCCCTGCGCCACCAAACCGGCCTCTCCATCTTTATCCGCGCCAGCACCCCATCCTCCGGCTTGTGGTTCGACCAACACGAAAAGCTCACCACTCTCGTCCTTCCCTGAGAGGTTTGTTCCGCAGATGCTCAAAAAGTGCCCGACAGGCAAGCGATCCTTGGCAACGGGGAATAGCGCCTGCCACAAGAGATCGACGGCTGCGGCTCCTGCTTCCCAGTAGGTGGACACCGGAGCCGGACGCTGGGCCCTGAAAATCGTGCCCTCGGGGCAGATGACCTGAACCGGCCGAAAGCTCCCTTCGCTGTTGGGATGCGCGGGGGAAGTGACCGCCTTGAATACCACTCGGCAGGATGATTGGAGCCTGGCCCACGTGCCGTTAATCGGCCCTGGTACCTGGGGAGCGGAGCCTGTGAAGTCCGCGGTAAAGTGCTCGTCGTCGATCGTAATCTTCACGCGAATGGGTATCGGATCCTCACTCAATCCATCATCATCCATCCAATCGGTAGCCTCATACGAACCATTCGGCAAGTTTGAGAGACCGTCCCGGGCGATGATTTCAGCTTGATCTAGCATCTCCTGCACGCCCTGACGCAGAGCCATCGAACCGTATCGCCCGCAGATCTCGTGAACACGCGCCTCTCCAGCCCGAATTGCGGCCACGCCTGCATATAGATCGGATAAGGTCATGTCGGGCAGACGAACGTTGGCTGCGATGATATCGATCAGGCTCTCGATCGGTTTTCCGGCCTCATAGAGCCTCACCGCCGGCAGTTGCAGTCCCTCCTGAAAGATTTCCGTGGCATCCGTCGTCCAGCTCCCAGCAGCCATGCCGCCCACCTCGGTCCAATGCGCTTTATTTGCCGCGAAGGCCACGAGCTCGTTTTCCCAAAAGATCGGGCCGATCAGGCAAACGTCGGACAGATGGGTTCCGCCGCCCGCGTACGGGTCGTTCGTCGCGTAGATATCGCCTGGCCGCATAGTGATTGGATCGTACTTGTCAATGATAGATTGAACCGCAAAGGGTAGGACGCCGGTGAATCCAGGTACGCCCTGGGCTTCGGAAACCAATTCGGCATTTGGACTGATCAGGGCACAGGAGTAGTCGAGCACTTCGTAGATAATCGGGCTCTTGCTTGCCTTCCCCAAGCGCACGAACATTTCGTCCGAGGCCGATCGTAGATGCTCTTGAATGATTGTCAGCGTAAAGGGATCAAAGGACATGTTACGTCATTGGCCAAGGGAGGCGAGTAGAAGAGACCGTGGACAAACGCGTCGTCACCGGTCGCCAAACGCGCTCGCTAGCCCGCCTCCCGACGCCGTTTGCGGAGGGCTTCGGTCTTCGAAAGGTCGACGCGCGGATCGCCGTTCTTCCCCGAATTAACGACTACGCCGTAAAACTCGCCCGCTTGCTCCGGAGTCAGAATCTCGTTGAGTACCTCTGCGCGAACGCGCTCAGGATCCCTTTCGAGCGGATCACCGAATCCGCCGCCGCCAGCGGTCCGACAGCTGATGACGTCATCGGCCTGAAACGGTCCGAAAAAGGAGACTCGTTCCGTGAGTATTTGCTCTTGATCCGTCCCCGGCCGTACCCACAGCTGATTGATGCCCCCTTCATGGCCCCCATCCAAGCCGTGAGGGCGGCAGATTGTCTGCTCATTGGCGATCTGGATGGAGACCTCGTCGGTCAGAAAGCGATAGTCACGGATCGTTCCGAGGCCACCGCGGAATTTCCCGATTCCGTACTCTTCCGTATTCAGCTCGTAACGATCAATACGAACCGGATAACGGTTCTCCGCCACCTCCGCCGGGGTGTTTGGCGCATCCCCATCGCCATGGAAGATCAATCCATCCGCTCCGTCGTCGAATGAGAGGGCTCCTCCCCCGCCGTCCACAGGGTCGATATAAATGAAGGGCTTGCCAAAGCGAGGATCCGTCCGAAACAGCCAGGCCCCAAACAGCATGTACTCACCGGCGGGAACCCGATCGGGAACCGCATTCGATAGCGCTTCGCTGACCAAGTCAATGATGATCAAGGCCGCATAGCCATAGGAGTCACAAGGAGCGGGCCAGGCAGGATTGGTAATGGTGTGCTCCGGCGAAAATACCTTGAGCGGCCGGCTAAAGCCGGCGTTGGCGGGCTCATGTGGCACCGTCACCGATTTCAATGCGATTTCGGCCGCAGCACGCGAGCCGGTAAGTGGGCAGTTGATCGGACCGGCGGCGGTTTCATCGGTCCCTGTGAAATCAACCGTAACTTCTCCCCCCTCAATCCGCAAGGTTACCTTGATCTTGCGGGTCCTGTCAGTGATGATCCCGTCATGATCCATGCAGGTCTCGGCGCTCCACTCTCCATCCGGCATCTCACCAATCTTGCGCCGCATCAAGGCTTCGGATTGGTCAAAAACAATCTCCATGGCATCCTGGATGGTGTCGGCTCCATACTTCTCACAAAGCGCGACATATCGATGCTCTCCGGTCCGGCAGGCTGCGATTTGGGCGCTTAGATCCCCTTTAACTAGGTCCGGGAAGCGCGTGTTGGCCAGGATATAGTCCATCAGAGATTGATTGAGTTCGCCATCGTCATACAACTTGAGGTGCGGGAACAGCATGCCTTCCTGGAGCACATCGTTGGAATCGGGACACCAGCCGCCCGGGGTCTTGCCCCCGACATCGGCCCAGTGAGCAGTGTTGGCGCTAAAGGCCTGCAAGCTGCCATCGAAGAAGATTGGCAGGTAAATCGATGTATCGGAGATGTGGGTGCCCGTGCTGTAGGGATCGTTTGCGATGAAGATGTCTCCCGGGCGGATCCCGGCGGTGCCGAATTTCTCCAGGCCGCTCTTGATGGTGAGCGACAGGCAGGGGAGGAAGAGCGGAAGCGAGGCGCCTTGAGCCAGGAGTTCGCCCTCGGCGTTCATCAGCGAGACCGCGAAGTCCTGCACTTCATAGATCAGCGGGTTGTAAGCAGTCTTAACTAATGCCACCCGCATCTCTTCGGCAGCAGAGGTCAAAGCGCTGCGGATGACCTGGGTAGTGATGGGATCAGTTGGAGTTTGTGGCATGCTCAAATCCTTCCTGGCTGATGATCAAATCGCCGTAATCGTCCACCTGGAGCTTTTGACCTGGCTTCACCACCGCGGTCGAATTCCATTCCTCGATGACCGCAGGGCCCTCAAACTCATCACCTGAGCCGAGCTTTCCGCGATCGTAGATTGGGCAATCGACTTCACCGCCCGCGTCTTTGAAATAGACTTTCCGAGTGGCTTTGAGCGCTGAGCTTCCGTCGCCCGATCCGCCGCCAATCTTGACCATGCGCGGCTTCTTCGACTCAATTGATGCTGCAAGCCGCAAATTCACCAACTCGGTCGGAGTACCTGGCGAAGCGTGTGCATATGTCTGTTCGTGCAAAAGATCGAACTGCTCCTGCAATGCTTTAAGCCCCTTGCTCTTAAGCTCCGCGTCGGGAGGCACAGGAACTCGAACTGTATGTTCTTGCCCCTCATATCGCATGTCGACCACTCGATCGTACTGGGCGTCTTCTGAAGTGAGACCGCCCCGTTCTAGCTCCTCGGCTCCTATGGCAGCAAGCTCTTCGAACATCTCAAACAGCTTGTCGGCCGACAGCTCTAAGAGTGGGACTACGTAGGTGCGAACGACATCTTCGCGGTAGTCGGAGTTCAGGATTCCCCAGGCCGAAAAGACCGCTGGGTTGGGGGGGATAATGGCGGTCCGGATCTCAAGCTCAGTGGCAAGCGAGCCCGCGAAGAGGCCACCGCCTCCACCGTAGCACAAGAGTGAAAAGTCGCGCGGATCGTGCCCCCGCTCGATGGTAACTTGCCGGATCGCATTCACCATATTGGTGTCGGCCAAATGCGTGATCCCGTGGGCCGCTTTTGAAATTGAAAGACCCAGAGGTTCGGCAATCTTTTCACGGATGGCACGCTCGGCTGCCGTGACATCCAACTTCATACGTTGACCCAGGAAGAAGTCGGGATTGATTCTCCCCAGTAGCAGGTGAGCATCGGTCACCGTTGGCTCCATACCGCCTTTGCCAAAGCAGGCCGGGCCAGGATCGGCCTCGGCGCTACTAGGTCCGACTCGAAAAGCCCCAGCTTCATCCAGCCAGGCGATACTCCCGCCTCCGGCACCGATCGACACGATATCAATGGTGGGCTGTAACACTGGTCGCTCGTTTACGAAGGTCTCAGATTTCTCGAACGGTTGGCCGTCTTGGATGAGGGCAACGTCGAAGCTGGTACCTCCAACGTCGGAGGCAATCAGATTGGGTTGTCCAATCTGATCGCCGAGCGCCAGAGCTCCGATCACGCCTCCCGCCGGACCGGATTCCAGCGTGCGGATCGGTAAGGATTGTGCCTCGCGATAGGACACCATCCCTCCCGTCGACTGGATCATATTTAGCGCCCCTTCAAAGCCAGACTCGGTCAGCCGGCGGTCCAAATCCCCGATGTAGGCCCGCATGCGCGGCATCACATAGGTGTTAAGGACAACCGTGGAGGTTCTTTCAAATTCTCGAAACTCGCCGGTTATATCGGAGGAGATCGATACCTCAACCTCAGGGTAAACATCCCGGATGATCTCCCGCACTCTGCGCTCGTGGCTAGGGTTTGCGTACGCATGCAAGAAGCACACGGCAATGCCGGCTACGTCGCGGTGTTTCAGGCGCTCGATTGCCGCGCGCGTGGCATACTCGTCCAATGGGGTTACAACTGCACCCTTGTGATTTAGCCGTTCGGGGACCTCAGTGCGCAGATACCTGGGAACCAAAGGTTTGGGCGGCTTGTAGAGCAGGTTGTAGACTTCTGGCCGGCTCCCGCGACCAAGCTCCAGGGCATCGCGAAACCCCTCGGTCGTGATCAACCCGACGACATCACCACGCTCTTGCAAGATTGTATTGATCACCACGGTGGAGCCGTGGATAATCATATCCAACTCACTGACTCCGACCCCGAGGCGATCCACGCCGTCGAAGATGTGGTCGGAGAGCTCTCTGATGAGCGAGAGCTCCTTTTCCGTTTTAACCGCTCCCGAGGTTTCGTCCAGTAAGACGAAGTCGATGAATGTGCCGCCGACGTCAATCGCCATGCGATTACCTGTCATCGTTCGTTTTCCTTTCGCCGTTCAACACGTAACGCTTTCCGCAATGCTCGGGTTTCATCCTGGTCTACAGAAGCCCTGGATCCGTCGATGACCACACCGTAATGGTGGCGAGCATCGGCGAGGGAAAGGTAGTCGTCACGGACGTCCTCCTGTACCAATGCGGGCTCGCGTTTCAGTGGATCTCCGTAGCCCCCACCGACGCCAGTGATCAGCCGCGCCACGTCGCCTTGATACAAGCGGTGGCGCGCCACCTTACCTCGTCGCATAGACGGCTCGGTTGCTCCACTCGGAATGACCTCGATGGCGTTTGGAGAGCCATTGCCGCCGCCGCCCGCTCCCCAGGGGGGATACTTAAAACGGCCAAAAGTGGCCGTAAGGTCGGCCTCCTCACAAAGCACACGATACTCTCTCACCAAACCGAAGCCGCCTCGATACTGCCCGAAGCCCGCCGGCTGGGTCGTATTGAAGCCGAATTGCTCCACCAATAGGGGGAACCGTGTCTCACATACCTCAACCGGCATGATGTAGGTTTCGCCATCGCCGGCGGGAACCATTCCACTCTGGCCATCACGATTGACGGTCGCGCCCCAACCGCCGGCCTGAGGCTCCACCAAGACGAATTGGCCGCGTTCTTCGTCATGTCCGCTGACGATGGTCCCGCATACGCTTAGATGGTGGCCGACCGGCAGCATTTCGGAAGCTACGGGGAAAATCGCTTTCCAAATCAAGTCGCCGGCGTAGGCGCCGGTTTCCCAGTAAGTCGATACCGGCGCAGGCCGCTGCGCGGTAAAAATCGTCCCGTCGGGGCAGATGACTTCCAATGGACGGAAATAGCCGTCGTTGTTCGGGAAGTGCGGATCTGTAGCTTCTTTGAAAACTTCGCGGCAAGAGACTTCGAGCCCGGTCCACGTCGTGTTGATGGGTCCGATCGCCTGCGGCGCGGAGCCGGTGAAATCGGCCACAAAGCGGTCCGCCGAGATGGTCACCTGAACGCGCACTAGCAACGGCTCATCGCTGAGACCGTCGTCATCGATCCACATCTCGCAGGCATAATCGCCCGACGGAAACTCGGCCAGGCGATCCATGGCCACGCGTTCGGCACGATCGAGCATGCTGGCGGTGGCTTCGTTCAGCGCCTCTACTCCATACTTATCGCAGACTCCCAGCACTCCGCGCTCGCCCGCCCGCAGAGCGGCGACTCCGGCGTAGAAATCACCAAGCGTCATCTCAGGAAGCCTCACATTGGCCCGGATGAGGTCAATTATGGTCTCAACCGGCGATCCCGCATCGATGATCTTGATCGCCGGAAGCTGAAGGCCCTCTTGGTAAATCTCGGTGGAGTCTGTCGTCCAACTGCCTGCAGCCATTCCGCCGACTTCGGTCCAATGCGCCTTGTTCGCAGCGAATCCTACTAGCTTGTCGCGATAAATAATGGGCGCAACCAAAACCACGTCCGACAGGTGGGTGCCGCCTCCGCCGTAAGGATCGTTCGTGGCATAAACATCGCCGGGGCGCATGGCCCCGGCTTCGAACTTCTCGAGTATTTCTTTAGCGGCAAAGCTCAGGCATCCGATAAAGCCGGGCACCCCGGCGGCTTCGGCTATGAGCTCGCCCTGCGGCGAGACAAGGCCGCAGGCCATGTCTAAGACTTCATAGATGATTGGGCTTTGCGCTGTTCGGCCCAGGGTAACGAACATCTCCTCGGAAGAGGCGCGCAGCATTTCGCCGATGATCTCGGCGGTAAATGGGTCGGTCCTCACGCAGGGATCTGCTCTCCTGACAGCTTCTTTCCGGCAGGAGCGGGTTCGTCGAAGAGCCCCCAGGCTTCGAGTTCCTCTCTGGGTGGCGCTTCGCTGCCCCACTTGCGGCTCGGATTCCAGCCAAACCGGATGGCCAGATCCGCCAGGAACTCGGCGTATTTGAACGGCGCGGTCACCGCATCGATGACCGGAACTCCGAGCTCGTCCTGCATTTGAAGGTTGAAGCCGTATTCGGCCGTGCAACCGAGGATGAGCACTTCTGCCCCGTCCTCCTCGACCGCTTTTCTTCCCGTTGTCAGAAGCCTTTCGTGGGTCAGGTCATGATCGGTTTGAAAATCATGAACACCGAGCCCCAGCGGGAGCATGGAAGCCATGGCATGGCCGTGGCCGTACAAACGCACGTTCTCACTCATCTTGGGGATCCACTTTCGTCGCCCGACGAGCACCGAAAACGTGTTGCCTAGATTGCTGGCAATGGCGGTGGCCGATTGGCAGGGAGCGGTGACGATCGCCTGCCCCGACACTTCCCGAGCTTCCCGCAAGCCAACGTCGTAGAAGCATCCTATGACTACCGCGTCGTAGTCCTCGGCGGCCTCAAAGGCAATGCGCGTGATGTCTCCAACGACCAGCCCTTCATAGGAGTGATACTCGACGTGTTTGGGTCGGTCGTCGGGAAGTGCCACCACATCCACGTGTGTGTCGTCACGTTTGGCCTTGTTTAGGATGTCGAACATGTCCCCGCTGAACATGTCCGTTCCGATGGGATCGATCCATAGAATTCGCATCACTCAAACTCCTTCGGCGAAAGTCTGCCCTGCCTCAGAGGGTGCAAAGGCTCGGAGCTCGCTTTGGCCACTATGGCGGAAGTTGTCTATTGCGCCCGTGCACCGACCAGCTTATCGACCTCCAGCGTGTCGGGCCTGAGCACGACGCCGTAGTCCTCTTCAGCCTGCTTCAGGGATACGTACCCGTTCCTGACGTCCTCCTGGACCTTTTCGATGGGACGCTCGAAAGGCTCCCCATAGCCACCTCCTGTCCCGGTAATAAGCCGGGCGACATCGTCCTTCGCGAGATGGTATTGGGCAGCTTTGCCAAACACCTCCGATTCACGTCCGTCGGAAAAGAGGATCTCAGTGTAATTCTTCGATCCCTGCTCTCCCCCCTCCAAGCCCCAGGGGAGATATTTGAACCGCCCAAATGTGCCGGTGAACCAAGCCTCATCGGCGGTGATGCGATAATCACGCACCAACCCGCGCCCGCCTCGGAATTTACCCGCTCCTTCATCCGTGATATCGAATCCGAACTGATCCACCAAAACCCCATATCGCGTTTCACAGACCTCGACGGGAATGATGTAGGTCTCGCCGTCTCCGACGCAGACCAAGCCGTTCTCGCCGTCCTTGTCCGCACCCGCCCCCCAGCCACCGGCCTGAGGCTCTACCAGCAGGAACAGTTCGCCCGTATCAGGATGCGGGCCTGCAACGATGGTCCCGCAGACGCTGAGGAAGTGGCCAGCTGTCAGGCGGTCCGGAAGTGCAGGAGCCATGGCCTTCCAGATTAGATCGGCTGCATAAAGCATAGTCTCCCAATAAGTCGAAACTGGTGCTGGGCGTTCGCAGGTAAAGATTGTGCCTTCGGGGCATATGACCTCCAACTCTCGAAAACAGCCCTCGCTGGCAGGAATTCCTGGGTCGGTGAGGGCCATGAGCACGGCCCGAGCCGCTGAATACAAACCGGTGCGAGCACAGTTGACTGGCCCTGGGACCTGATCGTGCGTACCGGTGAAGTCGCAGATCAGCCTGTCGCCATCGACGGTAACCTTTACCTGAACATCGAACGGTCCGTTGCCGATTCCGTCGTCATCGATAAAGTCCTCAGCCTCGTAGACGCCATCGGGCAGCTTGCGAAGTTCCTGGCGAGTGCGCGCCTCGCCATAGTCAAGGAGTGCCGCGATCCCTCTCAAAACTAAATCGACCCCGTACTTGTCGCACATCTCCTGGAAGCGTCGCTCTGCAATGCGCATCGAAGCGACCTGGGCGTACATGTCGCCAATGCTCATGTCGGGCGTACGCACGTTGGCTCGGATGATGTCCAGCAAGCTCTGAATCGGCTCGCCCTGGTCAAACAGCTTTACTGCCGGGAATTGCAGGCCCTCTTGGTAGACCTCCGTGGAATTGGTGGTCCAACTTCCTGCGGCCATTCCACCGACCTCTGTCCAGTGGCCCTTGTTGGCCGCGAATGCCACCAGCTCGCTGTCATAAAAGATAGGAGCGATGATTGACACGTCGGAAAGATGTGTCCCGCCACCGGTGTACGGGTCGTTAGTGATGTAAATGTCACCCTGCTTGAGGTTCTCCGCGCCAAATTTGTCCAGCACGCTACGCACGCCGAAATCGAGCGTGCCCAGGAAGAGCGTTACGCCGTTTCCCTGAGTTATCAGGTTGCCTTCTGCATCGGTGAGGCCGACTGCGTAGTCCAAGACCTCATAGATGATTGTGCTCATGCTGGTGCGCTGCATCGTCACGAACATCTCATCACCTATGGCCATCAATCCTTCCTTGATGATTTCTAGCGTGAAAGGATCTATAGGCTGCTTATCCTTGGCCATGTTCAACTCCTTGTTGGCTACTCGACCGGCTCAATGTGCAGGAAACCGTATTGGTCTCGGGTGAGCTGCTGGTCGGGGAAGAGGACAGTGGTCGATGCGGGTTCCTCGATGACGGCGGGGCCCGTAACCGGTTCGCCCACGGGAAGGGAATCGCGCTCATAGATGTCAGCCTCGTGGAATCCCAACTCATCAAAATTAACCCGTCGGGTCGCCTTCCGAGCCTCATCTAGATTACCTCCGCGCCCATCCAGCTTCCTGAATTCCGGTTTCTCCACGCGTCCAAGAGCGGTGATGTGATAGTTCACAAGCTCCACGGGAGTATCTAGACGGAACGTGTAAGTTTGTTCATGAAGCGTGTGGAACCGATCGTTGATACCAGGAAGGGCTTTCTCCGTGATCTCATCGCTCGGCAGCGGCACTTTTACGGTATGTTCCTGCCCCAAATAGCGCATGTCGGCGAAGCGCTCGATCGCTAGGTCGCCTTTCTTAACCCCTTCGCCGGACAGCTCTGTCTTCGCTTGCTCCTCCATTTCGGAATAAATGCGGTCCAGCTCCTTGGGATCGACTTTATCGGTGCGAGTGATCAGCGTTCGGATATAGTCGCGGCGTAGGTCGGTGAGCAGCATTCCCCAGGCCGAAAAGACCGCCGGTTCGGTAGGAATAATGACTTTCTTGCAGCGCAAGTCACGCATTAGGGCTCCAGCGTGCATGGCTCCCCCGCCACCAAAGGCGATGAGCACAAAGTCGCGCGGATCGTAGCCGCGCCGCACAGAGACCAGCTTGAGGGCATTGATCATGTTGGAATCTGCAATGCGTATGACCCCCATTGCTGCCTGCTCAAGACTCATATCGAAGGTCTCGGAGATTGCTGTGAGGGCGGTCTCGGCTTTCTTCACATTGAGAGGGATTTCGCCGCCCAAGAAGTAGTCCGGATTGATGCGCCCTGCTACTACGTTTGCATCCGTCACGGTTGGCTGGTCGCCGCCCCACCCGTAGCATGCTGGGCCTGGATCGGCCCCGGCGCTGACCGGACCCACTTGCAGCGCTCCGGCCTTGTCGACCCAGGCGATCGAGCCGCCCCCTGCTCCGATCTCGACGATGTCGATGGTAGGTGCCAGGATTGGATAGCCAGCGTAGTCACGACGATGTTCGATCTTGTATTCGGTTGTGATCTTTGGATTTCCATCTTGAACTAGAGAGGTCTTTGCGGTTGTCCCGCCGATGTCTAGCGAGATCACGTTGGGCTCTCCAACCATGCCACCGATGTTGGCTGCGCCAATCACTCCCGCTACCGGGCCCGACTCCACAAGGTTGATGGGTGAGGTCTTTCCTGCTCCGAACGTCGCGCTCCCGCCGTTCGACTGCATCACGTGCAGAGTTGCGCTGTCCATTCCCATCTTGGTGAGGTCGCGCTCCAGATGGTCCAGGTAATCGCGCGCGATCGGATGGATGTAGCTGTTAAGCACGGTGGTGCTAGTACGCTCAAACTCCCGCCACTCTTGCGTAATCTGGTGCGAAAGCGTGATCGGAAGATCGGGAGCCATCTCGTTGATGATCTCACCACACTCGAGTTCGTGGCTGGGATTGGCATAAGAGTGCAGGAAACAAACTGCCAAGGCCTGCGCTCCTTCGGCCTGCAGCTTCTCAACCGCCGCCCGCACGTCGCCATCGTCCAGCGGCGTGAGCACTTCGCCTTTGTAGTTCACCCGCTCCCCCACCTCGAGCCGTAGATAGCGGGGGACAAATGGAGGAGGCTTTGTGTAGTACATGTTGTAGATATCGGGACGATTGGCGCGCCCGATTTCAAGCACATCGCGAAAACCTTTGGTGGTGATCAGGCCAGTCTTGACACCCTTTCGCTCGGTCAAGGCGTTGATGATCACGGTCGAGCCGTGCACGAAGTAGCCGGTGTCTTGCACGCTGAGCTCGGCCTTTTTCAATGTCTCGACCACACCTTCAGCGAAGTCGGCTGGAGTGGTCGAGACCTTGGCCATTCCAACCTCACCACTTATTTCGTCCAGGTATGCCAAGTCGGTGAAGGTGCCGCCAATATCGCTAGCTACGCGCATGGATCCATTCCTTTCGGGCGAATGATGTTCGGCTGATGCAATGATGGCTCCTTATTGCGGTGCGCGAAGCACGGCTTGCTCAGCATGGAAGGTAGAGACGAGGTCCGCAGGCTGCTCATATAGATGGCACCGCGCTGCGTGTTGTGAACCAGTTTCGACCATGACCGGATCCACCTCTTTGCAGATATCCATGACATGTGGGCACCGCGTGTGAAAGCTGCAGCCTCTCGGTACGTTCACTGGACTTGGGATCTCACCGGTCGTCTCGATCTTGGCCGGCTTGGCGGCCTGCTCCTCATCCGACACAACGGGGATAGACGATAAAAGCATCTGCGTGTATGGGTGCTGGGGGTCTTGGAAAAATTGAGCGGCTTCAGCCACTTCGCAGATCTTGCCCAAATACATAATTCCTACTCGGGACGCCACGTTGCGCATCAAGCTAAGGTCGTGAGTGATGAATAAATACGTCAATCCCAACTCTTCCTGAAGCCGAAGCAGGAGATTGATGATCTTTCCCTGAACAGATACATCAAGGGCCGAGGTTGGCTCGTCCAAAATGATCAGCGAAGGCTCGGTCGCCAATGCTCGAGCGATGGCGACGATCTGCTTCTCGCCTCCGCTAAGCATCTGCGGGTATTTGTGCATGTACTCGACGGGTAGTTCCACCATGTCGAGCAGGCGCATAACCTCCTGCAAACGATCGGCTTGGGGTCGATGGATTTGTAGAGGAAGCTCGAGAATCTGACGGATCGTCCGGCGAGGGTTCAAGGAGGAGCCCGGATCTTGAAAGACGATCTGGATTTGTTTGCGTAAGGCCCCAGGCCGGTCCAGCCCGTTCACAAAGAGGTCCTGGCCCTCGAAATACATCGTTCCTTCCGTCGGCTGGTACATCCCCACCGTGATGTAGGCGATCGTGCTCTTCCCAGAACCGGATTCACCCACCAAGCCGAACGTTTCGCCGCGATGTACTTGAAAGAAGACCCCGTCCACTGCTTTCACCGTGACCGGCACGCGTCTGATCAAGCCTTCGTGGTCGATGATGAAGTGTTTCTTCAGTCTCTCTACGCTGAGGATCACATCGTTCATGCGGGGACCGTCGCTGACTTCCTGGATTCGTGGGTCTTGTCATACAGGAAGCACGCCACCTCCTGTCCACCATCCACACTGAAGTAAGGGGGCTTCTCTGTACGGCAAATGTCCATTACATGGGGGCAACGCGTGTGGAAACGGCATCCAGATGGTGGCGAAAGGTATTCGGGAATGCGACCCGGTATCCCGTGCGCCACGCCACCTCCGGTAAGTCTGGGTACCGCGTCCATGAGGCCCTGTGTGTACGGGTGCAGTGGGTTCGAAAAGAGCCTTCGTGTGGGAGCCACCTCGACCATGTTTCCCGCATACATGACATATACGCGGTCGGTTGTTTCGCGCACAACGCCCAACGTGTGCGTGATCAGAATGACTGAGGTCTGTTTTTCTTCTACCAGCCGATGCAGCAGCCGTAACACTTGATCTTGAATCGTTACATCCAACGAAGTTCCCGGTTCATCTGCAATGAGCAGCTCCGGATCGGTAGCTAGCGCCATGCCGATGCACACTCGCTGGCGCATGCCTCCACTTAGTTGGATAGGATAGCTGTCCAACAGCCGCTCCGGATCTGCCAGAGCCACCTCACGCAACGGAATCACGGCTTTCTCCTGGATCTGGCGCTTTGATAGGCCGCGATTCTCGGGCGCGGCGTATCGGATCACCGGTCCCAATTGCTGTCCGATCGTGAAGACTGGATTGAGCGCAGCAGTAGGGTCCTGGAAAATCATCGAAATGCCCCGCCCGCGTACCTCCCGGAGCGCATTTCCCCCCATCCTTAGGATGTCCTCACCCTTGAAGGATATTTCTCCTCCTGCAATTACTGCTGGAGGGTCCGGCAGTATGCGCAGGATCGCTTTCATGGTCGTCGTCTTACCGCAACCGGTTTCTCCAACAAGTCCGACCTTTTCGCCTGAGTTGACATGAAAGTTCACTCCGTCCAAAACCTTCAGGGTCCCGCCATAAACCTTATAGTGAACCTCCAGGTCTCTGATCTCAAGCAACGGCCGGGGCGCCACTCTTACACTCCTTCCGCGGATAACAAGTCTCGCAGTCCATCGCCCAGCAGGTTAAATCCAAGTACAACCACAACAATGCCGAGAGCGGGGAAGACCGCGATCCACCATTGATCCGGCAGGTACTTGGCACCGCTCGCGACCATCGTTCCAAGACCGGGCTTCGGCGGCTGCACACCCAGGCCTACGAAGCTCAGCATCGATCCAATGATGATCACCCATCCCATATCTAGGCTCATCTTGGTAAAGATCGGTGAGACCATGTTTGGGAGAAGCTCACGAAACAAGATGTGCCGCCTGCTAGCGCCAAGCGTCTCTGCCGAGCTGACGTAGAACTCGTTGCGCAGGGCGCTGGAAAGGCCATAAGTCAACCGTGCGTACCAAGGCCACCACATAAGTGACACGGCTATCATGGCGTTGAATAGGTTGGGCTCGAGGACGGAGGCGATCGCCAGCGCGAGGATCAGTGGCGGTACGGCCAGGAACACATCCGTTATCCTCATGATCAAAGTGTCGACCCAGGTGCCCTGGAAGTAGCCCGCCACGAGGCCTAGTAGCACCCCTGTGGGGACCACCAGGGAAAGCACCACGATCCCCATCGTCAAAGAAAAACGAAAGCCGAAGATCACGCGGCTCAGAATGTCGCGGCCGATCTCATCCGTCCCGAAGAGATTCTGGAGACTTGGGGGATTACTCGCATTTGCGAAATCTGTGAAAGGCTGAGCGTGCTCTGGAAACGGGGCGACAAAGGGCGCAAAGACTGCCATAAGTACCACCAATAGCACCGTCCCGCCGCCGACGACGGATAAGGGGTTGCGAGAGAACTTGTACCAAGCCCGCCCAAGGTTTTCGCGACGGTTTTTTCGTTGCAGCTCGAGCACCCGTTGACGCGTCTCAACTTGAGGCAGCTCAACCGTAATGGTCTCCTGGCCCATAGCTAGTCGCTCCTGGCCGCGCGTAGCCTGATCCTCGGGTCGAGTGCGCCGACGATCAGATCTACAGCGATGTTTACCGTGATAAAGGTCAGGCCGAGGATCAAGATGACGGCCGAAATGGCATTGAGATCCTTACTCAGCATTGCGTTCAGGCCATAGCGCGACAGACCTGGCCAGTTGAAGATGAGCTCGACCAGGAACGCGTTGCTGAGATGGGCCGCGAAATCGAGCCCGAAGATTGATACGGTAGGAATCAGCGATGGCTTGAGTAAGAAACGACCCATCACCAAACGCTCGGGGATACCGAGCGCCCGCTCAGCTGCAATGTAATCTTTAGTGAGATTATCGGACATCGTAGCGCGGGTGATGCGCGCCTCTTGCGACATCGAGCCTAAGCCAAGCGCCACCGCCGGCATGATTAGATGCTTTAGGGCGTCCAAAAAGGTCGCGAACTGGCCGGCAATTAATGCGTCGATCGTTATTAGGCCGGTGACTATTGGGGGTCTGGGAACACCCTCACTGAGTCGCCCGATGGCCGGCAGCCAGTCCAGCACTAATCCGAATAAGAGCAGAAACAGAATGGCGGCCACGAAGGAAGGAATTACCACTCCCATATACGAAAAGATACGAATGATGTTGTCGACCCACTTGTCCTTGTGGCGGGCGGATAAAGTTCCAAGTCCAATTCCGGCTACGCCGGTAATCAAACCGGCAAACAACACGAGCTCCATCGAGGCCGGGAAGAATTCGAGCACGTCTTCGGTGACGTCCCGTCTCGTTACCAGAGAGATCCCAAGGTCCCCACGAAGCGCATCGCCTAACCAATAAGCGTACTGGGACACGAGCGGATCGTTCAGGTGCATGTCTTCGCGCAATCTATCGACTACCCACTCTGGCGCGCGCGCGCCTAAGGCTACACGCGCCGGGTCGCCGGGCAGTACGCGGGCGATGATAAAGATCAGGATCGACACGCCGAGCAGCACAAAGACTGCCTGGAAGATGCGCCTCGAAAGAAAGGCCAATAATCTCATAACATTGGTGATGAACTGATCATGATTGATGGACCGGGAGCCCCCAAGTCTGCGTATGGGGGCTCCCGAGCTACTTGTTCAGGCCACCGTGCATACCGCTATGGGGGCGAAACCCCGATGAACGGCGCGAAGATCTGGTAGCCCATCACCGGGCTATTGCCCTCTGGGTTCCAGTCTACGTAATCAGCCACGGCGTGCTTCTCGAGCTGATCGTAGAGGAACAGGGACACGGCCTGGTCTGCCAACTCTGCCTGAAGCTCTGCATACTTCGCGAACCGCTCGGCTTGGTCGACCGTTGCTAAGGCATCCTCGATGCGAGCATCGAGATCTGCGTCCAACAACCACTCGTTCTGCTGCCAGGTGGCGGCGGTGTCTGAGTGATATCGATCCTGCAGCATCAGACCTGCCTCCGCGAGCGCGGAAGAAACGTAGATCGTCACGATGTGCGAGCTTGTGTCTTGAGAGCTAGTATTCTCTACCACGCTCAACCATGGGTTTGATACCACCTCGACGGGAATACCGATGTCAGCCATGTTGGCCTGGAAGAGCAATGCCCACTTCTCTTCTGCGGGAACTTCCGCGATCCAGACCACTTCGATGGGGAAGTCTTCGATGGTGTCTGCGTAGGCGCATTGCGCAAGCTCTTCTGCTGCCTTGTCCAGGTCACGCTGATAGACCGTCACATTGGGATTGTGCCCTCCGACGGTCTGCGGAACGGGTCCGACCATTTGATTGGTTCCCGGCCACTCGAGGGCTACCGCCTGTTCGTAGTCAAAGGCATAAGAGACCGCTCGCCGGCAGTGCACATCGTCCAGGGGTGCCTTCTTGTTGTTCATCATGTAGTAGAACGAAGTCATCCCTGGAAAGGCCGTGCTGCTCACACCATCCATGGCATTGAGGGCATCTAGCGCCTCAATGGTCTGCCATTGGTCGGTGATTTCGAGCTGGCGGTCATCCATTAGAGATCGGACGGTTGCCGTTTCAGTAGTGGCGATGAATCTCACCTGGTCAGGGGCGTTTGCATGGAACGCCGAGGCGTTCCACCAGTCCACGAACTTGTCCATCAAGAGGTATTCCTCAAGTGGAAACTCGGCGACCATATAGGGCCCCGAACCAGCATCGTTCGTCAGCAACCACTCCTTGCCGTAGTCGCCTTCGGCCCCGTACGGCCCGTCAGACGACGTGTTTGCTCGAACCAGGTCCTCGTTGACGATATAGAGCCGGACCAAACTCGGCACAAACAGGCCGCTGGGTGCGGACAGTGTGAACTCGACCGTGGATTCGTCAACCGCCCGGGCCTCCGCACCGCTCACCAGGTAAGCGAAGCCCTCACCGATGGTTTGAAACCGGTCGTAGCTGTAAACCACGTCGCTGGCGGTCAGCTCACTTCCGTCATGGAACTTGACCCCCTGCCGCAAGTTAAAGGTGTAGGTGAGGCCGTCGTCGGAGACCGACCAGGACTCTGCAAGCCACGGATCTGTGCCGCCATCAGCGTTGGGGAAGATGAGCGTGTCGTAGAGGTTGGCAAGAGACGTGGAGCTGGAGAAGTCATTACCTACTGCGGGATCGATGAAGGTCGGCCATGCGAAAGTCACCCGTAATGGTACCGGCTCCATAGGTTCATCGGGTTCCGCGGGCTCTGCAGGCTCCGCGGGCTCGGCCGGTTCTTCCGGCGGTGGCGCTTCCTCAGCCGGTGGCTGAGCGCATGCCGCCACAAGCAGGGCTAGCAGAAATAATAACGGTAGAAGCCTTTTCATTTTTCTCCTCCTCCGGAGTTAAGAGAACCACTGCACCGTGTTACTAAGGCGCGAGTGGTATTGCACCGAAACACGAATGCTCACACCAATCGATATACTCACCTCCTTTGCGATCAGCCCACTGGACCCTATCGAGCACCTTCTTAAAGTCAGTTCCTTGAACTCAACCCGGGAGACTTCAACTCATGTAGTAGCAAGCCCCCGGGCCGGCTACTTTCAAGGGCTAACCCTCAATAAGAACTGCCTTATCGTCGTAGGCGACAGCCTCCACCACAAGCTCGTTTACCGTCACCTTGCTATTTAGCCCGACCAAAAACAGGATTGTTTCGGCCACGGTGTCGGCAGGGATAGCCAGCCCGGGATCCATGCTGGGCGTGGCCTCCCACCTCATGGGCGTATCCACGGGGCCGGGGCACAGCACAATCACACGAATGCCCTCATGACTCAATTCGTCGGAAAGAGCGCGGCTGAAGCCGATGAGACCTGCCTTGGCCGCCGTGTATGCGGTCACGTATCTGTGGCCGGTCAAGCCCACCTTGGAGGCGATACTGATGACCTGGCCGCTCTCCGAGGCGCGCAAGAGATCCAGCATGGCTCGAGTGCAAAGGAAGGGAGCCTTGAGGTTCGTGTCAACAACATGGTCCCAATCCATTTCCGATGTGGCCTCGAGCGAGGCGATCAGGCTTGTGCCGGCACTGTTCACTAGCACATCCACCCGACCATGAACCTCTCGCACGAATTCCGCCAAGGCCTGAACATCCTCCCGCTGGGACGCGTCGGCAACTATGGCTGAGGCCTCCCCACCATCGGCCTGGATATCCGCGACTATCTCATCGAGCTCGGAGGAGGTGCGGGAGGCAACGACCACACTGGCCCCGGCAGAGGCCAGCTTGCGGGCTGTGGCCTGGCCTATTCCCCGCCCGCCGCCCACGACAACAGCCACTTTGTCGGCCAGGGCAGGATCTTTAGAGTTCGTGTTTGCCATTTTCCGTTTTTGTGTGTGCTAGACCGGAGCAGTCTGCTCCAAGAACAGAAGCAGACTGGCCAGAGTCTGTTGCAATTGATCGCGCGTCACTCGCTCAGCTGCGTTCGGATCGGCCTCTCGAAAAGCAGCAAGCAACTCCTCATGGTCCGCGATCGTATGCCCGTAGTAGTGATCGATGGCAAAAGCCATTCGACGATACATATCGGCAAGGTCAATGTGTTTCATGATCAAAGCATACAAGCGAGGCTGCTGCGCCATCGAATAGAGCACCGCATAGAATTCGCGGTTGACTTCCAGCAGGTGCCACCGATCACCTTGTTCGAATACCTCTCGCATGCGACGCATCAGTTCCTCAAGCTGAATCAGGTCCGGGTCTGTTACGTTTTGAGCCGCCAGATACGCCCCATAACCTTCTATCGCAATGCGGATGCTATATATGTCTTTCAAATCCGATATCGAGAGATCGGCTACGGAAGCCCCCTTATGCGGGGAGAGCTTGACGAGTCCATCCGACTCGAGCCGGTGCAGCGCCTCCCGAATGGGAGTGCGGCTTACTCCGAGTTGCTTGGCCAGTTCGCTCTGAACGAGTCTTTGTCCAGGAACCAGCGTTCGGCTCAAGATCAGGTACCGAATGCGATCGGGGACGGACTCTTGTGCTGTGCGCTGGGTTTCTGGGCGGCCATCGTGGTTGCCAGTCGTCATGCAATGCTCCCCAAGTGAACGAGCTAAGGGCGTGTCGAAGCGACACGACTCGCAGGATCGCTGTCTTAATCAGTGGATATACGCCGGGGATTGCATCCAATATTGGATGCAGTTTCAGTATACTGCGCGAACGAAGGATGGTCAATTGAGTGAAGGGCGAAGGAAGTCAGCCTCGGAGCCCAAAGTGTTATGAGACGGAATATCATGGGGCATGCGGTCAGTCGCATATATCGAGTAGCTTGTCGAGAAGATCACAGTACTTTGCAGCGTTCGGTACGGGCAGCGAGTGCTTCGTTGAGAGTCTAGGAGGCAAATATGCATTTACGTGAAAAAGTGGCATTGATCACCGGCGGAAACTCCGG
>JBHIBY010000022.1:0-36299 GCA_046759305.1 Anaerolineales bacterium
GCACCACACGCTCCACACGCAACACCCACACCAATCGCTTCACTCGCACCACACGCTCCACAGGCAACACTCGTTCCGCTCGCTCCACTCGCACAGGAGCGCACTTATGTCAATCAGAATCCTTGAGATCGGCTTATTTTGAAGTTTTTCATGTAATTCCTCTTTTGAATCGAGCGACCACTCGCTAGAATACGCAGAGAGATCGCACATGGCCTTTGACCCCGACGGTTTCCCCAAAGTTCTCACGCTGCTGCTTGAGCTCCATGAGTACCCTATTCTGGCACCCCATATCCGGGAGCGTATGCGGGAGGAGATGTTCAAGCGCGGTGTAATAACGAGAGAGGCATTCGAGGCCGAGGTTCACGAGAAATCGATCCAATCCCAAGAACGCGAACGGCTTCGAGGTCCGGATCGCGGGGAATCCCCTGATGTCTGGATGAATCGCTTGCGCATCACGCGCGACAACCTGACCGACTTCTACTTCGCATATAACCTCCCACATGAGCTATTCGAATCGATCGTGCGGCAGACGCTCGTGGACCGTGGGGAAGCTAGCGACGTAGTGCTCACCTTTCATCCCGAGTTGGCACCTTGGGACATGCTCTTTGCCCAGGGAGAGGCTTACGAGTCACTGCCGCCAGATGAGCGCTCTCGTGTGAAACATCACCTGCAGGAAATCACGGTGGTGCTCATCAAAGCCATGATTAGCGATCATCTGGAGTATGTGGGTATCGCAAGGGAATGGCTTTCGATTGCGGACCTGAAGGCCATCCGGAAGCGGCGTATTGGGCGCGGCAAGATTGGTGGCAAAGCTGCCGGAATCGAGTTGGCCCGCGCGATCCTTACGCAGTCCGCGGACGCGGAAGTTCTAAGCAGGGTGCACTACCCCAAGTCCTGGTTCCTTGCCGCGGATGTGTTTTACAGGTTCAACCAGTTCAATGACCTATTTGACTATGCAAACCAGAAGTACAAGAGCGAATCCGAAATTCGTGATGAGTACCCCACGATCAGACAGAGTTATGAGCAGGGACGCTTTCCCGAAGAGTTTGTAGATCCTCTGCGGGAGATTCTAGAGGAACTCGGGTCAACTCCGTTGATCGTTCGCTCTTCCAGCTTGTTGGAAGACTCGTTCGGGTTCTCCTTCGCAGGCAAGTACGAAAGCATTTTTTGCGGAAATCAAGGAACCCTGAAAGAGAATCTGCGGGACCTCTTGCGGGCCGTGGCAGACGTTTATTCAGGCGTATACAACCCGGATGTGCTGCTATACCGCAAGAGCAAAGGGCTCGTTGATTACGACGAGCGCATGGCGGTCTTGATCCAAGAAGTCCGCGGGCGGAAGATGAATGGATACCTGTTGCCTGACGCGTCGGGCGTGGCCTTTTCTCAGAATCAGTACCGCTGGAGTCCGAAGATCGATCGGGAGGCGGGATTTTTACGATTGGTCTGGGGCCTAGGAACGCGCGCCGTCGAACAAGTCGGCAATGACTATCCTCGATTGGTCGCATTGAGCCATCCAGAGTTGCGGCCGGATCGGGACCCGGATCGGATTCGACGCTACTCACAACACTTCGTCGATTTGATTGATTTCGAGTCCAATGCAATGGAAACGGTTCCCATAAGCGATGTGCTGGACGGCAGGACCCCTCAGCTGCGATGGATCGGTCAGCGCTACCGAGGTGGAGTGCTGCAAGACTTCATCACGGCTCCGCTATCGTTGCAGCCGGCCGAAACGGTGATCACCTTCAGTGGCTTGCTCCGTCACTCGAATTTCGCCAGGGACTTGAAGCACATCTTGGAAACACTTGAAGCAGCTTATCGTCGGGCAGTTGACATCGAGTTCCTGACGCTACTTGGCGACCCTCCGCAGGATCAAAATCTCTACTTGCTGCAGTGTCGGCCACAGAGCCAATTGGAGCTTGAGAACGTTGAGCTACCCACCAACGTTCCTGAGGATCGTCTGCTATTCGCAAGCCGGCGGTTGGTTCCGGATGGGCGGGTCAGCGGCATAAGGTATGTGGTCTACATCTCCCCCGAAGGGTATGGGGGAAACATCCGCGATTCAGAGCGCGCCTCGCTTGCGCGGCTGGTCGGCCGTATCAATGCTCGCCTGGCAGATGAATCATTTGTCCTAATAGGGCCTAGTCGTTGGGGGACTCAAAATCCGCGATTGGGCATCCCTGTTGGCTATGGGGACATCTACCATGCCAAGGCGCTGATCGAGCTCGTAGCTGACGACCAGGCGCCGGAACCTTCCTACGGCACTCATTTCTTCCAGGATCTTGTGGAGACGGGAATCTATCCGCTGGCAGTGGCGCTGGAGAATGAGGACGATGAGTTCAACAAGGAATTCTTCGAGTCTTCAGAGAACGTGCTACCCGTGCTGCTTCCCCAGGATGCCGATTGGGAAGCATTGGTGCGCGTCATCGAACTACCGGATGACATGCGAGCAGAACTGGTAATGAACGGCAAAGCGAATGAGGCTATCGCTTATTTGGTGGCAAGAGAATCTTAGGCTGACCCCACTACCGTGCCCAAAACGGCCGGTGATCCGTTTTCCAGCCGTGTTCACCCATTAAGGGTACGAAGGCAACCGGCGCGATCCGCTCCTGGCTGAGCACCTCCCCTTTCCCTTTGCGCCAGCGCTCCAACATCTGTCCGTCTTGACTGCCGATCGGCACAACCAAACGCCCCTCAGGGGCGAGCTGCTCTTTGAGCGGCTCTGGCAGTTTGGGTGCGGCGGCGGTCACGACGATGGCCGGGTAAGGTGCGTGCTCCGGTAGACCCTTCGAGCCGTCTTGCTCCAGGACCTCGATGTTGTCGTAGCCCAGCTTGCGCAGTCGCCCTCGGGCTGGCTTGGCTAGCTCCGGGATACGCTCCAGGGAATACACCTGTGCCGCCAGTATCGAAAGAACCGCAGCTTGATAACCGGAGCCCGTGCCGATCTCTAACACTGTCTCCTCTCCTTCGAGCTCAAGGAGCTGTGCCATCAGCGCCACGATGTAGGGCTGAGATATGGTCTGGCCTTTCTCCAAACGAACCGGGCCGTCGGCATAGGCGCGTTCCCTCATCTCGGCCGGAACGAAGCGATGCCGCGGAACCGCCCCCATAGCTGCTAAGACGCGTTCGTCTGCGATATCCCGTCCGCGTAATTGCTCTTGCACCATGCGCTCGCGGGCCGCTAGCTCTGACTTCGACATGTATTTCCTATATCGATTATAGGCTTATCGAAGCAGCTGATCGTAGAATAGCAGGGAGTCGAATATGAATGCTTCCCATTATTCCGTCATCGGAGCGCTCGCTATTACGCTAGGAGCCTGTACGTCACCAACCTCTGTAACGCAACCGGAGTCCTCGAGCGCTACGCAGGATGCGTTCACAGCCAGCTCGCCTACTTCTCCGCCGACTGTATTACCGGCCGAACACTCCAGCGCTACCCCTAGTGAGCGCTCAGACTTCCTTCAAAGGCTTAGCAGTAACAGCATCCGACTCATGACCTACAACGTGCACTGGGATTCAATATTCCCCAACGACGATCCCATGAATCATGACCTAAGAGAATTCGACCGAGCCGACGCATTCATTCGTGTTATGCGAGCCGTTCAGCCGGATATTATTTGCCTTCAGGAGATCAATGACCTGCGCGATCTTCGGGAGTTAGGCAAATTCATGGCCCAGGTAATGGGATCAACTGAGGATAAGAGCTGGCAGGTTGCCACCCAGCGTGACAACGTGATCGCAACCCGATTCAAAATAGAAGAGATAGGGCACGACCTGATCTCCGAAAGCTTTCATTCAGACCTCAGCCAGGCGACCGCCTTGGTGGACCTACCCGACTCCCAATTTGGTAAATCCGAGTTATACGTGATCTGCGCGCATTTTGAGTCAGGAGGCCAAGATGAAGATATCTCACTAAGACAGCGGCAAGCGGACGCGGCCATGTCATTCGTCGGGGATCTCACGACTCCTGGTGACTCGTACGATCTTCCGCCTGGTACGCCCTTCGTCATTCTGGGCGATTTCAATGTATATGAAACCGACCCGCATCTACATCTGTGGACGCTATTGCGAGGCGACATCATCAACGAAACCGAATACGGCGCAGATTTCCAACCAGACTGGGACGGAAGCCAACTCACCGATGCCGCACCTAGCCACAATGGGTTGGGCGCCGAGTTCTACACCTGGAGGAACGATAGGCTTCCGTTCTCTCCGGGGGCACTGGATCGCACCATATATTCCGATAGTGTGCTCTTGGCGGAAAACGCTTTCGTGCTCAACACGATGACGCTTACTGACGAGGCGCTAGCGCTGTACGGTCTGTTTCGGGACGATGTTGTGCTTGACATCGACTCTGGCTATTATGACCACCTCCCAGTGGTCGTTGATTTCGTAATTGTCGAAACTCCATGAGCTCCCTCCGACTGCAATTGCTGCCTCCGGTCGCTGAAGCGGGTCAATCCTGAACCACCACATCTCGCTGAGTCGCCTCCTGTGACAACCGTTCTCGAATCCTCCCTCGAGAGAATTTACGAACACCGGTTGCCTGATTTGGATTTGGGATCGGCGGCGATACACCCCGCCTATCACGGGCTATCTATCCTGAACCTTCCCTCCAGCATCTGTCGCTGGCTGGGAGCACCAGAGCTCCCTCACCCGCCGATCGACGTTCCGGAGTTCGATTATTTGGCTTCGGGCGCGAAGCAAGTTGTAGTTGTGCTGATAGATGCGGTAGGCCTTAAGTCGTTCGAAAAATGGATGGATGGCCCACTTCAGCCGCTTGTGAGCAGAGGGACGCTCAGTGCGCTTACCTCGATCGTTCCCTCCACCACGAGCGCGGCGCTGACCTCGTTGTGGACCGGTCGCTCACCTGCAGAGCACGGCATCTTAGGGTATGAGCTGTTTCTTAAAGAATACGGCATGGTGGCCAACATGATCACCCATGCCCCGGCCAGCTATGACGGTGATGTCGACTCCCTCCACAATGCTGGTTTCGACCCGGGTACCTTTCTTCCGGTTCCCACGATCGGCCCTCATCTATCCGGCGTGGGAATTGAGACCCATTCTTTCCTGCATCAGAAAATTGTTGGTTCGGGGCTTTCTAAGATGCATTATCCGGGGATCAAACAGCATGCCTTCGACGAGCTCACGGACCTATGGACGAGCATGCGGCAGCTACTAGAGATGCGCTCGGAGGCAAGACGCTATGTCTGGGCCTACTTCGGCGAAGTTGATAGCCTCGCACACCTGCATGGGCCAAATGACGTGCGCGTGGCGGCTCGGTTCAGGGAATTTGCCGGTTCGTTGCTGACCGAATTCGTGAATGCTCTGGCGTCAGAAGCCATGAAAGATACCGTGCTGATCTTGATGGCGGATCACGGCCAGGTGACTACCCGCAAGAATCCCCACTTCGAGCTGCGCAACCATCCCGATCTCACCCGCCGCTTGCACATGCTCCCGTCTGGAGAGAACCGGCTCGCCTACTTGTATCCCCGCCCTGGTCAGATGGACGCCGTCGAGGAATACATCGCCCGCACCTGGCCACGGATGTTCAAAATGATGCCCTCGAATCATGCGCTCGAAGCCGGATTGTTTGGTCCTGGCCCGCCTGCGAAGACCGCCCACAGCCGAATAGGCGACCGGCTAGCGCTCAGTCAGAATGAGGGCTATCTGTGGTGGGCCACCAAGGAGAATCCCCTTCTGGGGCGGCACGGGAGCGTCACGGCAGAAGAGATGCTCGTGCCGTTCCTGATGGTAAGGCTGGACGCGTAAGAGACTTGAACGCAGCTCGCAATCCGGACTCTAGAGATCCTAATCACCATCTCCAAAACCGAGAGACGCGCTACCAGGGAGCCATAATTAGGCATCATCACATGCTGCTGCTGCGAGGGGTTGATCACTTAAAGCCCCACGCTTTCTGGCTGGTCCCCGGCGGAGGCAGGGAACCCGGAGAAACAGAACACGAGTGTGTCCGGCGCGAGATGCTGGAAGAAACGTTGCTGGATGTGAGGGTAGAGAAGCTCCTTTTAGAAGAGGATGCTCCGCCCGGCGGAATCTATCAGACGTTAAAGACCTTTTTGTGTACTCCGGTGGCGGGGACAGCCGGTCCTGGAACCGAGCCTGAGATTGAAGACCTCGAATATGGGTACACGATCGAAGAGGCTCGTTGGTTTGATTTGCGCGATGAGACGGCTTGGAATGAAGACATCCTATCGGATGATATTACCTACCCTCTGCTGCAGCGCGTGCGAGCAGCTTTGGGCTACGGACCAGGCTGAACCACATGGCAACTGGCTAGGCGTAAAGCTTGGCGCTGCAATAATTTCCAGCTAATAGGCGAGCCGCTCTTCCTTCCAGATGTCGGCGCGGTTGTGGTAGCCGGCCTGCTCCCAGAAGCCGAGTCGGTCTTCTTCCAAGAACTCCAATCCTCGCAACCACTTTCCACCCTTCCAGAAGTAAGGCTGTAGCAAGTCCTCGCGGCCGGGGATCGAGCCTACGATCCCGCGCAGTGGATATCCGTGGTCGGGGCTGATGGGTTGCCCGTCGAAGTGCGTGGCCAGGAGGAAGTTTTCGGCCAGGGCGACTTCAAGCGGGACGTTTACTGTGAAGCCGTATTCACAGTGCTGGAGCACGTGATTAGCGCTGGGCTTGAGCCTGATCAAGCCTTGATCCACCAGGGTCTTGATCGAGATTCCCTCCCACTCTGTGTCGAACTTGCTCCACCGCGTGACACAGTGGATATCCATCACGAGCTTCGTGCGAGGTAGGTATTGGAACTCTTCCCACGACCAGCGCTTATCCTCTTCCACTTCTCCAAACACGTTTAAATCCCAGGTCTCAGGATCAAAGCGCGGTACGGGGCCATAGTGCAGCACCGGGAATTTGTTGGTGAGCGACTGACCGGGCGGCAGCCTCCCCTCCTGTTTTACTCGCTGTTCATCTTTCTTGCGTGTGAACACTATGCTCCGTCTCCCGACTCAACGGGCGGATTATATCAATGCGTACTTGCGGAATCTCTATCCCCGAGAGCAGGCGGACTCCCTGCCGCAAGATCGCAGATTCGCTTTTTGGCCTTGATCGATTACAGATCGCGACATCTACATTCCCGCCATCGCTCTTGCGCAAAACATTAGCTGAATTCCTATGCGACTATCTCAGTCGCCGTTTTCGGATCGGTACCGCTCGACTATAGAGAATACTGTGCGAGCCGCGTAGTCTGGGCTGGGAACTTAAAGACGCGTTTTGGCGTCTATGACCACAAGAGGGAAGGAAAGGTGAAGAAAATGAAGTATACAAGCTTAATTCCCGTCGCGAAGCAGTTGATTCGTTCAGGCTTCGATGGCCTGCGGGGTGGGTTTCGGCAGCGTACGGTTCTTATCACGCTCGGCCTTGCCGCATTGGCATTCGCTTGCACGGGTCAGGGAGCCACCGAAGAACCGCTGGCTCCAACCCAGGCTTCATCTGCGGAAGCAGCAGAGACAACCGTCGCTCTGACGGTCTACAACGAAGGCACTGCGCTGGTGCGCGATCGCCGGGAGTTCAACTTCTCGCGCGGTTTCAATGAAATCGCCTTCGCAGATGTCGCGGCTTCGATTGACCCGACCAGCGTGCTCTTCAAATCACTGACCGATCCGGAGGGAACTTCTGTCCTGGAGCAGAACTACCAGTACGATCTGGTCGACTCCAGTGCGCTTTACAACAAATACCTAGATCAGGTCGTCCGAGTGGTGACCGAAGACGGGACCCTCTATGAGGGTCAGCTGCTAAGCACCCGTGGCGGCATCATCCTGCAGGACAAAGATGGGCAGGTCTCCATCATCAGCGGGACGGTCAAGGAAGTTTCATTTCCCGAGCTTCCGGAGGGTTTGATCACGCGACCCACGCTGGTCTGGCAACTGATGGCGAACGAAGCAGGTTCCCAGGACGTTGAGATCACCTACCTGACCGGTGGGGTCTCATGGCAGTCAGATTATGTGGTGCTGTTGGCGAGCGACGATCAGGCAATCGACCTGGACGGCTGGATCACCATGCGAAACAGCAGTGGTACTACGTACGAGGATGCGCATCTCAAACTGATCGCCGGTGATCTTCAGCGACTACCTCAGGCAGGCTTTGCTGCTCAGGATATGTTGTTCGCAGCCGAAGCAGAGCTAGCGGCTGCGCCCGTCGAGCAGCGGGAGTTCTTCGAATACCACCTCTACGAAATCCCGCGTCCGGTCACGGTCAAGAACAACGAGAACAAGCAGATCGAGTTCGTATCGGTAAACGAAGTCCCGGCAGAGAAATTCTTCGTGTACGACGGGCAGCAGTGTCGAAACAACTACTGGTACTGCAACTTCTATGGCTACCCCCAGACCGATCCCTCCTACGGAATCGCCTCCAATCCTAAAGTGATGGTGCTGCTTGAGTTCGACACCGAACAAGCTGAGGCGGATCTTCCCAAGGGCCGGGTGCGCGTTTATCAGGAAGATATCGACGGAGCGGCGTTGTTGATCGGCGAGGACAGCATCGACCACACACCAGAGGGCGAGACAGTACGGCTGTATGTCGGGGATGCCTTCGACATCGTTGGTGAGCGGATCCAGACCGATTTCCGACGGCCTTCTGAAAAGAGTTTGGAAGAATCGTACGAGATCACTCTCCGCAACCACAAAGATGAGGCGGTAGAAGTGCGAGTGGTCGAACACCTCTTCCGTTGGAGCGAGTGGCGGGTCTTGCAGTCCAGTCACAATTTCGAAAAGCTGGATTCCACGACAATCGAGTTCCGGGTCAGGATCCCGGCGGATGGCGAAATCACCCTGGACTACGACGTTCGCTACTTCTGGCCATAAAAGTGAGACTTACGCAACTTGAGGCCTCCGGATTGCCCAACAATTCGGAGGTCTCTGCTATCAGCTTGCCAAAACCGTTTCGGGCCGCATCGCCCAACGGTTCAGAGACCGCCACTTTCAGCCTGCTGAAATCGCTCGGGGCCGCATCGCAGCTACTATTGATCCCTATCCTCCTGGCTGGCTGCTCCCGGACCGAAACCGTGTCCAGCCAGGCGCCCCACTACTCAGGCACGTTTGAAGCCAGCTGCTCTCCAGTTGATGCCCCGGCGATTCTGCTCGACCTTTACAGGCTGGGCGACCCCGAGCCCCCAATGGTTAGCATTTCGGTCTGGCACTTTCAATCCCCAATTACCGGTAGCCAGATTGAATTGAAGGAGCGCACAGGCTACGGTGCGGCTTTCATCGGAGGAACAGAGTGGATCCCTGCCGCAGATGGCGCGATTGGATTTGAAGACTATGAAGAGGGAGAGATGGCCCGAGGGTGGTTCTGGCTCAAGCTGGACGGCATAGATCGGATCGAGGGCCAGTTTGAGGCGACCTGGAGCGACTCCGGACTGGCGATCTGCGGTTAGACCCGAAGAGCTCAAACCCCGACTTCAGGCCTCCCTGTTGTTTTCTTGCCTGGTCCTAAAGCCATGCGAGACGGACAGAGCGGCCGTTAGGTGTCGGTGAATAGGGGCAGGTGACCAAGGGCGATGATGTGGTTCCAATCTTCAGGATCACCCTCGGTGAAAATGGCGGCCTCTGCAACGACCTCAGCGCCGGCAAGATCCATCACTTTTCGCATGCCCTTGAGCGTCGATCCGGTGCTGATCACATCGTCAATGAGAGCCACCTTCCTGCCACCGACAAGCGCCCGGTCCTTCTCGTCCAGGTGGAGGCCTTGAGGTTTGCCGGTGGTAATCGAGAGCGTTTCGGCCTCGATGGTCTCTCCCATATACAGTTTGTAGCTCTTACGTAGCACCACGTAATCCTTGCCGGTCTCTCTGGCGAGCGCACAAATTAACGGAATGCTTTTAGCCTCCGCGGTTACCAACACATCGTAGTCGACACCGTTCAGCCGTACTCCGAGCTCTCTGCCGCACGCCTCAACGAGCTCTGTATCTCCCAGGATGTTGAGTACTGCAATTCTCAGACCGGGTGCGACCTCGAACAGCGGGAGCTGCCGCTTCACCCCCGCGACCTCAACCAGATGGGTCTCTCGCACTTCAGACATAAGCATCTCCCCTTGACAAGCCGGCCATTCTACACAATACTATTTCGATATTCTTCGAATTAGATAGATGAACGTAAAACCAGAGAGATCCAGTTCAGATGAGCTCTTGGAGTTCTTCAAAGCGCTTGCGGACGCTAATCGATTGAAGATCGTCGGGTTGCTTTCCCAGAAGGGGTTCACAGTTGAGCAATTGGCGGCGATGCTCGAGTTGAGGCCTTCGACCGTATCCCACCATCTTTCAAGACTCGCGCGGGCTAGCCTCGTGAGCGCCCGCGCAGATGGCTATTATAGCGTATACGAATTGGAGACGGACGCACTCGAAAAAATGGCACGTCGTCTACTGTCGCGAGAGGAGCTGCCGACACTAACGGCTGAAATCGACATGACCGCATTTGACCGAAAGGTCGTTGCGGATTTTTCGCTTCCCGATGGACGCCTCAAGACTATCCCCGCCCAGCGCAAAAAGCTACTCGCAATCCTTCGGCATATAGTGAACGATTTCAGGATGGGTACTCGGTACGGCGAAAAGCGCGTGAATGAAATCCTTTCGCGCTTCCATGAGGATACTGCGACGCTGCGGCGCGAGCTGGTGGGTGCGGGATTGCTTAGCCGCGAGGCGGGAAATTATTGGCGGGCCGTACCCTAGCACAGAGGGATTGGCCCGAAGCGATGCCTCCCATTTTGTCTTCCGGCTATTCCTTCAACGCCCTAGCTCGAATCTTCGGCATTTACTATGAGTCTTGCACGTGGGACGCTCAAGTACGAGTTCCGGAAATATAATTCTCCAATTGATTGATCGTAAATTCCTGATCAGCAATGATGGCTTTGACGAGATCTCCAATGGAGACAACTCCGACAATCTTCTCTCCCTCAAGAACAGGCAGGTGACGGATATGCTTGTCAGTCATGAGGGCCATTGCCTCTTCTACGGTATTTTCTGAGCCCACGGTGACCACTTCCTCCGTCATGATCTCACTCACGGGTGTCTTCATAGATGTCTTTCCATGCAGAACCACTTTGCGCGCATAATCTCGTTCAGAAACAACCCCTATGAGTTCCCCGTTCTTAAGAACCAGCAAGGCTCCGATGTTCTTCTCAGCAAGCAGCTGCAGCGCTTCGTAGACCGAGGCATCGGGGGAGGTTATCCAAACATCGGGCCCCTTTCTTTCCAGCAGTTGGCGGATTGAAATCATTACGACCTCCGAGTTTCTGAATTCTCCCGAAATTTGGCTCCGCAATCCGATCGAACAAGATAACAATCTTCAGCGATTTGCGCAGCTTACGATGATTGCTGCGGCGAGCTTTTCTGCTTGATCCTACGGTAGCACAGTGGCCTCAGACCTTCAAGCGAACGGCAAATGCTTTTGGCAGGAGGGGCGTACCCTAGTCCATGCTATGTGGCCTCGGCGGACCGGCGTCAGGACGTGTAAGCCGTTGGCACAGCCTAGCTAGCGTCATTCTTGCCCGCTCTACTAAGTTTGTGACAGTTGCGCCTCGGCCAGCACAAATACGCTTGGGGATAGTTGAATCCATTGTCCGGTCGGTTGCAGCGCTGAATCTACAGCTACGAGAGTACGCGGGGGGATCAGACTCTTGACTAATGGAAGTCGAAATTGCGAGACCGCCAGTTGTCGCTTCACGGAAAAGCCAGATCCGTGCAGCCACGCCCGTACAGCTTCCGGATGGAAATTGAAGTTGAGCTCCACGAATTCGACCGGTTCTTGTTGGAACGGATTCCAACTCTGGCGGCGAACCAACCAACGCAGAATAGCTTTCAAATTTCGCTTGTTGGCGTACTCCAGGATAAAGCTGGCTCCGCCCCTCAACACCTTTCGCACACTGACTAATGCCGCCTGGGAATTGGCCATGTGATGAAACGTTCGAATCATGGTAGCCGTATCGAAAGACTCGCGCTTGAAGGGCAAGTAATAGACATCACCCACAACATAACTATATCGATCGTCCGCGCCGAGCCGTGACTGGGCCAGTTTCAATTGAGAGTGAGAGTAGTCGAGAAGCGCCACACGATCGAAACCCGCGTAGCGCGAGGTGTGCCGGCCCGCGCCTGCGCCGAGCTCTAGCAGGAATTCGCCGGCTGAGGGGAGCAAGCGCTTGAGCGCGGCCGCCTCTGCCCCATCCTCATAGGCGCGATCCCCGCGTTCCCAGAAACGCTCCTGATAGTCGGATCCTTCGTAATCACAAATGGGAATTGGGGTCTCGCTCAACTCGTAGCCGAATCCTATTTCCAGCGGGTCAGAATGGTCTCCCGCTGAAACAGCCGAACGGCTGCCGTCAGAAGGGCGGCGTCGATAGCGACCAGCGCAAGCGCGAACACGATAACCAGCTGTGCATCGATAAATATCAAACCCGCCATCTGCGCGAAGAAGATGAGCAGAACCGGCAGGAAGACCAGCATGGAGGTCTGCTCTGCTGTCCGAGGATCCGTTGCGCGAGATGAGACCATCACCGCTACGCTCACGCCAGTCAGTGCGAGAAGCGGACCCACGATAAACACCGCGATCAGCCAGAACGGATTCAGCAGGTTGTCCATCACGCCAGGCCCCACTCCCATCAACGTTACTCCAATCACCAGAACTACATACGCAAACCAGGTCGCTGCTACGCCCGGCATGACGGCTGCAGCCGACTTGCCACCCAACAATTCGGCGGTAGTGATCGGAGTGGCCAGCAGCGGCTCGAGGGTACGGGTCGTCTTCTCTCCAATGATGCTGTAGGAGGCGATAGTGATCGGGATAGCGAGCGGGATGATCATAAATAGCAAAATGAACTGGCTGATGAGGAAGTACTGCATGCACTCCTCTCCGGTTAAGTTATTGCACAGCGCCATGAAGCTCGAAGGGATCTCCTCCAGATCACTCGCAATGTCCGAGGAGGAACCGACGAAGTATAGGATCCCCAGAGGAAGGATCGCGGCCATCAGCGGCAGAAAGGCTACCGTTACGAGCACAAAGCGATTCTTGAATACTTCCGCCCACTCTTTGCGAACGATCTGATAGAGCCTGTTCACGTCGTATCTCCTCGCTCGAATTCCGCTTCATCGTTGCTCAACAGGTGCAGATAAACATCCTCCAATGACTTACGGATTTCTCCAACAAACTGCACCTGTGCACCCGCGTTGACCAGTGCGGCGACGAGCGCCGGATTGTGTGCCTCTGGGTCATCCAGCGTGACAACCAGCCGGGCGTCCACGGATTCCACAGCATCTACAAAGGGGAAATCGGTTACTGTCGCTTCAAATCCCGGGCGAAGCTCAGCGAGGTGGAACACGACCTTGCTTCCAAAGACTTCGCGCCGCAGGGCTGCCGGCGTGTCAAGAGCCAACAATTGAGTGTTGAGCACTCCAATTCGATCGCACAGACGATCCGCCTCATCCAGATTGTGAGTGTTCAAGACGATCGTGCGGCCCTCGCCTCTCAATCCCTCGATGAACTCCCGCACCAAGCGCGACGCCTCTGGATCCAGGCCTGTGGTGGGTTCATCCAAGAAGAGGACCGGAGGCTCGTGCAGCATCGCCCGGGCGATGGCCAACTTCTGACGCATCCCACGTGAAAAAGTGCCGACCGGCTCCGAGCGTCGCTCCCAAAGACCGAGAAGTTTCAAGTAGCGTTCCACCCTTCCTTCGACATCACTTACGTCGTACAGGAAGGCAAAAAAGCTCAGGTTGCGCTCGGCACTAAGCCTATCGTAAAGCCCCGGAGCCTCCGTCAAAATGCCGACGTTACGGCGGATCGCCTGGTCGTCTTCCCCAAGGCGGTAGCCGGCCACCTGCGCTGTCCCCGAGGTGGGATTGATCAATGCGCTCAACATGCGCAGGGTTGTGGTCTTCCCTGCCCCGTTCGGACCCAGGAAGCCGAAAACCTCACCCGGTCGAATCTCAAGCTCCAGATCTTCCACCGCCGTGATATCGTTGAAATTCTTCGTCAAGCCCTCAATATTGATCATTTGTCGTCTTCCAGATCCTCTAATTCAGCTTGAGTAGCGAGAATCGTCCAGCTTCTTTTCTGTAATCTGTACAGGCACAGGCTCGAATTCAGCAGGCGGCCGCTTTGGAACTTCCTCACGGGGCGGTTCGACCTCCTTCAACAAGAAGATGATCCCCAGGCTGACAAACCCCATCACGCCGACAACGGCTTCCGTAGCCACAACGCTGACCTGAGTGACTGCCACTACAGCCACCGCGTCCACGAATGCGTGCCAGGCGATCGCCGCCACAAGCCACAGACGGTTGTTATGAGTGAATACCCGCATTACCATCACGCTTAGCGATAGGTGCAGCATGAGAGCAAATGACCGCTCTACCGCTCCCAATAGGTTCAGGAATAGCGGCGTGTCCCAGTAGGCAGCAAACTGCGCCTCCACAAGCTCAAGCTGCTCAGCCGGTATCAGGCTTTGCAGCATTCCTTGTCGAAACAGGAGCGCTTGCACGAGCACCCATAGCACGGTGAGGCCCAGGAGCATCGCTTCGATGCCTCCCCATCCAGCACCATACATCAGCGCCGAGTTCCACGAACGCGCATTCTTTATCCAATAGCGTAGTCCCAACCAGCGCGTGACTTCCTCAAACAGCCCTGCGGACAACCCTAAGAGCAGCGCCCCAAGCAGGAGTGCAATCCCGAAAACGCCCTCACCTAAACCGAGCTTCTCCAGTATGGGGTTTAGAAGGACAAAGTTGAACGGGATATGCAGAATTTGAGATCCGATGAATAGCGCCGCACCGACAAAGAACAACCGCCAACGCTGGTCCGTACAGCGCGCCAGGAAGATCCCGAGCACGACCGGCATCGCGATCATCAACAAACCGTTCAACATCCTTACTGCGATATCCACTGCCACCGTCCTAGTGCTTGGAGATCAATGTTTCACGTGCAACCTTACCTGGTAGGCGGCTGCCCCTCTTGCTCCCACTGCCCCAGGACAAAGCCCACGCTTTGAGCGATTTCTTCCGGCTCATATCCCAGACGATGAGCTTGCGATGCAAACCTTCGGGTGATCTCCTCGAGGCTCAGCTTTCCTCTATCCGCGGATTCGATGACGTAGCTCCCGCGCCCTTGTTGAGTCGAGATCGAGCCGGTCTCATCCAGCATTCGATATGCGCGTGCGACGGTATTGAAGTTCACATCAAGCTCGTCCGCCAGATCGCGGACCGTGGGTAACTGGTCACCCGGCTTGAGTTCTCCATTTGCAATCCGCCTCTCGAGCTGATCCACTATCTGGAAGTAGATCGGCTCCCCGCTCCTGAAGTTGAGCTCAACCACCTACGACTTCTCCAGCAAGCACTCGAGGTCAGCGTGGGGAGGCCTGACAAGAAACCCGTACATATTGTCGCATTGTAGCATTGTCTTATTGTACCATTGTTTCTATTGTATTAGGAGGTCTCGAATAGCGCAGCGATCGCATCCCGCTCGGGTATGGCCATCGGCCGGGTCCCTGTCTCAGAGACGAGGGTCACGCTCGGCTCCCCGTGCTCTACAACCTCCCCGATCGCGACCGCGGAGATCCCGCGCTCGCCCAGGGCACTCAGAATTTGAGGCGCGCTTTCCGATCTCACCACGAGCAGAAGTGCGCCTGACGCGATGCATGCGAGCGGGTCCAATCCAAAGTGCTCACAAAGAACCCGGCCCTCTGGGATTACTTGGATTTCTGATTCCTGAACCTGAAGAGCAACTGATGAGGCTTGAGCCAGCTCCCATAGACCGGTCGCCAGCCCGCCCTCAGTGGGATCGTGCATCGCATGTACTTCGCCGGAGGCTTGCGCGGCCTGTGCGGCCGGCAAAACGCTGATCCCCGGCTCGTGCAGGTAATTTGCGCACCTGGACAGGAAATCCGCATCAAACTGTCCCTCAAGTTCTTCGGCCTTCTCACGCGCGATGATGGCAGTAGCCTCGATCGGTACGCCGCCCGCAAGGATCACGATGTCCCCCTCTTTGATTCCAGCAGGGGTAACCAATTCATCCGGATCGACTTCTCCAAGCATGCAACCTAAGATGAGCGGCCGATCGATACCATAGGTTGCTTCTGTATGCCCACCGACTAGGCTTACTCCCAATGCCGCACATGCCTGCGTAATCTGCTCGAACACCGTGGTGGCGAGCTGCTCATCCGCCTGGCCTTCTGGCATCAGCAAGGTCGCCAGAAACCAACGGGGAGTCGCTCCCATACATGCCACATCATTAGCGTTTACGTGAACCGCATACCAACCCAGCTGGTCTGTGGCAAAGGTGATGGGGTCGGTTTTTGCTACCAGATACCGGTCCCCCATATCCATGACGGCTGCATCCAGGCCAATCCCAGGCCCAACCACGACGCTCGGATCGCTTGAAGTGATCTGTTCGAGCAGCCGGCCCAAGTCGGCAGCCGGTACCTTTCCCACGTGATATTTCGAGGTCATGACAAGCTCACCGCGATCACAAGTACCGCTCCCATCAGAATTAAGACTAGATAAGCGGCATCTAGCACACGAAAGTGCAGCGCCTCCATGTATGTCCTTTTCACACCGGGGGCACCGTAGGCGCGCGACTCGAGTGCTCTGGCCACTTGTTCGCTTTCACGGAACGAGCTCACCATCAATGCCACCAAGCTCGGTAACAGCGCGCGGGCTCGAGCAATCAGAGCGAGATCCTCAGGCATGAAGCCTCGGGCTCGCTGCGCATGATCGATCGTCTGATAAGTGTGACCAATGCTCGGAATGAAGCGCAGTGCTAGCGCCAAGGAGAGTCCCCAGGGATATGGCATTCCTATGCTGGTGAATCCACGCACAATGGCATGAGCTTGGGTCGTGAACAACCAAAGAAAGATCGCCAGCGCCATTGCGATTAACCGAAGGCCCAATACCGCCCCTTCCTCCAAACCACCCGCTGTGATGCGTACCAGTCCCCAAGTCCATAGTTCCGATCCCGACGGATAGAAGACGGCCCGGAGCAGGGCCATGACTACGCTCACAGGCAACACGGCACGGATGATGCTGATGGCTCGTTGGACCGGAATGTGCGCTGCGGTGTATAGGATGGATAGTCCAAGCAGCGCAGCCAGCATCATCGGTATTTCCCGAATCGCTAGCAGCGTAGCAATTGAGGCCAACGCAAATGAGAGCTTTACGCGCGGATCGGCGCTGTGGATCCAGCTATCCTTCTGGACGTAGAAGTCATACATCTTAGCGATCACTCAGAGCAGCGCATAGTGACTCAACAGTGAATTGCCCCAGCCCCAATAATTGCGCGAGCTCTATGACCTGCGGTGGCCGAATCTGAGAACTAGCCAGAAGTTCTTGATCAGTCAAGATCTGCAGAGTTTCGTCCTCCGCTGCCACGATCCCGTCCTTCATGAGTGCCAACTTGTGAGCGTAGCGTGCTACAAGCCGCATATCGTGTGTGATGAGCAACACGCTGTGCCCAGCTCGATGCCTGGCACGGACGATGTTCATAAGGGCGATCGCCTTGCCCCAGTCCAAACCCAGGGTCGGTTCGTCAAGGATCAGCGCTTTGGGCCGAGCGGCTATCGCAGCCGCCACGCTGATTGAGCGTCGTGTGCCGAAGTCCAGGCTTGCTGGGCCTCGTTTGGCTGTCTCAGCGAGGCCGAATTCGCGCAATGTCTCTCTAACGACGTCGCTCACCTCGGTCTCAGACTTGCCCTGATAGCGCGGTCCGCTCGCGAGCTCTTCTTCCACCGTCGGGCTGAAAAGCATGTGATCCGGGTTTTGGAACACATACCCTACGTCGTGCGCCAGCTCGCCTGTGGATCGCTTCCCGATGCTGGCACCATCATGCATGATGGTCCCGTGTTCGGGCCGCAACAAACCATTAAGGTGCTTGGCGAGTGTCGACTTACCTGAACCGTTTTGACCGATGATCGCCAAGAATTCGCCTGGCTCGACAATGAGATTCGCCCCGCGCAGCGCAGGCTCATGGTCTGGATAAGAGAACCACACATCATCGGCGTGAAGGCGGATCAACTGACCTGCTCCGCCTCAATAGCGCGCGCTGCTTCCTCCAGCCGAGTGAACCGAAACCGGCTCCCATTGCCCCTGAGGTTGAGGCAATGTGCCAGCTCGCTCACCTGCGGCGGACGCACTCCAAGCGCCCTCAACGCGTCTACCTGCCTGAAGACCCCCTCTGGCGGTCCGGCGATTGCAACCTGTCCGCCGTCGATCACGAGGATTCGATCAGCACACTCCGCTGCACGCTCCCCGTCCTGCGTGACCATAATCACGGTGTGGTTGCCCTTTAGGTGTTTGATTATGTCAAATACTTCTGTGGCACCTTCCGGGTCCAGACTGGCAGTAGGTTCGTCCAGCACAAGAATCGGTGAGGCCATTGCTAGCAATGCGGCGATGCCGACCCGCTGCTTCTCGCCTCCTGACAATTCTGCTGGGGATCGGTTGCGGCAACCAGTCATGCCGATAAGTTCCAAGGCCCAGTCTACTCGCCGGCTGATTTCGTTTGGAGGAACCCCGAGATTTTCCAACCCGAATGCCAACTCGCGCTCTACGGTGGCTCCAAGGAACTGAGTTTCAGGATCCTGAAATCCCACTCCAACGAGACGGGCTAGCTCGGCGACCGGCACCCGCTTGGTATCTAGTCCGTCTACAAGAACCTGGCCACGAATCCGCCCGCCGGTAGATTGGGGCACGCTTCCATTGAGCGCCAGCGCTAATGTCGATTTTCCTGCCCCGCTGGCGCCCATGAGACACATGAATTCGCCGGGTTCAATCTGAAAATCGATCCCCCGCAGCACCCATTCGGCGTGCGGGCGTTCTTTGTTTCGCGCTGACCTCCAATCAAAATCCGCAGGAGCTGATTCCTGCGGATAGGAGTACCAGAGGTCCCGGACCTCGACGATTGGTCGTACGCTCATGAGTGAGGGAGCAGTCGGCTTCGCTTAGACCTCTTCGAAGGTGGGGTCTTCGGCCAGATCCTCGATCCGAGGATACACATACTTCACGACACCGAATAACACAAGGCCAAAGAAGCCGAATCCAACCTGAATAAGATTGAGCGAAAGCTCCCCGATTGCACCCGGTAGGCCGAAGCCATACACGGTGGCTTCACCAAAGAAGTAAATGGCTACCTGAGCAGCTCCCCCCACGATGAGTCCGAAAATCATCCCGATGAGCCCCTTCTTCCATGCTAGCAAGCCGATTATTAGTCCGGTGGCACCGTGCGCAAGAAGTGTGAGGGGAGCAAACGAGCCAAATCCGCCGAATAGATCCGCGAGCGCCGCGCCGACTCCAGCCGATACTGCACCGATCGCCGGCCCAAACGCTACAGCCAAGAACGCTTCAGCGATTACCCCCAGATGCCAAAACCCGCCGGTGGCGGGAATTGGAATCTTCACAACACTGACCATCACTGTGACGATCGCGATGCTGATAGCAGTAACCGATACTCTGCGAGCGCTCATGGCGAGTCGATTGTACCCTAGGCATGATCGCCCTTAGGCAAGGAAACAAGGCATAAATACGCCGCGAAGGCCCGAAAAAGGCCCACATGGTAAAATCGCTCACCCTATCGGTTCGCGTAGAAACGAAGCTGATATTGCTGGAAACTAGATGATTCGAGAATTGGATTGGCGAGACCTCCCACTGCTGCATCGAGTGCGGGACCGCGGGCTGTGTCCGGACTCTCAACTGGCCTTTACCCGTGGCGCACACGCCATGCAGAATGCCTTGCTAGACCCCTTTATCCCAGGCAAATCCGCAGTCACGCTCGTGTCGCGCAACGGTGATATTGAAGCCGTCGGCCAGTGCATTTACCGCTCGGACGCTCCAAACGCGCGTCTCTCTTTCTTCGGTCCTGAAGAGGCCTTGGATCACGACCGGGGTCTCGAACTCCTCGAATCGTTGGCAGTTGCAGTGGGGGAGCACGGAGCGCCGAACCTTGTGGCTGAAGTGGATGAGCGCAGCGAGGCATTTGAGCGCCTCCGCTCAGCAGGATTTGCCATTTATGCTCGGCAGAGGATCTGGCGGCTTGAAGAGCCCGAGCAAGAGTTCGAACACACGGAAGGCGATGCATGGCGCGTGGAGAACTCCAAGGACTCTAGCGCCGCACAGAGCCTGTATCACAACATCGTCCCGGGGTTGGTTCAGCAAGTCGAACCTCCACCGACCCGACCCGGTCACAACCTTGTTTACTGGCGCAATGGAGAACTCTTAGGCCTTCTAGACATCGAGCGCGGCTCGCTCGGCACATGGGTACAGCCGTATTTTCATCCGGCGGCTGAGGGCTTCCAGGGGTTGCTCGGCGAGTACCTCAGAGAGGTTCCGACCGATCGCCCCGTATACGTATGCGTCCGTTCTTATCAGAGCTGGATGAGTAGACCACTGGAGCGTTTGTGGTTTGAACCGTCTGTCGATCAGGCGGTTATGGTCAAGCGCTTAGCAATAGGAGTTCGCAGACAGGTCGCGAGCCCGCTTCCGGCAGTCGAAGGAACCTTCCCGGAACCAACTGCACCGATTGCCCGGATCGAGGATCCGGCCGGTGCAACCAAATGACCGGAAGACGCATCACTGACGATCTGGACACATTGCGTCGTGTCCTACCTCCCCATATCACTGACAAATTATCCGAGATAAATCGGCCCGACGATCTGCTCGAGGTCATCCTGGATATCGGGCGTGTCCCTACTGCCCGCTATGTGGACGACGAGGTTACGCTAAGCGGCAAGGAGGTCATCTGGGATGACCTTGACTATGTCGTCGAGCGCATCGGCGACTTTGACGCCGATAACCGAGCAGGTATCGAGCGTACACTGCATCGCATCTCGGCCATCCGCAACCGACATGGTCGCATCGTCGGTCTGACCTGCCGGGTGGGCCGCGCGGTGTACGGCACGATCGATATCATTCAGGATTTGATCAACAGCGGCGAAAGCCTGCTGCTGCTCGGCCGGCCAGGGGTGGGCAAAACCACGATGCTGCGCGAGGCAGCGCGCATTTTGGCCGATGAGCGGCGTGTGGTCATCGTTGACACATCAAACGAGATCGCCGGCGATGGAGATGTCCCCCATCCTGCAATCGGGCGCGCGCGCCGCATGCAGGTTCGCAAGCCAAGCCTGCAGCACGAGGTCATGATTGAGGCCGTAGAGAACCACAACCCTGAAGTGATCGTGATCGATGAGATCGGACGGGAGCTGGAAGCAGTAGCTGCCCGCACCATAGCCGAACGAGGCGTACAGCTCGTTGGGACCGCTCACGGGAACACACTTGAGAATTTGCTACTGAATCCCACGCTGTCGGATCTGGTAGGCGGTATCGAATCGGTCACCTTATCTGACGAGGAGGCACGCCGCCGCGGCACGCAGAAGACAGTGCTAGAGCGCCGAGCAGCGCCAACCTTCGATGTTCTGATCGAGATCCAGGATCGCGAAAAACTTGCCGTACACCATGATGTCTCAGCTGCGGTGGACGCGCTGCTGCGCAATTTGCCGCCCCCTATGGAAGAGCGCTTCCGTGATGAGGCGGGTGACATCCAAATCAAGAAGCTCAACTCGGAGGCGACCTCAGCTCGCCGAGGCCCTAGCGGATACCGCCGGCAGTCGGGGCTGCCAAGCGCTCGTCCCCCTGAAGAATCATCGCTTCCATTCGCAGCCGCAACTCCCAGACTCCCTGGAGAACCGCTAGCGACCATCCGCATTTACCCCTACGGAGTCGCCCGCAACCGCCTGCGCCAAGCAGCCAAGCGCGTCCACGTTCCGGCTCTAATTGCAGACGACATTGGTCAGGCGGATGTGATGGTTACCCTCCGTTCTTACTATCGCAGGCATCGCAAATTGATCGCCGATGCAGAAAATCGACGTCTGCCGATCTACGTGCTGCGCGCAAACACTGTTGGGCAGATGGAAAGTTTTCTGGTTGACCTATTTGGGCTGGATTTAGAGCCGGCGGGCGATCCCAGCCTGGCACAGGGCGCACGAGATGCACAGCTGGCCATAGACAAGGTGCTGAACGGGGCTCGTTCTGTGGATCTCAACCCGGCCACCTCCTATGTGCGGCGACAGCAGCACGAAATGGCCCGCCAAGCCGATTTGGTCTCCCACTCCTATGGCAAAGAACCTCGGCGGCGGGTCAGGATCTTTCGCGATTGAGCTTTTTTGTAACCCTTGAAGGCCCCGAAGGGGGCGGCAAATCCACCCAGGCCAAGCAATTGGCCGATCACCTCAAAAGCCAGGGGCAGGATGTGCTATTCACCCGAGAACCCGGTGGCACAGAGATCGGCGACCAGATCCGACACGTGATCATGTCACTCGAGAACAAGACCATGAGCCCCGAAGCGGAGTTTCTCTTGTTTTCTGCCTCGCGGGCACAGGTGGTGCGAGAACTCATCCAACCTCATCTCGAACGTGGTGGCCTGGTTGTTTGCGATCGCTTTTACGACTCATCGCTCGCGTACCAAGGCTATGGCCACGAGCTCGATCTGAAACTACTCCGCACCATTACCGAGTTCGTTACGGGTGGTACGGCGCCCGACTTGACCATCCTGCTCGATCTCACGAGCGAACTGGGACTTGAACGCCGCAGGCAGGACGGTCACTGGAACCGCCTGGACGATTACGATTTGGAATTCCATGAGCGCGTTCGGGAAGGCTACCTGAAGCTGGCAGACGCTGAACCGGATCGTTGGGTCGCGATCGATGCCGCCCAGACGGAGCATGAGATTCAGGAACAGATTAGAGAAGTTGTAGCGAAACGTTTAGCAGTTTAACGCACAGTGCGCTCGCCTAATTGAGCGTACGATTGATCGCAAATCCCCAAAATCTCTTAGAAACCGAGGTCGTCTCCACCACCGAGATCTGGCATATCCTTTTCAATTTGCTCGGGATCCTCGCCAGCCTCCAAGCGATCAACCACTTCGTCGAATTCCGCTGGCATTTCCTCTCCGAGCTCATTCCCCATCTTGCGCATCATCTTGGCCATGGACTTCGGGTCGTTCTCGTCGAAATCCCCCCAGCTGGTCGGGTCGGAGAGGTCCTCTAGCCGCGAGTCTTCCGATTTGGCGATCCGGATTCGGCCAATGATTCGTTTCAGATTGTTGCTCCCACAATGTGGGCACTCGACAGGCGAGTGGCCATACTCTTCGTAGGTTTGATAGATAGCAGATCGCTTGCTGCAATTGGAACAGCGGTAGTCGTAGCTAGGCATCGCGGTCTCCAGCGATTGGGATTATACTCAGCGCCCGCAACCGTGATCGAGCAACCCACTGCGCCGCTTCTGGTCGTAATTTCCGGCCCCTCCGGAGTCGGTAAGGACACCGTACTGGACCATATGAAACAGCGCGGGCTGCCGTTCCATTTTGTAGTTACCGCGACTACTCGCCCCCAGCGCCCCGGCGAAGTTGAAGGAGAAGACTACTTCTTTGTCGAGGAGAAGAAGTTCCTCGATATGATCGAAAAAGGCGAATTGATCGAGCACGCCCTCGTTTACAACGACCATAAAGGCGTCCCACGGCAGCAGGTCCGAGAAGCCATGGAGAGCGGACAGGACGTTGTTATGCGGGTGGACGTGCAGGGAGCCAAGACGATCCGAGCGCTGGCGCCCGAGGCTCTGCTGATCTTTTTGACCGCCCGCGATGAGGAGGAACTTGCTCGTCGTCTTCGGAAGCGCCGCACCGAGTCGGAAGCCGATTTACGGCTCAGGCTTGAAACGGCTAATGAGGAACTCGGATATCTAGATGTATTTGACTACGCTGTTTTGAACGCGGATTCGCAGGTCGAAACGACCGTTGATACCATCCTGGCCATCATCGAAGCCGAGCATCATCGTGTTGACCCCCGACGCGTGGAGCTTTAGCTCGCAGTCATTTCCATCGGATGTGCAATTACTAGCCCGGTCACCGCTCACAAGTTGGAACGCAGGAGATGTGACATCCTTAAGGCCACAAAATGTCTAAGGGACTATTCTCCTCAAAGCCAACCGTTTGCTAGAATCATGAACTGGGAACGATTTGCCGGTTATTCCACGCATCCTTCTAGGAATTAACTGGATCTAATGGAAAAAAGTAAAGAACCCGAGGTTTTCGATATAACCATCGTAGGAGCCGGCCCCACCGGTTTATTTGGCGCGTTCTACGCCGGAATGCGCGAGATGAGTTGCAAGCTGATCGACGCGCTCCCACAAGCAGGGGGGCAGATTACCGCCCTGTATCCTGAAAAGAAGATCTTCGACACACCTGGCTTTCCCAGCATCGTCGGGAAGGATCTGGTTGTGAACTTGGTCGAACAGGCTAGCCATTGGGATACGAAGTTTGCCCTTGGCGAGCGCGCCGAGACACTCCGTCGTGTGCCTTTTCCGGGCGGCGAGGCCAACGAGGAATGCTGGGTTATTGGGACCACGAAAGGAGATCACTACTCAAGAGTTGTCATCGTAGCAGCTGGGATTGGCGCATTCCGCCCGATGAAGCTCCCTAATGAAAGCGTGGACCTATGGGAGGGTAAGGGACTCGATTATTTTGTGGGAGATATCGAAGAGTTTGCCGACAAGAATGTGCTCATCGTGGGGGGCGGTGACAGCGCCGTGGATTGGGCACTGGCTGCGGAACCCATCGCCAAGCATGTCACACTAATTCATAGACGCCCAGGGTTTCGCGCTCATGATACGTCTGTGAACAAGCTGAACGAATCCGGTGTCGATGTTAAAATTCACTACGAGCTACGCGAGATACAGGGTGACGGCCGCGTTGAGCGAGCAGTGATCTTTGACAATCAAACCGATGAGGAGACCACTATCGACGTCGATGCGGCTGTCCTTGCGCTGGGATTCAAAGCCGATTTGGGCCCGATTCGCGAATGGGGTCTTGAGACCATCGGGCGGCGCTATATCCGAGTGAACAACAAAATGGAAACGAACCTGCCCAATGTTTATGCTGCGGGCGACCTGGCGCTGCAGGAGGATTTAGATCCCCTCAATCTAATTGTGGTGGGATATGGTCAGGTAACGGTAGCCGTCAACTATGCCTATGCAGCGATTAAGCCCGGGGAGAAAGTCTTCCCCGGCCACTCAAGTGAGAAGATGGCCGAGTAGTCGTCGAGCCTCATCACAGACGAAGCAAACCGGGCTGTCGGGGCATGTTTCCCTGCCAGTCCTAAATTTTTTAAGCTTACGTACGGATTGAGATTCTGAGAGATTACAACTAGGTGGCGCTAGCTTGGGGGGAGGAAGATCCTTCTGATCTCTCCTTACCCGGCCAGTAGAGGATCACACCAAAAAGGCTGATCAATACTGCTAATGCCAGACCCGTGACCTGGAGCGGACCGTAAGAGATGCCGGGTAATTCATGGGAGCCGATCCCAAGAAAGTCTGCAAAGGAAGCCGCCACAGCAAAGACGTAGCCGGTCGCAATCAGGCGCAGCCCGACTTCCGACCTCAGTGAATTTGAGTGACCGTTGCGAACCACACGCACGGTCATTGTAGCTCCCAGGAGTAGGACCCCGAGGCCCAGCAGCCAAACCCCGATCTGTACGAATCCAACCACCGGGCTGCGATCCATCCCGATAATGTTGGGATAGATCCCGATCATGAAGATAAACAGCCCGACCAACACAATCGTCATCCAGCCGCGGGCTGCCATGGCCTGTTTCTTCGATAGTGGTGCTGCAGTCATAGGTCTACCCCAAGCCTCCTGTGCGATCCGGTCTTGCTCACCCAACGCCAAATTGTATCAAGTGGACTTAAGTTGCGCTTGAATTAAACTGCTCCAGATCTCGTCTCGCTGGCCCGGAACGTACGGGAGATAGAGCGCGAGCCGATCTACGAGACCTTCATATCGTTCGATCAGTCTCTCAGGCAACTCTTCCGGCCCACACACCATCGCGAACGTGTCGAGCATCTCATCATCGACCTGTGCGGCCAACTCACCCCACGCACCCTTCCTTGCCAGCCCTTGGAGACGCTCGGCAGTCTCCCCCCAGCCATGCAGTTCCATGACGGGCTGGTATGTGGGGGTGGAGGCATAAAAGGCGATCTGGGAACGCACAAAATCGGACTCTCCTGGTTCTGTAACTGCAAAAGCCGCTGTTGAAAGCTGGATCTTCTCTGACGACCGGTTTATCTTCAGAGCGCCATCGCTGATCGCAGGTTTGACGACCTCCTGGAGGTAGCGCGGTGAATGGTACACGTGTGCGTGGAAGCCGTCTGCCACCTCACCTGCCAGTCGGGCTAGGCCAGGGTTCACCCCAGCGATGTAGATCGGGATGTGCGGGTGGTCGATCGGGCCTGGATTGAAGAATGGAGACATGAGCGTCAGCTTGTAGTGCTCACCGCGGTAGTTCAGTCGCTCGCCGGTCTGCCAGGCTTGCCAAAAGGCATGCACGGCCTCGATGAGCTCGCGGAGCTTCCCCACCGGGGATTCTGGCCATGGCATTCCAAAGCGCCGCTCAATATGCGGCTTGACCTGCGTGCCCAGGCCCAAGACGAACCTGCCTTTGGAAGCCTCTGCCAGGTCCCAGGCTGTATACGCGAGCGTGGCCGGGCTGCGTGCAAAGCCTATCGCCACTGATGTGCCAAAGTGCATGCGCTCGGTGTGTTCTGAGACCAGCGCTAGCGGCAGGAAAGGATCGTGCTGTGTTTCGGAGGACCAGATGGCATCGAAGCCCAGCGCCTCCGCACCGCGCGCGACTTCGGGTATGCCTGCCAGGGTGGAGGGAGCGATTTGAGCATCGATCTTCATGGGAAGATGACCATTTGATCCTTGTCGCCCTTCATCTTATACCGTATGCATGCGATCCGAAGCTCCAGCACCCGCTAACGGACGCGTGCCCCTAGCTCGACCTCCGCGTCCGGCTGAAGCAGGCGCATTGAGCTGTCTGGATTGACTCCCGCCAGGACCAGCACCTCGGAGATGTGGTTCGCAACCTGCCTGGGAGGGAAGTTCACCACGCCCACGATCAACCGATCCTGGAGCTGCTCCTTACTGTAGAGATCTCTTATCGCGGCTGCGGACTGCTTGATGCCGATCTCAGGGCCAAAGTCGATTTGCAGCAGATAGGATGGGTTACGAGCTTCTTCAAAGTCCTCCACTTGAAGCACCCTGCCGACACGCATATCCACTCGCTTGAAATCGTTCCACTCAATCTGCCCCATCCTGCCTCCTGCATTTCGGCGACTTGATTTTACTTGCCCCTTACAAGTCGCAGATCGACCGGCAATAGCAACTCCACAGAATACGGGTATGAGCGCTCCCCTTTCGAGGCGGGACTTCCTGCGAATATCAGGTTTGGGTGGAACGCTGGCCGCCCTGGCGGCCTGCAATCCGCTCCAACTCGGTGAGGGCGTGGGTGCACGCGCCACAACGGTTCCTCCCGCAGCTCCGATACTCGATCAGGAAGGCTTGATCCTGCACGCTTTACGCCGATTCACTTTCGGACCGACTGCTGCGGATCTTGATACGGCAGCAAACGCTGGTCTTGAAGCTTGGCTGGAACGGCAATTGGCCGCTGATGTTCTGGACCTTCCTGAGGTGGAGGAGCGGCTGAGTGAATTTGACACCCTGGAGATGTCGCCGATCGAACTCAGAGACTTGCAGGAAAACGGCCGGGTCGCCCGAGAATTGGGCGCATCAGCGGTTGTGCGGCAAATCTACAGTTCAAACCAGCTGTTTGAGGTGCTGGTCGACTTCTGGACCAACCACTTCAACATTTTCGCCTACTCACCCCCTGAGCTGTTCCTGAAGGGGGTGGACGATCGAGTGGTGATCCGCACCCACGCGCTGGGGAAATTTCCAGACATGCTCACGGCCTCCGCACATAGCCCTGCCATGCTTGTCTACCTGGACAATGCACGATCGCAGCATCCAAGTCCGAATGAGAACTACGCTCGCGAGCTGCTAGAGCTGCATACGCTTGGCGTCGATGGTGGATATACCTACGCAGACATCCAGGCTGTGGCGCGGGCCTTCGCAGGATGGTCTGTCGGCGGGTTTCGACGAACCGCGGATCGGGCCGGCGAGTTCACGTATCTTAGGAATTGGCATGATCCCGAGCCAAAATCAGTGCTCGGTGATGAACTCCCTGGCGGAAAGGCAGATGGTGATCGAGTGCTAAAGCTGCTCGCGGAACACCCTTCCACCGCACGTTTCATCGCTACCAAGTTGAGCGAGCGGTTTGTGTCAGATGCACCCCCCAAGTCAATCGTCGAGCGGGTTGCTGAGACCTATATGCAGACGGGTGGCGATATCCCAGCCATGATACGCACTATCGCTTATTCCGATGAGTTTGCGGCCTCTGCGGGGCTAAAGCTCAAGCGCCCTCTTGATTTCGTTGTCTCGGCCATCCGCGTGACCGGCGCTGAAGGCAGATTGGATCGCGTACTGCGCTTCTTCCTGCAGGTTCTCGGCCAGGTTCCATTCGGCTGGCCTACGCCTGACGGGTATCCGGATTACGCCGCCGCCTGGGCTAACACTAATCAATCCCTATACCGCTGGAACCTAGCGCTGCTGATTGCATCGGGCATGCTGCCGGGGATCAGCACCAAATTGTCGGGGCGGTTCGGCGGCTATTCCAGCATCGCGCAACTGGTGGATGATCTGTCTCTGGAGCTTTTAGCGGTTCGGCTTCCGGATGATGCGCGCTCGATATTGGTCGATTTCGGAGAGTCCCAACCGGATACAGATCTGGTTCTAGAGGTCGATCTGCCTTCAGTGCTGGCCGGTCTGATCCTTTCGACTCCCCACTTTCAAATACGCTAACGAGGTCGCCAAATGGATACGAAAACCCTGAATCGACGCGATTTCCTTCGCCTTGCGGGGCTTTCGACCGCCCCGCTGGCTCTTCCCGGCTGGACGCCACGCTTGGCTCTCGCGCCACCCGGCAGCCCGCCCTCCGGCGACCTGATGGTCTGTGTGTTCCTGCGTGGCGGCATGGATGGGCTAAACGCCGTTATTCCACACTTCGAAACAGAGTACTACGATGCCCGGGCGAACCTCTCGATCGCGGAACCAAAGGACGGCAACGACGCAACCGCTATTGAATTGGACGATCGCTTCAGCCTCCATCCCAGCCTCCGTCCGCTTCTCGATCCGTTTCAAGCGGGCGAGCTGGCTGTCGTGCATGCGTGTGGCTCTCCGGATCCAACGCACTCCCACTTTGATGCTATGGACTATATGGAACGCGGAACACCGGGGGAGAAACAGATCGCCAGCGGCTGGATCGCGCGCCACCTACTTGCCGCCCCATGGCAGAACGACTCACCTTTCCGAGCAATTGGTATTGGCGTCGGGCTCCAGGCTTCCCTGCGCGGACCGGTTCCAGCCGCCGCGCTTCAATCGGTGGCTGAGTTTCATCTTCCTGGAAACCCTCAGGGGGTGGCCGTGTTGCAGCAGACGCTCAGCGCGCTCTATGAGTCACCAGCAGAGGATCAGGTCCTGCTTGAGGGACTGTCAAGCCAGGCGGCTACTACCTTCGAAGCCATGGATCTGCTGGCAGGAATCGATCCGACAAGCTACCAGGCCTCTGGTAGAGCCGAATATCCCGCAGATGAGTTTGGGCAGGGTCTCTCACAGATCGCGCTGCTGGCCAAATCCGAATTGGGGCTTGAGATCGCCTGCATAGACGTTGGCGGGTGGGACACGCACGTCCAGCAGGGAGCGGGAGAGGGGCGTATGCCACAGCTCATGGCTTCCCTTGCTGGCGGCTTAGCGGCCTTTCATCAGGACATGGGTGAGAAGATGAACGATGTGACTGTGGTGACCATGTCCGAATTTGGCCGCCGATTGGCCGAGAACGGCGGAGGCGGGACCGATCACGGGCATGGAGGGGTTATGTTTGTGATGGGGGGCGGGATTCTCGGAGGGAAGGTGTACGGGGAGTGGCCCGGCCTGGCACCCGAATATTTGTACGGCCCAGGCGACCTGGCGATCACGACTGACTTTCGTGAGGTGCTGGCTGAAATAGTCCTAAAACGGCTGGGAAATGACCGAATCGATGAGATATTCCCGGGTTACCAAGCCGGGAAATCCCTCGGGCTGGCGAAACCGCGCATTGGCCGAGTCGAGCCCTCTAGTTGAGTTTAAGCCTTAGACGGAAAAGCCTGCCGCGGCGACTGGCTAGGTGCTACCGGTGCTCGCGAATCGCGATGAACGAAGTTAGTCGCGGAAGGCAAGGACCGCCAGCACCGGGCGGTGATCGGATCCACCGAACGCACCGACGTCCGTTTCCAATGCCACCAGGTCCGGAGTGTGAAACACAAAGTCGATGCGCCAGGTCGCAGGGCCGACACCGCGCAGGGGCGTGCGCGTAAACCCAAGGCCAAAGCCCGCCTCCTTGTGGGCATCGACCAGCACCTCTGTCATATCTCTATAAACACTCTGCAGGTCTGTCAGATTGAAATCGCCCAGCACAACCAGCGGACCATCCATCGGTTCGATGGCGCTCATCAGTTCCCGTGTCTCTAGATCCCGCCACTGATTTGTTAAACCGCTGGGATACCCGAGCCTCAACCCGAATAAGCGGGAGGCCATCAGTTGAGGGGAGTGGGGATGGGCGTTGACAATCCCTATCTGCCTACCGTTCACGTCCAGCACGATATGCTGCACCGGGATGGGGGCTCGCTCATCTCCGATCGTCAGAACCTTGCGGCCGATGATCGGATAGCGGCTGAACACCGCCTGTCCGCCATCGATCGCCCGATACGGATAGTCATTTGCCAGGTCGTCTTGGATTTCGCTAGCAATTAGATCCGTTAGCTCTTGCAAGCCGACCACATCGGGAGCCATTTCCGTTATGGCGCTCACGATTCGATCGTACTCTTGATTACCGCCCCAAACATTGTATGACATCACCGTGAAGCTAGGCTCGATGTCCTTGAATGCCCATCTAGGTAAGTAGCTCGGGCCATAAAGAATGCCGAACACGACGAGCGGAAGCGCAGTTGCCGCTAGCAGGAACGGTGAGCGCCTCCAGATCGCACCTGGCATGTGCAGGATTGAAAGCATTAAGAGTAGCGGCAGCACATAGCTTACGGCATCGATCAGCCAATACTCGACATAGCCGGCGAGTCGCGCGATGCTGTACAGCACCACAATTGTTGCGTGGAGCGGCGCCAAAAGCACCGCGCCTGCCATCGTTAGTCGTTTTAGGGAAGCTGTCATTGTAGACCATCCGTAGATATCGATCCCGGATAGCTAATTCGACAATCGTTAATTGCACGTTACCAGCGTATCTCATCGCGAGGGCTTGCACCTTTCAACCGGCTCTCGGCCCGATTCGCTTGGCATCCACGAGCTATTCACAGGGGGCTTGAGGCGTGTTGTAATCAAGCGTATTCAAGGACATGATCCGGAACCATCTTGTTCGATCACTGCCTGCGCTTGCATTGCTCCTCGGGAGCTGTGCGGTAGTTCGGGCGGATGAGCCGGTTCCCCCGGAATCCATCCTGCTTTTAGTGCCTGAGACATCTTCATCGCCTGGTCAAACTTCTTCAGAGCTCCAACCTGCTACAGTACCGGTGCAAACCACCAATCCGCCCGGACTGATTGCCCGCCTGAACTGGCAGGGCGAGTTGGGGGAGAGGACCATCGTTTTCGATACCCCAGAAGAGACAGTCAAGCTGCGGCAGACAGGCTACGGTTCGTTGATCCTGAAGCTCGGTGATTCGGTGGTGTACGTCAATCCGTGGTCTGAAGCGGCAGACTACTCCTCGCTTCCCAAGGCGGATCAAATCTGGGTCACCGATCCACTTCCCGAGCATCTAGATGTGCATGCCATCCGTCAGATCTCGAAGGATTCGACTCAACTAATCGTGGATTCAGCATCAGCCCGCTTCCTAGAGGGGTTGCTCTCGTTTGTGCCCCTGAGGTCGGGCGCTCCTATCACTGTCGACGGAATTGGAGTTCAGGCGGTGCCTGCGTACCGTGCCAAGATGCTGCCGGACGGCCCGCGTTTGCATATCGGAAATAGCTACCTGGCAAGTTTCGGGGACTTTCGGCTTTTCGTGGCCGGCGAAGCTCACTTCATCCCCAACCTTGCCGACATCGGCAAGGTAGACATAGCGCTGCTCACGTTGGATGATCTGTCATCGCTTTCTCCAGAACAGGCGGCCGGTATCGCCCGATCCCTGGAACCTACCATTCTTCTTCCTTACCAGTACCGGAATCAAGAACCTGCTGCCCTGGGACAGCTTCTGGTTGGCACGGGAACCATGGTACTTCCCCTCAATGCCACTGAGGGCACGACGCCTAGGGTAGGCGGTCCGACCCCTGACAGGAACTTCGTGATGACGGAGATTTACTTGGAGGGGCAGGAACCCGATCCAGCGTTGCTCAATGCCCTTTTTGACCCTGAGCAGGAAAGTCCAGCACTGCTGCTGCCCGATCTTCGAACGCTGACCCCCTCAGGGCTCCGAATCAGCCGTCGCTCCAGCGATGGAGCCACCTTGCTGAAGCTGACCAACTCCATTTGGAACGCGGGATATGGTCCTCTGGACTTGATTGGAGTCGTAGATCCCGGATCCGGGACGCAGTATGTAGTGCAGCGCATCTTACAAGAAGATGGGGAATACAGCGAAGAATCGGTTGGCGAATTCATCTTTCACTCTGGGCACAACCATTGGCACTTAGACAGTTTTTCAGTCTACGAACTCTGGTCCCTTCAGCCGAATGGCACGTTGGATCAGGTTGTCGCCACAAGCGGGAAGGTCAGCTACTGCCTGAGAGACATCCAGAGAAGTTCGGAAGCGGAGAGGATTGAACGGGCGGGATTCACAAGTTGTAACACTACCCGCCAGGGGCTTTCAGTGGGCTGGGCAGATGTCTACCAATACTATCTTGCGGGCCAGTCCATCGATGTCACGGAGCTGGAAGACGGAACCTACGCGCTGATGTCTATCGCTGATCCCTTCAATCTGATCCAGGAGTCGGATGAGACGAACAATGGGATCGTGATTTACATCGAGATTCAAGGATCGAAGGTGACCGTGATCGACCCGTCCTAAGTAGGAGCCACTGCTTATAAGGAGAAGGCGCTCCTGGGAGCGCCCTCTTTGATTCGCGCAGCTCTGTCTTCTTTCTCAATGTAACGGGGAGGAGATATTGAAGCTACTTGGCGAAGACTTGTGATCCCGCAGGTTCGGAACTCTGTGCTTGCGCAGGTTCTGGATCCACAGCGAATGCGACTTCGGCGACAGTCGAGCTAGACCCTTCCACCGACGAAAGGTCGGTGGGGGCAAGCCAATTCCCCAGAGCCAGAGCCGATAGCGTCAGTACACTCAAGGCAACAGCCAATTTCCTGCCTAGCGTACCAGGAGCAGATCGCCGATTCTCCTCCCACTCAACCATTCCTAGGCTTATATTCATCGCTTCCTCCGTCCGTTACCACCGACTGACTACAAGGTAGCGAAAGGGCGTTGCCTCACTGTGGAAGCGATCGTTTATTCAGCGTGTTTCGGGGGAGAAGTTCGAGCGTACTGGATATCGCTTGCTCAGTGGGCAAAGCACAGTAAGGTTATGTAAACTAACAGAGAGGTTGGATGTGGAATCAAATAATAAAACCGCCCAATTGGGTCGGGATTCCGACCGTTGATGAGAATCAGACGGCTGCTCGCGGTGTTCTCCCTAATCGTCCTGCTCCTGCCGGCGGTGGTGGTCGGCACCGCCGCGGCACTTGAAGGGCACGACCCCTTCTGCTCGGCGTGTCACACGGAGCCTGAAACCGAGTACGTGCTTCGCAGCCTGTCGGATCCAATTGATCTGGCTTCTGCTCACACACCGGCAGAAGTAAGGTGTGTCGATTGCCACAGTGGCGAAGGGCTCCTCGGTCGCTCCGTCTCATTAAAGCAGGGGGCTTCCGACCTGGCGGCTTACATCTCTAATAGCTACGCCCAGCCGGCGGTCACCACCAACCCTGTCGGAGAAGTCGGTTGCACGAAGTGCCATGAGGCGCCCAGTTCGGTGGGCGTCTATGCCCGTACGGAAGGTGACGTTACCAGCTCTCACTATCATTTCCGTGAATACACTGCGGAATGGCTCTCCCAGGAGCTGGACGCACGAGGCAGCTGCGGGATTTGCCATAAGTCGCACACCTTGAACACTCTCGCAAACCAGGGCTTTGTGATCAACTCGGAACTGAACGCGGCCTGCGAGGCCTGCCATGCCGCGCTCTCGGGATGGATCCCTCCCGCCCGATAGCGTACTCAGTGCGCTCAGCAGGTCTCGGTTGGGATAGAGCGCAGCGCTCTCTTCATATAGTTCTCAGCCGACCGCTATTCCATGCTGAGCTCCGGGAGCAATCGCGGGCGCGTTCAACTAGATCCCAGCGGACTGCTAATCCATTCTGAGCCACTGAAGCAAAAGCAGGGCGCGCTTCTTTTGAACCTTCCGGAGCACGCTCGCTATCTCTCTAGTCCCCTCGATTGACTTGCACGCGCGCCTCATTGATGTCTTTAATGGCGTGCGTGCGGAACCATTTCCAAATCACATCCAAAGAATGGCGCTGGGCAATTATCGCGGCGCTCGCTGTGCTTGGCCTAACCACGCTTCCCTATTTGGCGGGCTACGTTTCTCAGACACCAGAAGCTGCCTTCCGCGGCACGGTCTACGATTATCTGGATTACTTCCATCATCTGGGTGACCTTAATCAGGGGGCGCGCGGGAGCTGGAGCTACGAACTCCTGACCACGGCTGAGCCGCATCCAGGCGCTCTGATCCGACTTCCGCACCTCGCAATCGGCCAGCTCGCAGGGTTGCTCGGCCTCTCGAGCTCGCTAACCTATCAAGTGGCGCGGCTAGTGTTTGGGATGGCGGCGCTGTTATCCATGTATCGCTTTTCCGCCTCTATTCTGCGCCCGATTCCGCATCGGTTTGTGGCGTTCCCGCTATTCGCGCTGGGCTCCGGATTAGGTTGGCTACAGATCGCCGTGGGCTGGCTCCCCGATCCAGGGATATCCCCCGTCGACTTCTGGCTCATAGACCCTTATGGCTTCTTCGGTCTCCATACATTCGCGCACTTTGCCATTGCGTTGTGGCTGCTCCTGGAAGTAATGATTCGGCTGCCACGGTATATGGAGATGGGTGGCGGGCAGGATCTGTTGATGGGGCTCGCAGCGGGTCTTGGCCTCGGAGTCGTCCAGCCTACGGCGCCCTTGATCGCCCTTTCGACCATCGGCCTGTATGTGGGCTGGCGATCGATATCGGCCAGAAAGCTTGATCGGCTTGGCGCTTGGGCGATCTTGCTGCTGGGCCTGATCCAGTTGCCCGTGTTCACCTACTATTTGTGGCTATTTGGAAGCCATCCTGTGTGGCAAGCGTTCCTCGAACAGAATGTCACGCTCTCGCCCCCGCCACTGTACTACCTCATGGGCCTGGGTGTGCTGGCTCCATTCGCAGTGTGGGGGCTGTACCTGTCTGTCCGGCGGCCACGCACTGACAAATGGAGGCTGGCCGCAGCCTGGGCGGTGGCTGCTCTTTTTCTGGCGTACCTACCAGTTGCGTTCCAGCGCCGCTTTACCCTGGGCCTCATGGCACCGATTTCCATCCTGGCCGCGATCGGTTTTAACTATGGCTTGCTCCCCTGGCTGCGCGGCATCCGGCACCCTCCAATCGTCGCCGCACGTTGGCGACGCTATCGATTTATGGCAGGAGTGGTGCTTGTTCTCGTGGCATCGATCTCGAGCCTGACACTGGTATTGAGCGGCTCGACTTCTGTGCTCTCAACTGATTCGGAGCTGTTCGTGCCCTCTGATTTAATCGCTTCTATAGATTGGCTGGATGCAAATCATCAATGGTCTGATCCGATCTTCGCTGCGGAGCGTACCGGGCAAGCGATTGTGGCACGCATCGGCCACCGCGTTCATCTCGCGCATCCGGTTGAGACCGTCGATTACCATCGAAAGCTGGAGAATGTGCTGGCCTTTTACAGCTTAGACGCTACCGATGCAGATCGGCGCGCACAGCTTGTCGAATGCGGCTGCAAGCTGGTTGTCTACGGACCTCACGAGCGCGCCTTGGGCGAGTGGGATCCCAACATGGCCTGGTTCCTGGAGGAGATCTACCGCAACGGCAAGGTTGTGATCCTCAAAGCTGTACAATAGCCAAACTGCTGCGCGGGTCACGGTCCCTAGCATCTCCGTCCTGCCCGCCACCCTAACCAGCCTTGAAACAACCTAACAGTCTCGAGGGAACGTCAGTTCGCGACTACCAGTTTATAGAATTGGTAGGGTCGGGGGGTTTCGGCCAGGTCTATCGTGCCGTTCAACCCTCTGTCGAGCGCGAGGTTGCCATCAAGGTGATCTTGCCTGAGTTTTCGGACCATCCGGATTT
>JBHIBY010000023.1:0-36186 GCA_046759305.1 Anaerolineales bacterium
ACCGATTCAGCTTCAGGCTCCTCAGCCGGTTCAACCGGTGAGGGTTCATAAGGCTCAGGCTCCTCCGTGATTTCAAAAGCCGCAGGCTCTTCTGGCTCAACATGAGCATCCGCGAGCTCGGCTTCGACATCCTGCTCCGCGGTTGATACCTCTTCAATTTCCGCGACCTCCTCAACGGTGGCGTCCTCCTGACCTGTATCAGCAATCCTAAACTCCGGAGAATCGGGAGGTGCCTCAGGGAGCGCGGGTTCGGCCTCTATTTCATCAACGGTCTCTGTAGATTCCGTCGGCAGCGTTGATGGAGCCTCTTCCGGAGCACCTGTCTCCTCAGCGGCTGCAATAAGCCAGTCGGGGATTTCATCTTCGGGTTCAACCTCAGCTTCTTCAGCGGCCTGTATCTCTGCCAGGAGATCGCTAGCGCGGGCTTCAATCGTGATGTCATCAGGCGCAACATCGCCAGGGCCTGCTTGTTGAGCATCAAGCGGTGACTGGACGTCTGCTGCTTGGGCCTCAACGGTTTCGGCATCAGGCGAGATGCCCTCTCCACGAGCGGTGGCTTCCAATGCCTCCATGTCCACCTTGGGAATCGGTTGGGTGGCCATGCGTCCCAACCAGCCTGGAGCGGTATCGGGCTCGGGTTCTGACTCTGGCGATGGTTCAGGCTCGGGCTTGGGGGCCTCTGGAGCTGCCTGGCCGGGTACGCGGACATCCACATCGATCCCGCGCTGATCGGCGAGTTGCTCAAGCCACTCCAGTCCTTCTTCTGGTTCATCGGGGAAATCTCGCTGTTCGAGAACCGGCGCGGCTGGCTCTACCTGGGCAGCTGCCTCAATCTCGTCTGCAGTCGGAGCCTCGGCTTGTTTGGCGGCCAAGTCTTCAAGCCAATCCATGACCTCATCGTCTTCGCCCGTTGTAGCTTGAGGGGTCTCACTCTGAAATTCGACAAGCTCGGGCTCAGGCAAATCGGCCTCTTGGACATCGTCAGTGACTTCGTCATCGCTAGCCATACCCTGGAGCCAGTCAGGCGCACTAGCAGCGCCTTCGGCAACCGGTTCTTCGGTCAACTCCTCTTGCGGTTCGCCATCCCCTGGCTCCACGGCTTCATCTTGCTGGTCTACACTCCCGGGTTCGCCGATTTCTCTCAGCCAGTCGGGTGCCGGGCCGGCACCACTATCCTCGCCGTTGGCTCCTTCTACAGCTAGACCTTTCAGCCACTCGGGAGTCTCGGCCGTGGATTCGACGGGAGCCACCTCACCATCAACCTCCAACCCCTCGAGCCAATCAGCAGAGTCAGTCTCCACCGGCTGTTTAGGAAGCGTTCCTATTTCTTCCAGCCAATCGGGTGCATCACCCGCTTCTGCTGGTCCGGTCGTTTCTACCGCGACTGCGGGTTCTCCTGCCGCGGTATCTGCTTCCTGAATCGGTTCTTCGGGAGGAAGCTCCTCGCCAACCGTTTCAGCCGGCGCCTGATCTCCGAATGATTCAACTTCATCTGCAAATGAAGGAACGTCGGTATCAACCGGTTCGACCTGGAGTTCATCTTCAGCTGCGATCGGGACGGCAGCCTCATGCTCCAGATCGATCTCCTCAGCAGACAAATCCATTTCCGTGTCCAGCGATTCAACCTCTTCCTCGGCAGACATACCGGCTGCGACAAGTCCTATCCCGGCCGCGGCTTCGCCAGGGGCAGAATCATCGGGAGAATCCATAGTCTCCGACAGCCAGTCGGGTGGCTCTACCGTCTCCCCATCGGATGCGGGGCCGGGTGGCTCCGATTCCTCTTCCGCAGCCACGGCGGCTACCGCAGATAGCCAGCTTTCGGATGCGGGTTCGTCAGAACTTGTGATCTCGCCGGAAGGTTCCTCTATCGAAGGCTCAGATGCAGGTGTGGAGTCCGGTTCGATTTCAACTACATCCGGCTCGAGGGAGTCCTCGAGCGGGCCCGTCTCACGCATCCAATCCGGGATTTCCCCGGATTCATCCGCGACTTCCTCGACAGAATCTGTACCTTGGTCTTCCAGCCATGTCACGATCGTGGAAGTAGCTCCTGGGGCATCATCCGCAATCCACGTAGGCAGCTCACTCGTGTCTGTATCAGCCGTAGGGAAGGAATCTTCACCTTCTATGCCTGCTTCAGCGAGAGCAGGCTCATCGTCTGATAATTGCTCAGTCTCGTCGCTGGGAATCCAGTCTGGTATGCCTTCTTCGCCGACACCGTCAGACGAACCATCGAGCTCTTCTGGAGCGATGTCATGAATCCAATCCGGCAATTCTGCAGGAGTGAGTTCGGTATCATCGTCCGCCGGCACGTCGGCCGGAATCTGTCCTGCATCCAGTGATTGAAGCTCCTGATCAGAAAATGAGACTGGAGCATCCTCAAACTCTCCTGAGGACTCAGTCCAACCGGCGTCCTGCATCCAGTCTGGGATCTCGCTTTCGGCCGCTTCCTCACCCATGATCGGCACTTCTTCGGCTTGAACTTCATCCATGGGAGTGGCTTCACCTTCAAGGCCTTCCTCGCCCGTCGCAATTACCTCGTCAATCGCCTCCTCGTCCGAGAAATCAAACTCGCGGTCTGTTACACCAATGGCCGCCGCAATCCCGGCCGCTTCATCGCCAAGCCCGCTTACCTCCGTGGGCTCCATTTCGGGTTGGCGGGAGTCCGATTCATCAGGAGCATCTGACTCCGACTGGTCGAACATCCCAGCCTCTTCAGAATCATCTTCATCGCCGCCAGCCATCACACCAGCCGCGACACCCGCCGCGGCGTCCTCTAAACCACCCAGGCCCTCTTCGTCATCTTCGGGCTCCGGCTCAATTGGCTCCGAGACATCGGTGTCCAGCTGATCAAGAAAACCCGCTCCTGCCTCATCTCCGGAACCATCCGCAGACTGGGTTTCTATTCCCTCGCGGAGCTCTTTCTCAGCAGTGGCCTCAAAAGGTGGCGGCTCGCCGGGTTCCAACCAAGAGGGTAGTGGACCGGTTTGAGGCGGTCTCGCCTCCTCTGGTGCTTCCTCACGCGGCTCCTGCATCTCCATTCCCAAAGTGGCCGCCCATCCCGGTTGTCCAGGAGCTGCGGAGGGAAGCGGTTCTCCGGCGACCCAGTCAAGCTTCTCCAGGCTGACTGCGGATTCCTCGATGCTATTGGAATCTGAGAGCGCAGATTCAACAAATGCTGCATAGGGATCGAGGTTCGCCAAACGGCGGTGATAGACGGCAGCTTCTTCTACACGATTGGAAGCTTGCAGATTCGCGGCAAGGATTCGATTGGCTTCTGCGCAATAGGGTAGCTTTTCGAGGATCTGATTGGCTACTGATTTTGCATCGCTGCGCTGATCGGTCTGCCAATACATACTTGCCAGAAGAACCTGAAGGTCGGGACGTTCCGCATCTTCCTGAAGAGCGGAACGCAGCTCCGCAATGGCCTGAGCGAATAGCTCACCGTGAGCATACATTCGCGCTAAAGCGCCTCGGGTGAGGCGAACCTTATGAGGCTCAAGGCCGTCGCGGCGACTGATGAGTCGCTTCATTTCCTGCTGGATGGCAGGGTTAGATGGGTTGGTCTCAAAAGCTCGCTCCATATGCCAGATAGCTGCATCCAAATTGCCTTCATCTTCGCGAACGATTGCCATTCCGACATGCGAAACAAAGTCGTCTGGAACTGCCGATAGCACGCGTTGAAAGATGTCAGCCGCGTCGCCATAGCGCTTTGCTTCCAGATATGCCTTACCTAGGAGCCGATAAGTTTCAAGGTGCTTGGGGTATGTTTGAAGGATGTAGCGACAGTGCGCGATGGCCTCTTCGAGCCGCTCCCGTTCAATAAGCTCATCGATGTCTCGTCCGTAGGCGCGTAAAGATGTTTCGGGCACTCAGTAGCCTCTTTGACACAGTATGACTCAGAAGGGGACAATCCGCAAGATATCACGCTTTCGACGACCTTGCGAAGTAGATTTGAGCTGACTTATGTCGAGCCAGCATACCGCCGCGAATCAGTTCGAGCCGGTCCTTTGGTGCGAACTGCAGTGAGATCAGTCTGTCCCTGGGGCGTCTTGAAGCTTAATCTCTGGCGCCGGCTGTTTGCTCTGGATAATGGCCCAGATCAAGATGCCTATCAGAGCTGCGACGACCAACCAGCCAGCTACTCCGAGGTCATGGTATTGCACCACGATGGGAGCAATGATCACGGCAACCAGGTTCACCACTTTGATCATGGGATTCAGTGCCGGCCCAGCAGTGTCCTTCATCGGATCACCGACGGTGTCACCGACCACTGAGGCGAAGTGTCGCTCCGAGCCTTTGCCAGTGTCCTTGGCAGGGTCAGAGGGTTCATCTTCGATAGTCTTCTTCGCGTTATCCCAGGCGCCGCCCGCGTTATTCATGAACACGGCCAGAAGCTGCCCAGAAATGATGATCCCGGCCAGGAATCCGCCAAGCGCCTCGACTCCCAGTACCAAACCAACCACAATCGGAGTAATCACTCCCAGCACCGCCAGCGGTAGCAGCTCCTTTTGCGCGGCGCTGGTCGAGATCGCGACCGGCTGCGTATAGTCAGGCTCGACCGTTCCTTCTAGCACGCCGAGACTAAACTGCCTGCGTACCTCCTCCACGATTTGCGAGGCTGCGCGGCTAACAGAGTTGATCGCAAAGGAGGAAAACAGCCAGGGCAAGGAAGCCCCGATCAACATCCCCACAAAGACCAGTGGGGCGTCGATCCGGATCCCAATCGATCGGATCTGATCCGCAAGCGGGATTCCAAGAATCTCCTGCGAACGACTTACATCAACAATAAATGAACCGAAGAGCGCCACCGCAGCGATCACTGCGGATCCTATGGCGACACCTTTCGTGATAGCTTTCGTAGTATTTCCCACGGCGTCCAGGTCGGCCATGATCTGCTTGGCCTGGACCGTGTCAGGATCGTCGGCTTCTTGCCACGCCATTTCGCCGATTCCGTTCGCGTTGTCGGCGATGGGTCCGTAGGAGTCCATCGCTACATTGTTCCCCGTCAGCGTGAGCATTCCGATCCCGGTCATCGCTACTCCGTAGAGGATGTACGTGACGGAATCTGCAGCGGAAACTCCGGGGATCGTTCCGAAAATGACTATCGAGGAAAAGATGGTTATGGCTATCACCAGGATGGCCCAGACGCTGGATTCATAGCCAACTGCAATCCCCGACAATATAGTCGTTGCGGGCCCGGTGTTAGTCGCCTTCCGGATCTCCTTGACCGGAGATCCGTGGCTGCTTGTGAAGTATTCCGTGAGTCGATCAATGGAGATCGCGAGCAGCACACCGACCGTTGTGGCCAGGAATGGTCTCCACCAGCCGCCCGGAACTTCTAGCATATACAAGACTGCGAGAATACCGAAGAGGACCACCGAGATTGCGGCCGAAGTTAAATAGCCTGTGAAGATAGCCCGCATTGCATCCCCACTTTTTCCTGGACCGCCGCGCACCGCATAAGTGCCAATGATGGAAGACAACACACCGATACCTCGTACGAGCAGCGGGTAGATGATCCACTCGAAATTTCCGGTGACGTGCCAAAGCGCGATCCCAAGGATCAACCCGGCGACGATGGTGACCTCGTACGACTCAAAAATATCTGCCGCCATGCCTGCGCAATCGCCGACATTGTCACCTACCAGATCCGCGACCACCGCAGGGTTGCGTGGATCGTCTTCTGGAATACCCGCTTCAACTTTGCCTACCAGATCTGCTCCGACATCTGCCGCTTTGGTATAGATCCCGCCGCCGACGCGCATAAAGAGCGCAACGAGCGTTCCACCGAAACCAAATCCGAGCAGCACATCCGGAGAGGCAATGCCAAAGATGATGACAATAATCGTGCCACCAAACAGTCCCAGGCCGTCCGTCAGCATTCCGGTGATGGTGCCGGCTCGGTAGGCGATCTTCAACGAATCGCCGAAAGATCGGCGCGCCGCATCCGCAACGCGCACGTTCGCCTGCACCGCCATCCGCATGCCGATCTGGCCCACTGAAAGGCTAAACAAGGCGCCCATCACGAAAGCGAGGGAGCGGCCCAACCCTATAGTCAGCTGCAGTTGCGTTTCACCTAACGAGCTAAAGCGCTCCGCGGCTTCGGGAGTCGGAGGAACGATGTAAACAGACAAGAATAGTGCAATGGTGAGGATCGCAATAAATGGGAGGATGGTGCGAAGTTGCCTGCGAAGATAGGTGTCGGCGCCAATTCGGATCGCGTTCCAAACATCCTGCATCCGAGATGATCCTTTTGGTTCCCTGAGCACCTGGGCCCGCAGAAACAATGCGTAAAGCAGCCCGAGAACTGCAACAGCCAATACAGCGTATAGGGCAATTCGCTCAAAAAGCCGGAGCTCTTGCATGAAAGCAAGGATGCCTTCCATATGAATCTAGTCTCCTGAGGGGGCTGGGCGATTGTACAGTTTGGCACATATGCTGTCAAGGAAGCGCGGCTCGGGTGTAGTAAACTCCATTGGTTGGCGTCAGTTCCGCTATATCGCCCCGAAGTAGCGTTTCCAAATCAACTACCGATTGGCCTTGATCCTGCATTGGATAGTGAGTTGCGGGTTTTCATCCACGAGCCGGAGTTGGATAAAGGGCGGATCTATGTCGGGGACATCCTGTAGCGCCTAAATCCTTGATGGAACCGCATTACATAAGAAAAAAATTGAGTGTTGATTCGCGACCGAATTTTCTATAAGCTGTAATGGTGTATCTACTTGGGAAGGAGAGCAGGTAGGAGTTGGCTAAACGAACGAACCATAAGCGAAAGTCAGATTTCAATATTCCCGAAGAGGGGGTCGAAGAAAACCCAGCTTTGGAGCAGCTGCTCGAGCTGGGTAAGGAGCGAGGCTACGTCACGAGTGACGACATCCTGGCTCTGTTCCCTGATGCGGAGCGTGATTTGGATCAGCTCGAGGAAGTGTATGCCTCGCTGTTGAGAGCAAATATCAATTATCTGGAAGAAGCTCCAGATGAAGATGATGCTCAAGACGAGGAACTCACCGAGATCGAAAAACTGCGAGAAAAAGACAGGAACGACCTAGCCCAGATCGATGCTGATGACAGCGTAGGCCTTTATCTTAAGGAAGTCGGTCGCGTACCTCTGCTGACTGCCGAGCAGGAAGTTTCTCTCTCCAAGAGAATCGAGCGCGGGCGGAACGCGCGCGAGGCAATGGCAAGGGGAGATGGGAACCGAGCGAATCAGCGGTTGTTCATCGAAGATGGATGGGCAGCCCGCGAACACCTCATCACTGCAAACTCGCGGTTGGTGATCAGTGTGGCCAAGAAGTACATGGGGCGTGGAGTACCATTTTTGGACCTGATCCAGGAAGGCAACATCGGCCTCATTCGAGCTGCAAAGAAATTTGACTATCGGCGCGGACACAAGTTCTCGACTTATGCTACGTGGTGGATCCGGCAAGCAGTCACACGCGCGATCGCAGATCAGGGACGGACTATTCGAGTTCCGGTTCACATGGGGGACCAAATCAATCGTCTGCTCCGTACTTCGCATCAGCTGACGCAGATGCTCGGACGGGATCCCACCACCGAGGAATTGGCGGAATCTCTTAGCGTGACTCCGAAGAAGGTTGAGAACATGATCCAGGTCGCGCGTCGACCAATTTCACTTGAAACTCCTACGGATGAGGAGGAGGATTCAATCCTCTCAGACTTCATCCAGGATGAAGAATCCCCTGCGCCGACCGAGATCGTTACGAACAGCTTGCTGCGGGAGCAGCTCAGAGATGTCCTGCACACGCTACCTCCTAGAGAAGTAAGAATCCTCCAGCTTCGGTATGGCCTGCATGACGGACAGAGCTACACGCTTGAAGAAGTAGGGCGAAAGATGGGAGTTACGCGGGAGCGAGTACGCCAGATCGAAGCACAAGCACTGAGCCGCCTCCGTCACCCCTCCCATCGACGGATGCTGGTCGATTATCTGAGGGAATAGCACGGCGATCGCTGCAAATCACCGCTAGCAAACTACGAATGAAAGGGACTCTCAATGAGACAGTCCCTTTTCGATTCCGCCTAAAGGGCGCGAAGGACCACGGTGCGTCCATGGAAATCAAGTGCGAAGGGGTCCAGTACAAATTACACCTGCTATTGGAGTGTCTTGGGCGGCGAAGATACTTGAGATCAGCCTGGTTCCATCTTGCTGAAGATTAGGAGTCCCTCGCTGCCGTAAATGTCTGTACTTAGCACATCCTGGAGTTCATAGGACGCCTGAAATCGTGGATCCTGCAACAGAGTATTTCGCCCATAGACTTCGAGGATAACGACAAATTCTGGCCTAAGATCGGCCACTAGATCTGCCGGCACGGCGTAGTTGATAGCGTATGCGGCGGCAGGAAGCGGGTAGTACCTGGTTGATTCCGGAGAGATAAGGCCTAGTAGATCAAGTATCTCTCCTCGAGCATGGTAGCCGAGAGTGCCAATATCTGCAGCAGCCAGCACATCTCCAGGCTGAATGTGATCTGAAAGTAGACGGGCAGCCCGCTCATAAACCAGTTCGAGCTGAATGAAAGCCATTTGGGGCGCCGGCCTTGTGGGTCCGTGATCAGGACTGAGGGTCCACGCTGACAAGGCTCCGAATAATCCCAGGAATGCAAGGATCGCTAGTGGAAGCCAATGCTTCAAATCCCGAGAAAAGCGAGCTCCACCCAGGAATATTCCCAGCAAATACAACGGCAGGGGAGGGACCAAGTACCATCGAAACAGCAGTGGGTTGGCGATCGAATAGGCCAAAAGATAGATCCATGGATAGACGAACAACGGCCACGCCCGCATTGAGTTGCGTACGCCGAAGAGAGCTCCCAATGCGAAGAGTGTTGGAAACAATATCAATCCGATGGCGATCCAGGTGGAGCCGAATATTTCATGCCACATAAAGGGTGTGGCGTAGTGTTGAAGCAAGCGCACCAGCCCTGCGCTCTGAGGGAGCTCGTAGGCCACAGCCTTGGCAAACAAGGACTGGGGAATCGGCGAGTCATAAACCAGCGTACCGAACACAATCCACAATCCAACCGGGGCGCCGAACGCCGCAGCCTCCTGCCACGCCGGCTTGGGCGCGCGCTCATCCTTCCTTAGAGTGACAAGCAGCCGATCAAGAACGATGAATGAAAGAAATATCAAGGCGTCAGGACGAGTGATCAACGCCAGGCCTCCGGTTCCAGCGGCCATGATTGGTTGCCCGGCCAAATGTAAGTAGAATGTGGCGCTTAACAGGGCAATAAACAGGCTGGTTTCCATTCCTCCAATAGCGAATGTCACCGACCAGGGATGGACGGCCCAGATGAGTGCAGTCGCCACGCCCGCTGCGCTCGAGCCCAGTCGGCTCCCTATGCGAATGAGGAGAAACGCGGTGACTGCATCGGCGACCGCGCTCACCAAAAGCGCGATTACTGGAAACGGGGCATCCGGCCCTCCGGCCGGAAGTCCAAGTGCGCTCATAATCAAGGCGAATAGGGGAGTAGTGGTCCCCAGGACCGCGTTGCTCGGGTTATACACAAGCCCATGACCGTCGAGCAGATTGCGAGCGTAGCGGAAGGTGATGTAGGCGTCGTCAATAGTGCGCGGACCGGGAATCAACCTGACTCCAAAAGCAAGCAGCGGAATGAGAATCCTGGCCCAGCGCAGGGGATTGCGCAGCACGGGCGGATTATACAGTTGCTGGAGCTAGCTCAAAAGCTGACCGATGGGTACTGGTTAGGAGCAATCCTGATTGCCATAGTCGGGCTTGCCTTGAAGCTGATCCTGCTTACCGCAGAAGTATTTCCATTCAATTCTGATGAGGCGATCGTCGGTCTGATGGCTCGTCACATTCTAGATGGGCAGTGGCCAGCGTTCTTTTACGGTCAGTCCTATATGGGAAGCCTCGATGCAATTCTTGCTGCGTTTGGATTTGCGCTCTTGGGCGAAGCAGTCTGGGTGATTCGTCTTCTGCAAGCGATCCTATATGTTGCCACCATCTTGACCACTTCAGCCATAGGGTGGTCGATATTTCGTAGCAAATGGATCGCATGGATCGCGGCCGCGCTCCTGGCAATCCCGACCGTCAATGTAATGCTCTACACGACCGTTTCTCTTGGTGGATATGGGGAGGCCCTGGTAATAGGAAATTTGCTAATGCTGTTGGCGCTACGGGTTTGGCGCCGAGCCGAAGGATTTGCACTCTGGGGATTCCTGGCCGGGCTTGGATTCTGGGCTTTCGGTCTCACGCTCGTTTATACGATACCGACTGGCGTAATGGTGCTGCGCCAACTATGGAACGCCAAATCAAAACTTATCGTAGTAATCGCCGCATTCACGCTTGGAGCATTGCCTTGGATATTCGAAGCTGTGTCACGCGGTATAAAACCCTTCCTGATCGAGCTCCTGGGAGGAGCAATCTCCGGCGCCTCTTCGGATGGACTCTCGTCATTCTTGGAACACTTCGTGAATTTGTTCCTGTTCGGTCCCACCGTCGTTTTCGGATTGAGGAGCCCTTGGTCCGCTGAGCTGATCGCAGCGCCAGTTGCTGCAGTCGTCTTGATATTCTGGCTTGCCGTTCTGGGGTATGGCTTTTTTCGATTGACAATACACGATGAAGCTCGCATCGGACGGTGGATGCTTGTCGGCGTAATGACGACTCTAATCGCCGGGTTCCTTCTGACGCCCTTTGGCGCAGATCCATCAGGCCGATACTTTCTTCCGCTTGCTATCCCACTAGCACTTTTGGCAGGGGAGATTGTGCCTGAGGTGCTTGTCCCGCGCATCGGTCGATGGGCATTCGCGGTGCTAGGATTGGTCCTGCTCTTCAATTTATGGGGAAGTATCCAGGCTGCTGCGAATAACCCCCCGGGGCTTACCACGCAATTCGATCCGGTCGCCAGGGTGGATCACACATATCTTCCAGAGCTTATTGAGTTTCTGGAATCTGAGGGGGAGTCGACTGGATATTCGAATTACTGGGTAGCTTACCCGCTGGCATTTCACTCCGATGAGAAGGTTATTTTCACGCCAAGGTTGCCTTACCATCAGGATTTTCGGCACACCGATCGCGATGATCGGTACGCCCCCTATGGAGAGATCGTCGCTGATAGCTATTCAATTGCGCTGATCACGACTAATTTTCCCGAGCTAAACAGCAATCTACGGACCGGTCTGGATAAGCGCGGAATCGAGTTTGAGGAGACATTTATCGGACCCTACACCATTTTTTATGGCCTCTCAGAGCTGGTAAATCCAGACCAACTTGGGGTGTACTCAACACCATGAGCTTCCGAAAGCTAGTGCCATTGATAGCGCTTCTAGCGGTATTCACGATGGCGCTCCGGTTTTCCATCGGAGCCGACACCTACTGGCACCTTAAGGCTGGCGATTGGATACTTTCCACAGGAAGCCTTCCGAATCCAGATCCGTTTTCCCTTACGCGGCTCGGGAGCGAATGGATCTACCCCGGGTGGCTGGCGCAGATTGCGCTGATTTCAGTCTACAAACTTCTCGGCTTTCCGGGCCTCAACCTGCTGACAGCGCTACTAGTGACAGCCGCATTCGGTTTTGTGTGGCAGACAATGCGGGAGGGGCCTTTACTCCGGGCGTTTGTGCTTCTGCTTGCTGCCACGGTTTCCGCAGTGTATTGGTCGGCCCGGCCGCATATCTTCACCTTCCTTTTCACTGCGGTGACGTTGTGGATCTTGGCCAAATTCCGACGAGAGAGAGGCTCCCGAGTTATTTGGCTTATCCCTGCGCTCACGACTATTTGGGCCAACACTCACGGGGGATTTGTAATCCCCGTTCTTTTGCTAGGGCTCGAGATTGCTGCAACGATTTACTCCCTTTTGCTGCCTAAATTGCGCATAGCCACGCATCAAAAATGGGTACGTGAGGAGTTGAGCGCTACAGGCGATCAGATGATCGAGGCTGGAGGTGATGGCTCGAACTCGGAGAAAGAGATTCGAGGAGGGGTGCACGCGTCCGACGAAGACCGACAGCTCGTGGTTGAACGTCTGAAGATGCTGCTTGCAGCTACGCTGGCAGCGGTGGTTGCCATCGTAGTAAATCCTTTTGGGCTGGACATGCTGGCGTACCCCTTGCGTACCGTCTCAATCGGAGTGTTGCGGGATTTCATTCAAGAGTGGCAGTCTCCCAACTTCCACCAACTTGAGATTCAACCCTTTCTCTGGATGTTGCTTCTAGCGCTGGCGGCAATGGCAATGTCCCCCAAACGACCCAAGGCGATCGAGCTAATTCATATCGGGATATTTACCTACATGGGATTTCTAGCTGCTCGCAACATCGCGCTGTTCGCGCTGGTGGCGGCGCCGGTGCTTAGCCGTCATGCTGACGCGATATTGATGCGCTGGCTCCCGGGCCGAAGAGGTGGCCAGGAGCTGTCACCACGGCTGACGCGATCACTTAACGCTGTCCTATTGGCATTGATTGGGCTTGCGGTGCTCATCAAAAGCGCGGTGCCCCTTTCAACACAGTTCAATGAAGAGACGATCGGAGAGAGCATGCCGGCGGGAGCAGTGGAATACCTGCGTACCAATCAGCCTCGAGGACCGCTTCTCAATTCCTACAACTGGGGCGGCTATGTTATCTGGAGTTTGTATCCAAGATATTTGAGCTTTGTAGATGGGAGGACCGATCTCTTTGATGATGCAATCCTTGAAGAGTACCTTGATGTCTGGCGTGGGAATGATGGCTGGCAAGAAGCTTTGGACCGGTGGGATATCCAGCTCGTATTAATCGAGAAGGATGCCCCCTTGGCTCGTGAGTTGCTGCGTGGGGGATGGAACGAAGGATTCGCTGACGACCAGGCGCGTGTGTTTACGGCCCCGGATTAAGTGAACGAACCTACGAATCGCTACGAAGATCTTCTGCGATTAGGGATCTTGGCCGTCGTTCGGTTTCTTTCGCTTGCAGCACTCCCGGTTGATGCGATTCTGGGCTACGGCGACTATCTTCACTTCTTCAACCTGGCTGAATTTTCATCACTCGAGGGCGGCCTTCCATGGCTTGATCACTGGGTTGAGTACCCTCCGTTGTTCCCTTACTTGTCCATTGGAGTTCATACTCTCACTGGTGGATCACAGCATGTATATGCCTATGTGTTGGCGCTCATCATGCTGGCATTTGATGTCGGAAGCCTGTGGCTGCTCACCTCATTAGCCAAAAAACTATGGGAACCCCAGAAAGCGACGATGGTTGCTTGGCTGTATATGGGATTTCTCCTCATCCCGGCCTTCGGTTGGTGGACTTTCGATCCAACGGCAGTCTTCTTCATGCTGTTTGCGCTGCGAGCTTTCTATCAATCAAAGCCCTATCTATCTGGGGTTGCGGCCGGCGTCGGTGCGCTCGTCAAGTTCCTACCCATGCTTCCGTTGATACTTTTCTGGCGATTCAAGTCGCATAAGGAGGCTTTGATAACTTCCGGTCTGGGCGCGGCGATCCTGGTTGTCTCGCTAGCTCCATTCTTCGCAGCCGAGTCAGAGGTAGCTGCGGCATCACTCCGCTCACAGGCCTCGAAAGGATCGTGGGAAACGGTATGGGCTTTGATCGACGGCAATGATCGTACCGGGGCATTCGGGGCCTTGGAAGAGCGCCTGGATCCGGAACTTGCGAAGGTGATTCGAGGAAATCCAGCGGTAGTACCCACGTGGATTCCAGCATTGCTGGCGCTAGGAATCAGTGCCTGGGCCGTAGTGCGGACCGAGGACGACAATCCGCGTAGCCAGACGTCGCTGCTCGGCTTGATTTTCTGCCTCGTTTTTTTGGCATCGCCAGGCTGGAGCCCGCAGTGGTTGGCCTACTTAATTCCTTTCGTGTTGCTCGGCCTGGTGATGCGTCGAGCTGCCCTGTTTTCGGTTAGCTTGGGCATGGTTGCGTTGCTTGAGTGGCCGATTCTGCTCTCGAGAGGGCGATTCGATCTGCTGGCCCTTCCCGTGCTGTTGAGGACGCTGCTCATGATTCTGCTCGCAGTTGAATTTTGGAGAGTTTCGAGGGGGAAGGCTTAATGGTAGAGCGACCGCTCTGGGTACGAATTGCAACGGTCGTGGCAGTGATCATCGTACTCGTCGCTTTGACCATTGCTAACTACCGATTTGCAGAAGAGCTCCCGGGTGGAAACGACTTTCTCGCCCGCTGGATGGGCGCGCGCTTTTGGGTGCAGGATGGAATCAGCCCCTACGACCCACAGGTAAGCCTCGCAACGCAGGAACTGATCTATGGCCGAGCGGCGGATGTCGAAGCTGGCGAAGATGTCTCCCACTTCGTCTATCCATTTCCGGCCATGCTTTTCTTTGCACCATTCGGAGCCCTTCCCTACACCATGGCGCGCGCATTATGGATGACGATACTGGAAATCAGCCTTCCGATCCTGGTGTTGATCGGCATCGCTATTGCGGATTGGAAACCCCACCGCGCAGTCCTGGTTTCCTTGCTGTTCTTCTCGGTGCTCTGGTATCACGGAATGCGTGCGATCATCGTCGGTCAGTTTGCTGTCATTGAGGCGTTCGTAATTGCCGCCGCCCTTCTGGCCATCAAGCGGGGGAGCGACCCACTTGCAGGGGTTCTGCTTGGTCTTTCAATCGCTAAGCCGCAGATGGCGGTACTTCTAATACCGTTCGCCTTTGTGTGGGCTGGGTGGGCTAAGCGCTGGCCGATCATCGCTTGGGGCGGCGGCACGATCAGTGTGCTGGTGCTGATTTCGGTCATGCTGCTACCGGGTTGGCCGATCGAGTGGATGCGGCAATTAGTGGAGTATCCAACCTACACCGAGCTGGGTCCGCCTGTACAAATCATTGGGGACGCATTCCCGAGTTTGTCGGGATTGATTGCCGTTGTCCTTGGTGGAGGCTTGTTGCTTTACTTGCTCTGGGAGTGGACAAAAGCTGCCGGCAAGTCTGACCGTTGGTTCCAATGGGCCGCGGCATTAACTATAGTGGCAACAAACCTAGCCGCCCTCCGTACCGCCACCACCAACTACGTTGTATTGCTGCCCGCCCTCTGCCTGATATTTTCGGTTCTTGTCGCGCGGTGGGGAGCTAAAGGTGACGTGGTTGTCCTGCTCACAATGGTTGCCCTATTTTTTGGCCTATGGGGGCTTTTTCTTGTTACCGTCGAGGGCAACACAGAGAGCCCGATCATGTATCTTCCAGTTCCTGTTCTGACCCTCCTCGGGCTGTGGTGGGCGCGATGGTGGGCCGTGCGCGCCGTACGACTCTAACGGAAATCCAATGAGGCTGAGACCCAACAGTATCGTGAGTAGAGCCATCGCCGGCCTGGCGTTGATCTGGTTTGTGGGAGTAATTCTGGCCTACTTTGCCGTCCACAAACCAATCAGCGCTTCTCAGGTTGAGGCGGTTCGCGATCTTGTGCTGACCGGAATTGGTTGGACAAGCGCGGTCGCTCTCGCTAACCTGCTGGGCTGGATGGTGCTTCGAAGGCTCTCAAACTTTACGGCGGTAGAGAGACTGGCATTACAGATTGGTCTTGGATTCGGATTGATCTCGCTTGCACTGCTTACACTTGGATTCTTAAGAGGCTACTCGCAGCTGTTGTTATGGCTGCTGCTATTGATCCCACTTCCGATCACGCTCTATCGCATTAGGACAGACTTGCGTGGCATTGAGAGGCCGTCTGGACGCTGGCTGATGATCTTCGTGAGCATTGCCAGCGCGCTCATCGCGCTGCGCGCTCTCTCTCCACCCACTGCCTGGGACTCGCTGGTGTATCACCTGACAGGTCCAAAGCTTTACCAACAGGCAGGTCGAATACATCACGATGTTGATCTCGCATATCTGGGATTCCCCAAGGCCGGTTTGATGTTGTTCCTGCTGGGGCAGCAGATTGCGGGTCCTTCATTAGCCCAGCTTTTTCATGCCACCTTCTTTGTACTGACGCTGGTCCTGATGCCCGGCTTAGTTCGCAGCGCGGCTCCCGGAAGGGGATGGCTAGCGATTGCGGTTTTGGTGGCGGTACCTTCTGCAGCGCTGCTAGCTGGTTGGGCTCACGTCGAGTGGTTGGGTGCCTTCGCCGGCCTGGCTAGCTTTACGCTGATTCGGGTTTCCGATTCGAGGAAGGTGGATCGAGCTCTGATCCTGGCGGGTTTCCTGGCAGCGCTCGCCTTGAATACCAAATACACCGCGGTTTGGTTGGTGATTGGGTTAAGCCTGGTCGTGTTTCTCCGAGGCCGATCCGTTCGAAGGTGGGGAGCTTATCTGCTATCTACTTCATCATTCACGGCTCCTTTCCTGCTCGCGAACCTTGTGCTGACGAAAAACCCTGTGTATCCATTCATTTTCGAGGGTGTCTTCTGGGACAGTCATCGCACGATCTGGTTCAGCCGCTTTGGTACCGGTCTGAGCCTTCCGGAGATTCTTGTCGCTCCGTGGGAGGCAAGTGTTTGGGGGCTCGAGGGAGGCTTCTTTGAGGGTCATGCCTCATATGGTGCGACGATCGGGCCGCTGCTCTTGGCGCTAATCCCCCTGCTGGCGCTTAGGTTATTGCTGGATCGATCGGACAGGCGAGGGAACATTCGGGATCTGGTCGTTGTGGCGGGAGTGGCGTATTTGGGATGGGTTATTCAGCTTTCCAGTTCGTCTCTGCTAGTTCAATCACGTCTGCTGTTCCCTGTATTGCCCTTCTTTGCGGCCCTCGCGGCAGTTGGATTCGATACCGTGGGGCAGGTCGGTCGTTGGGGAGTATCGGTTCGCTTCATACTGGGAGGTCTTATAGCCTTGATCCTTGTGCTAACCGCCACCAGCATGATCTTCGAAACGGTTAACGCCGGATTCCTTAACGTCATACTGGGAACGGAATCAAAACAGAGCTATTTGACTCGCCGTCTTGGCTGGCACTACGAGGCTATGCGGGAGATCAATCGACTGGAGGGTCGCGCAAAAGTGCGGTTCCTCTGGGAGCCTCGCAGCTACTACTGTGGGGCGAGCGCTCAATGCGAACCAGATGCGCTGCTCGATCGTTGGTGGCACGATCGTCAGCATTTCACGGCGGTTGAAGAACTTCAAAATCGGTGGGTGGAAGATGGCGTCACGCATGTTCTCTTCCATCGAGCCGGGGCGGAGGCAGTGCGCAGCGCCGGCTTTGATCCCTTCGAATCTGACGACTGGAGTGCACTCGATCGTTTCATTCAACAGCATTTGGTCCCTGTCAGGGCGTTCGGCGACGCATATGTCCTTTACGAATTTCAGCGCTAACAAGGTGTGTTCTGTGGTGTGAATTGCGCATAGCCATGCCAGATAAGCAGAGTATCTGATCCTCACAGCGGCATGGAGTGGGTAACAGAGAGCATTGACGCGACATTACGAAGTGAAGTCGCATCGCGACCAGCAGTGAACTTTGATAAGAGATCAGACCACGGGTAGCACGAAGCGTTGACAAGAGATCAAAGCACGGGTGGCAAAGAGTGTTGAAGGGAAATCAGATCGCGACTAACGAAGTCCTTTGATGGGCGATCAAACCTTGCGAAGCTCGGGAGAACAAATGAGTGCAGGGAGGGGTCGGCCTGGGATTAGCTGGCTGAAGAGGCATGCCTTGTGGCTTGTCCTACTCCTAGCACTACTGGTCCGGCTTCCCACCCTGACCTCCCGCTCACTGTGGTACGACGAGGCTTTTGCAGTTCTATTCTCTGCTGAAGGTCCGCTAGCGATGTCTTACGGCACATTGCTTGTCGATCAAGGTATCGCAGCGGATGTTCATCCTCTCGGGTACTACACATTACTCTGGCTGTGGCAAGGGGTGTTTGGGTCAAGCCCGGTCGCCGTTCGAGCGCTCTCTCTGCTGCTAGGAGCAGTGCTTGTTTATCTGGGATTTCGCCTGAGCCGGAAACTGTTCGATGAGCGAATCGCGCTTGTTGCTGCCACCATGCTCGCTCTCTCTCCATTTCAGGTTCACTACTCGCAGGAAGTTCGCATGTACGCGCTTCTCGGCGTACTGTCGTTGGGAGCCACCCTCGTCTACTGGAAAGCTCTGGAAGGTGGTTCCTTCAGGTATTGGTTGGCTTTTGCACTTCTTGGCGCTTCCGCTCAATACACCCACGCTCTTGCAGCCCTGTACCTGATTCCGCTGGGGTTAATACCATTGTGGCGCAGGCAGTGGCCAAACCTTGGCAAGACAGTGCTCGCCGGCTTATTTGCTATATTGCTCTACTTGCCATGGCTGGTCTATGTTCCCAGTCAATTGTCTCGAGTTCGATGGGCGTATTGGATTCCTGAGCCAGGGCTGGCCGAGTTGGTGCGCACATGGCTTGTATTCACTGCGGGGCTGCCCGTACCGCAGATCTTTCTGGCAATCGTCTTGTTCGGCGCCGTATTGGCAACTGCGCTCGGTTTGTGGGGAACCGTGCGCGCGCGAAAGGCCCAGGATCCCCACTACAAGCACGGGGTGTGGCTGCTGTATCTGGCGGTAATACCGGTGCTGTTAATGTTTCTAATCTCGTACTGGCAGCCGGTATATCTGGAGCGAGCATTGCTGACCTCAGGTGCGGCCCTCCTGCTTTGGCTGGCGTGGGCACTCGCCGCTCCTCGATTGTCTGATCTATTTGCCTGGACCGGGCGTATCGCACTGTTTGGGACATTCGCGGTTGGGCTCGTAAGCTACTACAACTACGATGGGTTTCCGTATGCGCCCTGGAAGAGGTTAAATCGGGATTTGGATGCTGAAGTGCGGGCCGATGAGGTCCTGCTGCACAGCAACAAGCTCACAGCTCTCCCCGCCCGCTATTACGATCCAAACTTAGGCCACCTGTATCTGCCCGATCCTCCAGGTTCGGGTTCCGACACCTTAGCGCCAGCCACTCAAGAGGTGCTCGGCTTTCTGGCAGAGCCTGATCTCGAAGACGCTGTCCGAGCCGCTAAAGGTGTTTGGTTTATTCTCTTTCTTCGAGAAAACCTCGACTATCAGGCCGAGGGATATGAGGTTCATCCTACGCTGGAACGATTGTCCGAGCTTTACACTCAGGATTCCGTCACTCAATACGGTGAGCTCGAGGTCTACCACTTCGTCAGATGAGTGAGCGCAAGCGGTGGCTAGCCCTGTACGTGTTGGGTCTGGTCGTATACGGCGTGGCGTCGCTGCGGGTCCAGAGCCCCGGGTATATGGACGCCGATTACTACTACGCTACCGCATTGCAGCTGGTCGATGGAAAGGGGTTGTCCGAACCATTTCTATGGAACTATCTCGACGATCCGACAAGCCTTCCTCACACATCGCACCTGTATTGGATGCCGCTTCCTACTGTGTTGTCAGCTGGCAGCATGTTGTTATTGGGATCGAGTTTCAGGGCAGCCCAGATTCCCTTCATCCTACTCGCAGCGGCCTTGTCGCCCCTGGCTGCATCCTTTGCTCAGCGGCTATCGCGAGACGGGAGGTTAGCCTGGATGGCGGGCTTGTTTGCCCTATCTCCTGGGTTCTTTCTGCCATTTCTGGTGACGATCGATTCATTCGCACTTTTCGCGATCGCCGGCAGTTTGTCCCTGTGGCTGATGGCGCGTGCGGTGGAGTCGCCATCGCCGGGACGCTGGCTCATGGCCGGCCTATTGATAGGCCTAGGAAGCCTTGCGCGTGCTGACGGCCTGCTTTTGTTCGTGATCGGCGCTCTGGCAGTGATCTGGTCAGGGAAGACGCGAATTTCTGGTGGGGTCCTGCTCTTCCTGGGATTGCTAGCGGTTATGGGTCCCTGGTGGGCACGCAATGTGGCACAAACCGGAACAGCCCTGAATTCAGGCAGCCAGCGTTTGCTGTGGATGCTGAATTACGATGACTTATTTGCATTCCCAGCTTCGCAGCTGACGTTGGCGCGATGGTGGGAGGCCGGCTTGCTAGCGGCTGCAAGTGCCCGGCTCGCAGCGCTTGCGACAAACCTACAGCGCCTGATCGCTGAAGCCGGCATCGTATTCTTAGCTCCATTCATGGCTGTCGGAGCTGCTCGAAAATGGGATCACCCGTTCGTCCGCCTCGGGATCGGGTATCTGGCGATGCTGTTTATGGTCATGACCTTCGTATTTCCCTTTGTTGGCCCGCGTGGAGCGCTTTTTCACTCTATGGTGGCCGTGGTGCCTATGCTTTGGGCGCTAGCACCTATCGGACTCAAGGCTGCGATTTATTGGCTGGGATCCAAGCGCAAATGGAACCAAAAGGAAGCTTGGCGTGTGCTTGGAACGAGTGCCGTCGTTATGGCCGCAGTGCTTACCGTCGGTCTCTATGCAAATCGCTTCTTGGACGGGGGAAATTCTTGGAATGCGAGTGCGGAAACATACCGGACTGTAGCCGCAGCTATTTCCGATCAAGGGGAATCTGTCGTAGCTGTGAACAATCCTCCCGGTTTCTTTGCGCATAGCCAACAACCTGCGGTCGTAATTCCGAACGGCACGGACGACGCTTTGCATAAGGTCGTCGATGCGTACGCCGTACGTTGGGTCGTATTGGAAGCGAATCACCCGCAAGGACTCGACTCCCTATACTCGAAACCAGAATCCGTGGAGTGGCTCAGACTATATCGGACAATCGCTGATGGCACCGAGCGGCCTGTATACGTGCTTGAGGTGGTTCGATAGTGCGAAGGAATTTCGTTGCGATCGCGGCCACGCTCGCGACGGCCATTCTTTACCTTGCTGTTTCAAACAGCACTCTTGGTGTCGGTTTTCCTCTGGACGACGCGTGGATTCATCAGACCTATGCTCGCAATCTTGCTGAGCAGGGTGAGTGGGCCTTCATCCCCGGGAGCGCAAGTGCGGGATCAACGGCCCCTCTATGGTCAGCACTGATTTCCCTGGGCTACTTCGCACGGTTCGACCCACTCGTCTGGACCCACTTCGTAGGGCTTTTCATGCTGACTTTTTCAGGCTGGATCGCTGCCCGCTGGATCGTCATTCGAATTCCGGAACGAGCAGCTCAAGCCTGGGCGATAGCGGTCCTTATTCCGCTGGAGTGGCATCTCGCGTGGGCCGGCCTCTCCGGGATGGAAACCATAGCGCTGTCGGCTATCGCGCTGCTATGTTTCTACCGGCTTGAAGACCAACGCTCCGGACCTTTCTTGATCGGTATTTTGATTGGAATTGGTGCGTGGATCCGCCCGGATGCACTGACATTAGTTGTCGTACCGATCGGCTACATGGCCATACGTGATAGAGAAAAAAGGATCCAACGATGGCTACGCTTGGGAGCGGGAATTGCAGTCCCTCTGCTGCCTTACTTAGCTTTCCAGCGTTGGCTTTCGGGAGAGATCTGGCCAAACACCTTTTACGCAAAGCAGGCCGAGTACGCTTCTCTGCGAGAGCTGCCTTTGCTGGTTCGGCTCTTGACTCAAGCCGGAGTCCCGGGCGAATGGCTCGGCGCACCTGGACTTCAGGAGGGGGGACCCCTGGTCGGGGTGCTAGTGGTGCTCCTTCCCGGTCTCCTATTCGCAATCAAGCACTACTCGGTTTCTCGACGATGGGCACGCCTGATTCCGCTAGCATGGGCCGCCATCTACTTAGCGCTCTATGCAATTCGCCTGCCGGTAACGTACCAGCACGGACGATATGCGATACCGGTCATCCCGATCCTGCTAGTGCTCTCGCTCGAAGGAATGCTGCGCTGGATCCGACCGCGCTCGCAAGTGGCGACCGTGCGAATCCTCTCAAGAGCCTGGATAATCGTTTCTGTCATCGCCGGCCTATCTTTCTGGTTGATAGGAGCCGGAGCTTACGCACGGGATGTGGCCATCATTGAAACCGAGATGGTAGCAACCGCACGCTGGATTGACAGGAACACAGCTCCGGATGCGCTCGTCGCAGCCCACGACATCGGAGCGATAGGGTATTTCGCCGGTCGTGATCTGGTTGATATGGCCGGATTGGTCTCACCAGACGTCATCCCTTTCATCCGAGATGAATCGGCTCTGGGTATACACCTCGATGAGACTGGTGCCCAATATCTGGCAACGTTCCCGGGGTGGTACCCGCAGCTAACCGCTGGAAGGTCGCCTCTCTACGTGACCAGTGCTGAACACAGCCCTGAAGCTGGCGGCGAAAACATGGCTGTGTACCCTTGGAATCCCTAATTTCCCCACTTGTGGAGGCTATGCTATACTCGCCGCCATTCTCGCTAGGGAAGGGTAGTCCATGAAAGAGGTCAGCGTACTCATCGTGGACGATCATCCGCTTTTTCGGGAGGGCATTCGCAATGTCTTGGATTCCGAAAAAGACATCGAGATCGTCGCGGAAACCACTAATGGTGACGAAGCGCTAGAACTCGTACGCGATCTGTTGCCTATGGTGGCTCTGATCGACGTTAATTTGCCCAGCATGAATGGGATTCAGGTGACGCGTCAGGTGGTTGCCGAACGAATAAGTACCGCCATCGTCCTGCTTACTGCGTACGACGACGTGGAGCAAGTGCTTCATGCGTTCAAAGCAGGCGCTGCGGCCTATTGCTCCAAAGATGTTGAGCCGGGTAAGCTGATCGACGTGATTCGCAATGTTGCCCGGGGATTTTTCGTCGTGGGTGACCAGGTCTATGATCAGGCCGGGCTTGACCAATGGCTCTCGCGCGGCGTTGAAACTGTGCGGCGACCTCATCTCGATGGAGATGTGGAAGCATTCACTCCCCTCTCACCGCGCGAGATGGAGATCCTACAGTACGTCACACGAGGACTCAGCAACAAGGAGATTGCTGTTCAGCTGGGCATCAGCCACCAAACCGTAAAGAATCATATGACCGCAATTCTTCACAAGCTTGATGTTGAGGATCGCACTCAAGCGGCGGTCTATGCTTTACGCCACGGTTGGGTCCGACTGCAGGACACCCGCAAGTAGCGGAATGACAGATTCAAATATCCAAGAAGAGCTCAGTCAAGAAGAACTCAGTCCAGTCGAGGTTTTCCTCGATATCGCGCGCGAAGAACTGGAGCAGGTTCGAAGGGAACACAAAGAGATTGGGATGCTCGTTGAGCAAAGCCAGGGGGAGGTCGAGAAGTTAGCCCAGCGCAATGCCTCGATCGCTGCCACCCTCAAACAGATTCAATCCAATTTCGACACCGTTCCACGAGAAGACATCAGAAACACTTATGAGGCGGCGCAAGACGCCCAACAGCGTCTCTTCACCATGCGTGGCCAGCTTGAGAAGCTCGAGAGCGATCAAGACACCCTGCAGCGATACGCGGAGTTCATCCAAAGCACGCTGAATCTGCTCGAGGGACGTTCACCGGATGAGGTCGAGCTCGATTCAGGCAATGGAGCGGGGTCGGTCATCGAGCAGATCATCGATGCTCAGGAAGAGGAGCGGCGCAAGATTTCTCGACAGATCCATGACGGTCCGGCACAAGCCTTATCAAACTTCATCCTGCAAGCCGAGATCGCAATGCGCCTGTTCGATACGGATCAGGACAAGGCACGTGAGGAATTAAATAGCCTCAAAGCCTCCGCCAATTCAACCTTCTCGAAGGTTAGGGATTACATTTTCGACCTCCGGCCGATGATGCTGGACGACCTGGGTATCGTGCCCACTATCCGTCGCTACTCCGAAGCCTATAAAGAAAAGACAGGCCTGGATCTCAATGTAGTCGTGACCGGAACCGAGCGCAGGCTTGAAGCCCACCGGGAGGTACTCATATTCCGCACCGTCCAGGCTTTGCTGCAAAACGTGCGCGATTATGCCCAGGCTACTCAAGTCAAGGTGCTTGTAGATCTTGATGAGAATCAGGTGCGAGCGACTGTGGAAGATAACGGAAAGGGCTTTGATGTTGAGCCTGCTATGGAGGAAGAAGGCGCGGCGCACGGGCTCAGGGTAAATAAGGACCGTCTGGAGCAGGTCGGTGGTAGTTTTGAGATCGAAAGTCAACCGGGTGAAGGCACTCGGGTTACGTTCTCAGTGCCGATCGAGCTTGAAGGTGAATAAGACCATCGGAGATTCGTCCTATTGTTGGCAAAGGGGCTCACTCCTATAATTTGAAGGCCTTGGAGCAAAAACAGGGCAAATTTGTAACGGAAAGGTGGTGAGATCGTTGCTTTATGCACCTAAAGAGAAGGGGCAGGGCCTGGTCGAGTATGCGTTGATACTTGTTTTGGTGGCCGTCGTCGTGATTGTTATTTTGGCGCTACTCGGACCTGCCATTGGGAACGTGTTCAGCAATATCGTCACGAATATCTAAACGCCCAGTGGTCGTAGTCTCGAGTGGTCATTCGACCACCTGCCAGAGACAAGGAAGCCCTATCTCTGATAGGGCTTCTTTCATGGTTGCTTCGACGACGGTACCATAAGAAAACATAGCGGAATTGTCTAAAATTAGCTCCGAAAGTGCGCCGGCTTGACAACTTCACCTCTAGCGGTATCATACGCAGACGCTGTCCGGCCGGGCTTGTCACCGCAAAATAAGGAGGCATAATGCGCCGTGGTCGCGTTTTCATCTTATTTGCACTTATCCTGCTGGTAGGGGCAGTTGCAGCATTCTTACTGCTGGGAGGTATAGGCGGCGGTGAAGAGCCACCGCCCGAGGTCGTTCCAACGCCGGTTGGTGAAGCTGAGATCGTCATCGCTGCTCAGCACATCTCCAGAGGATCAATAATCCCACCCGAAGCAGTTATCGTTTCTCCGTATCCGGCGGACTACAAGGTCGAGACTATGTTGGATGACCCGGGCCAAGTCGTGGGGCTTCGGGCGCGTATGGACATCGGTCGTGGTGTACCCATCACAGAAAACATGATCACCGACAAGGCCGGAGATCTTCTGGCAATTGGCTCGGACGCCGCGGTTGCCATTCCTCAGGGTTTCACTGCCATCGCGATGCCAATGGATCGCTTTTCGGGCGTTGCCTTTGCACTTCGCGAGGGCGACCAGGTGGACGTCCTTGTTACTATGCTGATAGTAGATCTGGATGTTGAGTTCCAATCCGAACTTCCAAACGAAGGCATGTTTCTATTCAACTCCGACGGCGAATTGCTGAGCGCAATGAGCTGTCGAGCAATTGAGGTCTCCGATACCGGGATCGCCTGCGCCGCATCAGAGCGCCCGCCGGAGATCGGTCAGCTCCAATTTGATGATCAAACTGGACAGGATTTCTATGTTGGACCTTCGGGCTCCCCGAGGCCACGCTTGGTCACGCAGCGCTTGATAACCAACGCAACCGTCCTGGGAGTTGGAGAGTTCCCGCTGGCAGTTGAAGAAGAGGTTCAAGTAATCGCGCCCCCGCCAGATGAAGGGGTCGGTGCCCCTGAAGCGCAGGCTCAGGCTCAACCAGCAGAAGAGGTCGCGCCGGTGATCAAGCCACCTGATATCATTACATTGATCGTCACACCTCAGGACGCGCTTTCGATCAATTGGGCCGTAAACGGAGGTTTGGATCTGACACTCACCCTCCGAAGTCCAAATGACCCAACGCCTGAGCTCGATACTGATAGCGTAACTCTGCAGTTCCTGATTGACAATTACGATATCGCCGTTCCTACGAAGCTTCCTTACGGCACGGAACCCAGGCTTAGCACCCAAGACTTCATATTCCCGCCCGACCTTGATGCGCAGCTGGGCGAAGGACAACAACAGTAGCTAGATTTCAACTCTGAGGATTGGAGAGAAGATGAATGACTGAAGTCGCGGAAGAAAGTATCCGCGTACTTATCGTCGATGACTTTGCGGAGACTCGCGAAAACATCCGCAAACTTCTCCAATTTGAGTCCGACATTGTGGTAGTTGGTGCGGCCCGTTCGGGCCAGGAGGCGATCGAAATCGCCGCCGAGACCAAACCCGACATTGTCATCATGGACATCAATATGGAGGATATGGACGGGATCACCGCAACTGAAGCGATCCTGACCGAGGTTCCATTCACACAAGTCATCATCCTGTCTGTCCAGAGCGAACAGGACTACATGCGCCGAGCCATGATGGCTGGGGCGCGAGATTTCATGGTCAAGCCTCCTTCCAGTGAGGAGCTGATTGCGACCATTCGACGTTTGTCAGTGTTTGCTCACGACAAACGGACAGAGTTCGAGAGGCCAGCTGCTCCAGCGCCCTCCGAGGCTTTGCCTGGTGCCTTGGGTGGGTCATCTCTCCGCCCGGCTGGTACGGTGCTGGCATTTTACAGCCCGAAGGGCGGAGTGGGTTGTACGACCCTCGCAACTAACATCGCGCTTGGCCTCGATACGGAAGAGACGCCCACCGTCTTGGTTGATGGCAATCTTCAATTCGGTGATGTTTCGGTGTTTCTAAATCTTCAATCGAAATACTCCATCAACGATCTCACGACTCGTATGGATGATATCGATCAGGAAATCCTTGAGGATGTGCTCCTTCTGCACGAGAACGGCTTGCGTGTCCTTGCTGCACCTTCAAGGCCTGAAATGGCCGACGAGGTCAGTGCAGATCAGATCCGCACAATCATTCAGTACCTGAGACGGCACTTTGCTTACGTCATCGTCGATACCGCTTCGACCATGGATGACACTACGTTGGCGATCCTGGATACCGCTGATTTATTGATCGCGATTTGCACGCCGGATATCCCGGCCATCAAGGATGCTCGCCACCTGTTCGACCTGCTACACATCTTGGAATTTCCAACGCAGAATGTATGTTTCGTGCTCAACAAGATGGATCGCAAGGGTGGCATCTCTTCCGAAGCGGTTGGTGAAAACCTGAAACGCGAGGTAGAGGCTATTATTCCTTTAGACGAACGAACGATTACCGCCTCGATCAACAAAGGTCTGCCCATCATCCTCAGCGATCGAAGCAGCCCGCAATCGAGAGCCATCATGCAATTGATGGGAACCATTAAGCAGCGCCTCGCGCAAGCTGAAGAAGTCGAGGCAGAAGAAGAAGTCAAGGAACGGCCTAGCATGTTGGGTCGTTGAGTCCCTGGTGGAATCCCCGGAGGATTGATTAGTGTCGTTACTTAAGAGAATTGAGCAAGGCCAGACAGACGGAACCCCAGATCCGCCAGCCACGCAAGAAGAGCAGCCCTTCGAACCCGGCGCTGGCGGCGGAACTTCTCGTCTGAGCGGGCTCAGTGCGCGACGTACGGCTCCACCAGGGCAGACCCCTGGCGGCCGTATTCACGACATTAAAAACGAGGTTCAGAATCGCCTGCTTCAGGAACTAGACCCCGCGATGGACGTCACTCAGACGGCTGAAGTGCGGCGACAGATCGAGGAACTTTTTGAAAGCATCCTGACCGAGATGAATATCGTTCTCTCGCGGCCAGAACGCAGACGCTTATTTGAACAGATCGTCGCTGAAATCCTTGGACTAGGACCTATCGAACCGCTCCTTGCGGATGAAAGCATCACCGAAGTTATGGTCAACGGCGCCAAGAATATCTACATCGAACGTGCGGGAAAAATCACTCGTGAGCCAGCCTCATTTGAAAGCGACGACCACTTGATGCGCATCATCGACCGTATCGTGGCACCGCTGGGCAGGCGTATCGATGAATCCAGCCCCTATGTTGACGCAAGGCTACAGGACGGCTCTCGTGTCAATGCGGTGATCCCTCCGATCTCGTTGGTTGGTCCGACACTGACCATCCGAAAATTCGCAAAGAACCCAATCACCATCGACCAGCTAATCGAGTTTGGCACGATCACTCCCGAAGCGATCGAATTTCTCAAGGCCGCGGTGATCGCGCGCATCAACATGGTTATTTCAGGCGGTACAGGTTCCGGAAAAACCACGATGCTTAACGTCATGTCCCAGTACATCCCTGGGGATGAGCGCATTCTAACCATCGAGAACGCAGCAGAGCTTCAGCTCAGGCAGGAGCACGTTGTGACACTTGAGTCGCGGCCGCCCAACATTGAAGGCCGGGGTGAGGTAACCATCCAAAATCTCGTGGTCAACTCGCTGCGAATGCGACCCGACCGCATCATTGTGGGAGAGATCCGTGACGAGGCGGCTCTGGACATGTTGCAGGCCATGAACACCGGCCATGAGGGATCGATGACGACCGCCCACTCCAACAGCCCGCGCGACACTCTTTCCCGTATCGAAACCATGACCTTGATGGCCGGAATGGATCTGCCTACGCGAGCAATCCGGGAACAGATCGCTTCGGCACTTGAGCTGGTGGTTCATAAAGAGCGCATGCGCGACGGAACCCGTAAGGTGACGCACATTTCTGAGATCCAGGGTATGGAGGGCGACGTCATCACGATGACGGATCTCTTCGTGTTCGAGCAGACTGGTTTGGAGGACGGCAAAGTAATCGGTCGCCTGCGGCCGACCGGGCTGCGCCCGAAGTTTATGGAAAAAATCGAGCAATCGGGCATCCAATTACCTGCCTCGATATTCGGGGTTGGTGAAAGAGGCTCATACAGGTAGCGATGGACCCCACTGTAATTTTGATCGTAGGCGGCGGATTAGCCCTGCTGATGCTGGTCGTGGGGCTCGTAATGTCGTTTGTTGGCGGTGGCTCGGTCGTCGAGGAGCGACTGGGCCGCTACGCCGAGACAGGTGGACTTGTTACAACCGGCTCAGATGAGGAGTTTGATGCTGGAGATCAGCCGACCGCGCTTTCGGACTTCCTCAATAACCTTGGAGAAGGTACGAATTTATTTGCCAATATCTCAACGAATCTTGCGCAGGCAGACATCAAGCTGCGACCTGCCGAGTATCTAGCTGCAAGAGTTCTGACTATGTTCGGAGTAGGCATGGTCGCGTTTATTCTGAGCGGATTCGTATTTGCGATCGCGGGCGCGGCCGTTGGGTTTTTCATCCCTCCGATCTATGTTGGCCAGGCTAAGAAACGTCGATTAAAAGCATTTGACGGCCAGCTTGGGGACATGCTCAATTTAATGGTCAACGGGCTGCGCGCCGGATTCTCAACTCTGCAGGCAATGGAAGCCGTCAGCCACGAAATGCCTTCTCCAATTGCGGATGAGTTCCGCCGAGTGGTTCAAGAGATGCAGTTAGGTATTACGATGGAAGAGGCGTTGGATCACCTGATGCGGCGCATTCATAGTGACGACCTGGATCTGGTGATCACCGCAATGAATGTGCAACGCGAGGTGGGTGGTAACCTGGCCGAAATCCTGGACGTTATCTCATTTACGATCCGAGAGCGAGTGCGAATCAAAGGCGAAATCTCAGCCCTGACTGCGCAGGGGCGAGCTACGGCCTGGGTGATTTCTGCGCTGCCCATCGCTCTCGTGGGTTTGCTTTTCCTTGTCAACCGACCCTACATCATGCAATTCTTCAACCCAGCGACTCGCACGTGCGGTATCCCTTTGGTGAGCCTGGCTGGATTGATGATTGTGAGCGGGTTCATCATCACACAGAAGATCGTAGATATCGACATATGAGGGATTTACATCAATGATTGGCGCAATTATCGGAATCGTCGTCCTATTGGCAATTATCCTGGTCGTTGTGGGCATCAACATGCCCCAGAGCGACGATCCAATACAAGAGCGGCTTTCAGAGATCTCAGTTACCGACGAGCCGATGTCGCTCGAAGAGCTGGAGCTTTCGCAAGACTTCGGCCAACGGATCCTCATACCGTTCTTCAATCGTATTGGAGAAATGGCTCAGCGATTCACGCCGCAAGCGACGCTTGAAAATGCCCGTCAACGGCTGGAGATGGCCGGCAATCCAATGCAGATGAACCCTGCGTTCTTCCTGATGCTGCGCTTTGTTTTTGCGCTCTTGTTCGGCGGCCTGCTCTTTTTGATATTTGCCCGCACCGGTCGGAACTGGCTGCAGGGATTGGGAATCTCGGTTCTGTTCATGTTGATAGGCTTCGCGTTTCCTAACATGTGGTTAAGCGGACGGATCTCCGCCCGGCAGAAATCAGTATTCAGGGCAATGCCAGATGCACTCGATCTACTCACAATCTCGGTGGAAGCCGGTCTAGGCTTCGATGCTGCAATGGCGAAGGTTCATGAAAAATGGGTCAACGAACTCGCCCTTGAATTCGGGCGCGTTATTCAAGAAATTCGCTTAGGTAAGCTGCGTCGGGATGCACTGAGGGACATGGCGGAACGACTGGGAGTGAACGAAATGACCAGCTTTGTCGCGGCCGTGATCCAGTCCGAACAGCTCGGTGTGAGCATGGCGAAGGTTCTTCGCATCCAGTCGGATCAGATGCGCATTCGACGGAGACAAATGGCGGAAGAGGAGGCTCATAAGGCTCCTATCAAGATGGTTTTCCCGATCGCCTTGCTGATCTTCCCGTCCATTCTGATCATTTTGCTGGGGCCTGCAGCAATGCTGCTCCTCAGTTCGCCGCTTGGAGGAATTCTCGGAGGGTAGCTAGCCGGTAGCTCAGCTGCAGTGGGCCGCCGCTCTATTGTCAATTCGCTGCGTAATCGAATTTCCGGACTTCATAGTTGGGTAGGAGCAGGTCTAGACCTGCTCTTTCCGATTCAGTGTGCAGGCTGCAGTGAGGATGGCACAATTTGGTGCGACGAATGCGATGCAGCTATTGTACGGCTGTCGCATCCACTGTGTCAGTATTGTGGTTATCCGCTGGAGAATCGGATCTCATGCCCGTCCTGTAGCTCAAGAAGACCCGATCTCCAGGTCCGCTCCTTCGCCAAGTACTCGGGGAGAATGACGCAAGCCCTTCTTCGATTGAAATACCGTCCAGATCGCCAATTGGCTTCTTTGATGGGTACCTGGCTGGAAGATGTGTATCAGGAACAAGGCTGGAATGCCGGGCTCGTTGTCCCTGTTCCACTCAATAAGCATAGAAGACAGCGGCGCGGATTCAATCAAGCCGAACTGCTTGCGGATGCTTTCGGTCGGCGTGCAGGCTTAACGGTCGACTCGGGACGGCTCATTCGCGTGGAAGACACTCGATCTCAGGTCGGACTGAATCCTCATGAGCGTTGGCACAACGTCAGAGATGCCTTTATTGCAAAGGCTCAGTCATTCGATAACGAAGATGTCCTTATCGTGGACGATCTATTTACGACTGGTGCTACCTTGTCGGCATGCGCCAGGGCAATCAAGGCGGCGGGTGCTCGTTCTGTCGTCGGGCTAGCCGTCGCCAGAGCATAATCTGGCGATTGAAATCTCAGTGCGGTGAGGAACGGCCAATCTAATCGGAGGAAACTAGATGCCATTAGCGGTACACATTCACGCGCGTGAGATGGAAATGGATGACCGCCTCAAAAAATATGTCGAATCCCGCGTTTCGAAACTTGATCACTACCTCGACATACTCGAGGAGGCTAATGTTGATTTGCGGCATGCGCGGAGCGCGCGCAGCGCAGAAGATCGACAGGTGGCCCAATTGACGGTTCGCGGTAAGGGAGTCCTGCTGAGGGCTGAGGAGCGGACGGCAGACATCTACGCCTCAGTGGATGCGGTGCTATCAAAGATCCAACGCCAGATCGACAAGTACAAGGGTCGACGCTGGAGCAAGCGGGGCGATGGTCGAAAAATGGGTGAGGTCCTTTCAGAACTACCAGAGGAAAGGACCGAAGAAGTCGAGCTGATCGCCCTTCGGAAACGATTTCACCTGGTCCCGATGAGCGAGGCCGAGGCGATTGAGCAGATGACTTTACTGGGGTATGACGATTTCTTCATTTTCTATAACGGGGATACCAACGAGGTGAACGTACTCTATCGAAGACGCGACGGCACACTGGGATTGATCGAGTCAGAGGTCGTCTAGGATTCAATCTGCTCGATACGGAAAAGAAAAGGCCCGGAGCGATTAGGCTCCGGGCTTTGACATTAAGTCCCATATCCAGACTTCGATGAACTTTGCGCGCCCTTGAAACGCTAGAAGGTCAAAGCCTTATCCGGTGCTCCCTTCCAAGTAACCACCGCCAGATAGCGCTCGACTCTTACCTCCCCTGAATTTGAGAAAGGTGAGAGCCCTATCCGATACTTCCAGATGTCTGCTACCAGCCCTTAAGAAATTGTTCCCACTCTTCATTGTCAGCCAGGTGAGTCCCGTAAAGGTATTGGGCAGAAGCCTTCGGCTCTTGCGGCGGGCGGAGGAGGGACATGTGTGCCTCCTGGATCGTTCTTCCGCCCTTTTTGAGATTACAGGCGGAGCAGGCAGTAACGAGGTTAGTCCATAAATGATCGCCGCCCTTATGACGGGGTATCACATGATCGAGCGTGAGATGGCGTCTATTCGATCCGCAGTATTGACAGGTGTGACTGTCCCTTCGGAACACCTCTCTCTTGCTCAATCGCACGCGAGGTCGGGGGCGCTTGATCATGTACCCGAGACGGATAACCGATGGGCGCGGGTAGTCCTTGCGGACCGTATGGATGAAACCGCGGCCGTTGAGCAGCATCTCGGCCTTACCCTTGAATACCAGGCCGATGGCGCGCCGTGTCGAACACACGTTAAGAGGTTCAAAATTGGCGTTCAACAACAAAACAGGATCGCTAATCGTATGCATAATCTTGTATCTGCGCTCGCGATTCTCGCTCTTCGGCAAAGTGTTCGAACATGGCTAAACTTAGCCAGGCTGACCCTCGGCCGGGGATTATATCATTGGGGCAATATTGAGCTATCGGGGGCCGAAAGCCTCTATACGTACCGCTGACGGATCGCAGAGCTGACATAATCCATCGTGGCGACCACCAAGGCGATGGCGAGCATTGCTGCAGCAGCACCACGGTAGTCAAGGATGCGAACGTAGTTTTGCAGCAGGAATCCGATCCCGCCGCCGCCAGCGAAGCCAATGATGGTAGACATGCGTACATTGATGTCCCAGCGGTACATCAGGAACGAAATGTAGGGGGGGATGACCTGCGGGATCACCGCAAATCGGATCACCTGCGCGCGATTTGCTCCCGTAGCCTGCACGGCCTCCAGTGGCCCTGGAGCGATGCTCTCCACCTGCTCTGAAAAGAGCTTTCCTAGTGCGGCGATCGTGTGCAGCGTGAGTGCGAGCGCTCCAGCAAAGGGTCCGATTCCTACCCAGACGACGAATACGATAACCATGATGATCGCTTCGATCGATCGGACCGCGTTGAGGATCGTGCGCAAAACATAGTAGATCCAGGAACCTATTGGGAGCGGTTGCCGTACATCGACGCGGATCGACAATAAGACTCCCAGCACCGCGCCAACAAAGGTAGGCATCACAAAGGTGCGAGTGATATCAGCGATCTGATAGAACCATTTTAGCGCAGCGCCTATCAGCGCGAAGAGCGCAGCACCTGCTAAAGCCGCAGCAACAGCATTGAGAAGCTTCACGGTGGTGGGATCCAACCGGTCGGAAGCCTGCTGACCGAGACGTCCTCCAAGGCTTCCAAGTGCGGCGCCGGCGACGAATGCCGCCAATCCAGGCGTCAGCATCCACAGGGCGTCACCCAGCTGGAATACGAAGTTGCCCAAGAAACCAAGAGGTCCGAGCGGTTCGATCAACGCGTCACCAATCGCCATTGCCAGGTAAGCAATAAGGTAGGTCACAACGATTGTCAGCACCCCAGCCGCGGCGATCAGCAGCCCACGCCCGATCTTTGCGGTGAGCCCGGATAGGTCCGTCCTTTCACGGGATACCGCAACTACAGAGGCGGCAGCCAATGACAGCGTTATTCCCGCATTGAAGAAGGGCGAATCCGATGCAGACGACTCCGCGAATTGCCCAATCAAGCTGGCAATTGTGAAGCCCAACCATATGCCGAGCGGCCATCCTAGCAACATCAGGGCAATGCTCGTCAGCGGAGCTTTGACATCAGACATCAGGTTTCTTGCGGCCAAGAAACTGATTGGAACGGCCAGGATGCCACCGAAAGTTGTGGCAAGCAGCGCCAAAAAGACCGTTTCAACAATCTTCTCAAAGACTGCCTCGGCAGTGCTTGAGGCGCGTGGCAGGCCAACATTCTGCCTCGCAGTAGCTTGAATGAGTTGAGCTTCCGCGATCGGTTGGCGATTCGGTAGCTCGGCCCTAATCGACCAATGGCCATCAGGATCGACTTGGAAGTTGCCGAGCTGCAGCTTAGCACCGCTCTGTGCGACAAAATTGACCGGCCCCCTTGTATCCGGCATGAAATTAAAGCCTTCGATGGTGATGATCTCACCCGGCCCAGCACAGATCGGGGTTACAACCATGTGGGGGCCGCCCCCCCTCGCGGCGCTTTCGGGGAAGCCGGTCTCTGGACACGGCAAATAGAAAGCGAAATCGACGTCAGTCTCCTCCTGGTCGTATTCCAGGATGTCGGGTTGGGCCAGGGCCCGCAAGATGCGCGTCAGCTGCGTGAGCCGGTCCTCCGAACGAGCCTGCTCTAGATTGACATCGGTTACCCAGAAGCCATAGGCAAAAATCGTAAATACGAGAACGACTCCGCTGGCGAAGGTAAAGCGTCGGACCCATGGATTCTGCATGAAGTCCTTCATCCGACGCGTTCCGCTTCCTTTCCGTATATCTCCTTAAACTTCTCATCGTCGATATTTTCGGGTGGTCCATCAAACATCAGCTTCCCACCGTTAAGCGCGATTGCGCGATCCGCGTAGCGATGCACAAGATCAAGAAAGTGCAGGCTGCAGAGCACGGTGACGCCGTCGTTTTTGTTGATGTCTTCTAGATATTGCATGATGGAGTGTGCCAGCACCGGATCGAGACTAGCTACTGGTTCATCCGCTAGCACGATCTCCGGCTCCTGCATCAAAGCTCGCGCAATGCCTACGCGTTGTTGCTGTCCGCCGCTAAGTTCGTCCGCGCGCTTCTGAGCTTGATCAGCGATGCCGGCTCGATCGAGTTGCCGCATCGCCATATCCATATCGCCTTTCGAAAAACGATTGATTAGGCTCATCGCTGGGTTGACATATCCCAGGCGACCCGCGAGTACATTTGTGATTACCTTGGACCGCGTTACTAAATTGAAGTGCTGAAAGACCATTCCGATTTTCCGGCGGATGTGGAGCAGTTCATCCTGGCTCGCTTGGGCAATGTCTTGGCCGTCCATTAAGATCTCGCCTTCTGTTGGCTCAACTAATCGATTGATACATCGAAGCAGGGTGGACTTCCCCGATCCGCTGAGCCCGATTACCGCCAGAAATTCTCCGGTCTCGACGGAAAAACTCACATCATCTAATGCGAGTACATCTCCAGGATAGATCTTCGTGAGATTACTTACCTCCAGCATCGGTGGGCCGAGCTTATCTCCTTACGCGGCAAAGTCGTTCGTTGGTGACAAATCGATTCTAACCGCAAAAAAACAAGGCCCTGGGCATGGCTACACCCAGGGCCTTGAAGGTAGTTTAGGACCGCATCGACTATTGGCCGATGTTCTCCAGTGTGATTCCTTGCGCCTCCAACATGATCCGGATGCCGTCGAAATTCTCATCGAAAATTGGACCGGCACCGGTCCATTCATAGAAATCTGGAGAGCAGATCAACTGCTGATCGACCTGGCATGCGTCCGATTCCAGATACGCGACGACCGCGTCAATGATCCCCTGCCTGAGGTCAACAGGGAACTCAGGGGAGAAGGACATCGTGTCATTGGGAATCTCGGGCGAGATCGCCAATATTCGAACCTTCTGCACCACGTCCGGAGCTTCTTCCCGGATCGTTTGGCGGGCGTCCAGCACGCGGTAGCCACCGCAGAACAGCCGGTTGTCTTCATTGACCGCACATTCCGAGATCATCTCATCTGGAATGTCGGGCGGATCGCCTATCGCCCAGCTGCCTTCCGGAAGCAGTGGCGGGCTGAAGAAGGTCGTTGCAAAGTCTACTTCTCCATTGTAGATCGCTCGGGCTGCCGCCGTGTGGCCACCGGCCTCTACCGCTTCACCCGGCGTAATGCCGAGATCCCCCAACTGTGAGGATGGAACAAGGAACCCAGAGGTCGACGTCACCTCGGGGATCGCCCAGGAGGCGCCTTCAAGATCCTCAAGGGTCTGGAAATCGCTGTCTCGAGCTACCAGATACTGGGCCCAGTATACGTTCCAGCCGAAGCGCTCAGCCGCCAGGCCGGGTTCTACACCGCAGAGCTGGCTGGCGAGAGCGTATCCCATGGCAGGGATGAACCCGACCGTATCGGTGGGGGAAGCACACATCTCCTCGATCGTGGCGGCATAGGATGTTGGGACGCTGACATCAAAGACCAGTCCCGTCGCCTCGCCAAGGAATTCCTCAATCGCGTCGCCTGACTCGACCATGTAGTCTACATTCACCGAAGGAACGAACAGCACCTTGACTGGGTTGTCCGCCGTGCCGAGCTCCGCCACAGCTGGCGCCTCGATCGTTGTCGGATCAACTGTGATGTCCTCGCCGAACCATTCCATGGAGA
>JBHIBY010000024.1:0-35779 GCA_046759305.1 Anaerolineales bacterium
GAGAAGCTCTTCCTGAAGGGACAGCGTTGCTACACCCCGAAGTGCTCCTTCGATAAGAGAAGCTACCCTCCGGGTGAACATGGCAGACAAGCCATGTGGCGCAGACGACGCGTCTCTGAGTATTGGAAGCAACTCAGGGAGAAGCAGAAAACTCGTCGAGTCTATAACGTGACCGAGAGGCAATTCCGACGCTATTATCGAAGGGCTCAACAGCAGCGCGGCCTCACCGGTCAGACATTGCTCGCCCTACTTGAACGCCGCCTGGACAACGTAATCTATCGACTGAACTTTGCAGAAAGTCGAGCTCAGGCACGGATGTTGGTTACGCACGGGCACTTCTCGGTAAATGGTCGTCGAACCGACATCCCTTCGATGCTAGTGACGCCAGGCGACATGATCGAAGTTCGAGAAGGATCTCGCAAGCGGACTTACTTTAAGGAACTCCCGGCGGTTGCCGAAACCCGTGCCACACCCGTTTGGTTAGAGCGCGATTCTGCAAATCTAACAGCAAAGGTTGCTCAAGAGCCTGAGCGTGGGGACATCGATGCCAACTTCAATGAGCAGTTGATCGTGGAGTATTACTCGCGATGATCGTGAGAGTTCAATTCCTGACGAGGGGGCGTCAGTCCAAGGAGGGAGGGGGGAAGTGACGCTAACTACAAATATGGTTATGCCCAAGATCGAACGTGAGGCAGTTGCCCGCAACTACGGGAAGTTCATTGTTAGCCCGCTCGAAGGTGGATATGGAATCACAGTGGGAAATGCGTTGCGGCGCGTGCTGCTTTCCTCGCTCGAGGGTGCTGCGACAACCTCCATCCGGATTTCGGAAGTCTCGCACGAGTTCTCGGAGATTCCCGGAGTTCGAGAAGATGTTCTGCAGGTCATGCTCAACATCAAGGAACTACGTTTGATTCTTCACGAAGGAGATTCGGCCCGGCTGAGAATCGAAGTACAGGGAGAGGGCGTCGTAACAGCCGCCGATATCGTGGCTCCTGCAGAAGTTGAGCTTGTGAATCCGGAGCTGTACCTGTTTACCGTGGACAACGACAGTGCTCAGTTTGAAATCGAGCTTAATGTCGAGCGGGGGCGTGGGTATTCTCCATCCGACGAACGCGGGCGACTTCCAATTGGCGAGCTTCCAACCGATGCGATCTTCAGCCCCGTGCGCAAGGTCAACTTCGAGGTCGGCCAGGCTCGCGTGGGTCAAGACACCACATTTGACCGGCTCAACATGGAAATCTGGACGGATGGCACTATCAAGCCTGAGGATGCGCTCAGCAGAAGTGCGACTATCCTGATGGCACATTTGAGAGATCTGGCGGGTGTCACTGAGGAAAGCCTGCTCGAGGCCGCAACTCGTGAGGAAGAGCCCAAGATGGCGAGCGAGGTTTACGAGATCCCGATTGAGAATCTCGATCTCTCGGTGCGTGTATTCAATTCCCTCAAGCGGACCGGAATAACGAGCGTAGGCGAAGTTCTAGATATGCTAGACAAGGGCTCGGATGCTATGCTCTCAATCAGGAATTTCGGCGAGAAGAGTCTGGATGAACTCAAGGAAAGACTCGAGGAAAAGGGATATCTAGACCGAGAAGGCGAATCCGAAATGGAGCCGGAAGCGGTAGTGGTTGAAGCGTGAGACATCGGGTCGACGGCAAGCGGCTAGGGCGATCTACCGGGCATCGTAATGCGCTGCGGCGTAATTTGATCTCCGATCTATTTCGACATGAGCGAATTCGCACCACCAAGGCCAAGGCGGCCTCGGTGCGCGGGGCATCTGAAAAGCTCATCACAATGGCCAAGCTTGTGGACGAGGAGGACCAGGTTCACGCGCGCCGTATGGCTGCCAAGCGCCTCGGTGATCCGGAAATCGTGATGAAGTTGTTTGACGAAATAGCACCCCGGTATATTGATCGACCCGGAGGCTATACACGAATACTGAAGCTTGGGCCACGCAAAGGCGATGGCGCCGAGATGGTTCTGCTGGAGCTTGTTGAAGAGTAGTACCGATACTGCACATTACAAATCGATCATAGCGTACGACGGGACCGGGTTCCATGGGTTCCAACGGCAGGTAACCACGGAGCGCACCGTCCAAGGGGTCCTTGAGGCGGCGCTTGCCGAGCTCGGATGGAGCGAAAGTTCGATTCGAGCTGCCGGTCGAACGGACCGAGGAGTGCATGCTCGCGGACAGGTAGTGAAATATTCGCTAACCTGGAAACAGGATCCCGAACGACTGACAGCGGCGCTCAACGCACACCTCCCGGCAGATGTAGCGGTGCGCAAAACCGAGGCCGTCTCCGCGGAATTTGACCCGCGCTTCAACGCCATTCGGAGACGGTATGTCTATCGGCTGTTGGTCGATCCAGCGCCGGATCCACTCACTGAACGAACTGCGTGGCGTGTGTGGCCCCAACCAGACCTTGATCGCTTGCACAAAGCGGCCAAAATGTTTATCGGGGAGCGCGATTTTGGCGCATTTGGCCGTGCGCCCATTCCCGGTGGGCATACGGTGCGCACGATCAGTAGATCGGAATGGCTGCACGATGGTGCCGATCTGCGCCTGGTTTTAGAGGCCGATGCCTTCCTGTATCGAATGGTGCGCCGCATTGCGGGTGCCAACCTTCAGGTTGGGTGGGGAGAAAAGCGGCCAGAGGATATCGAGCAGAGCTTGGTAGATCCCGCCCAAAAATGGGCGGGTAGGCTCGCACCGGCGAAAGGATTGTGCCTCGAGGAAGTATTTTATGAGGCTTGAGAGGTCGTAACCTTGTTTAAAACGTTCTATCCAAAAGCGGAAGACATCGAGAACCAATGGTTCGTAGTCGATGCCGACGGCCAGACGCTGGGTCGTTTAGCTTCACACATATCCGCGATCTTGCTTGGAAAAGGAAAACCCACTGTGACCCCAGGGGTTGACACCGGCGATTTCGTGATCGTGGTCAATGCCGCAAGAATCGTAGTCACCGGTGAGCGCTTGGATCAGAAGATGTACTATCGGCACTCCGGTTACCCGGGAGGCCTGCGAGCCATCCCACTTCGGGAGCAGTTGAAACGCGCACCTGAAAGAGTGATCCGGTCTGCGGTGTGGGGGATGCTTCCACATAACCGCCATGGGCGGCGACTGCTCAAGAAGATGCGCGTATATTCCGGTCCGGACCATCCTCATCGCCCGCAAAACCCGGTCCGCCTTGAAATGAGCGAGTAGGAAACTATGGCAGAAGAGTATTACGAAGCGGTAGGTCGCAGGAAAAGGGCTACAGCCCGCGTTCGCATCGTGAGTGGAAAGGGTGCCTTCGTGGTGAACGACAAACCCGCGGAAGAGTATTTCCCGCGGTTGGGTGATCTCGATCGAATAAAGAACCCACTTCGGGTTGCCGGTTTCGAGGATAAGCTGGATATCTCTGTGTTGGTCAATGGTGGAGGGATCACCGGTCAATCCAGCGCGGTCGGCCACGGAGTGGCACGTGCGCTGCTTAAGATGGATGAAAACCTTCGTCCACAGTTGCGAGGAGCTGGAGTGCTAACCCGTGACGCGCGGATCAAGGAACGCAAGAAACCCGGACTCAAGCGTGCGAGAAAGGCCCCCACCTACACTAAGCGCTAGACATGGATTTCGCATCAGGTCTTGAGGTCGAATGACCTGTTTTGTATTCGAGGGCCGAGGCTGCTTCATAGCCTCGGCCTCACTGGTTCTATGGAGGAGTTGATGAATTCACTAGATTGGCTGCTATCCACCCTCGTTCTCGACCCCTCCCAAGGGATTACGGTTATTAGCTCAAACCAGTTGGCAGCGGCATACTTCCCTCCGATCAATCCGGATCTGGGTGTATTGGTGCTTGACTTCGAGTCAGACGAATTGACCCAGCAAGCCTACAGCCTACTACGCAGGCTATATCCACCTGACCATCAATTGGTCGTGGTTCTCGATCTTGACGGCGCCACTCAAACGCTCTCACTTGATGATCTAGCGATCGAGGCGAAAGCATTGGCACTGTATGTACCACCAACGAATGAGCTATCGTCCTTCGAGTCCCTGCAGGGAACGGTCGCTCATTTGCGAGCGCCGGAAGGTTGCCCTTGGGATCAAGAGCAAACACATCAGTCGCTTCGCAAACATCTGCTTGAGGAAGCGTACGAAGCTCTTGAGGCACTCGATGATGCGAATCTGGATGGTTTGCAGGAAGAGCTAGGGGACCTGCTGCTTCAAATTCTGATGCATGTACAAATCGCGCAGGAGGAAGGGAACTTCAAGATGTCGGATGTGGTGGCCGGCATTCAATCGAAATTAATCCGTCGCCATCCTCACGTTTTTGGAGACGTCGAAGTGACAGATGTGGATGAGGTGCTGACCAATTGGGAGCACTTCAAAAGCGAGGAAAAGAACAACGGACCCTTGGAAGGGGTGCCGCGATCCCTGCCTGCGCTCGCACAAAGTGCAGAATTGCAGGATCGCGCAAGCCGAGTGGGATTCGTGTGGCCCTCTATTGTGGAGGCCACTGAGAAAGTAAAAGAAGAGCTCGTCGAACTGGAAGCTGAAGAGGGTGGTCCGATGCAAGCCGCCGAATTAGGCGATTTGCTATTCTCGATCGTTAATTATGCTCGCTGGATAAGAGCGGATCCTGAGGCAGAGCTGCAGCGTGCATGTCAGCGCTTCAGATCTCGCTTTTCAAACTTGCTTGAGACTGTATCCAGCTCTGACCAAAGCTTAAAAGACCTGGATCTCGCCGAAGTGAAGCTTCTCTGGGCTGAGGCGAAGGACAATAGCGCTTGAAACGAGTAGTCCTTCTTGCTTCCGTTGCTCTTGCAGCTAGTGCCTGTGTATCGGATGCGTCAAGCCTTAGCGCCACCGCCATTCCACCCACAGCGACCTTAGAAGCAACTATTGCATCGACCACAACTCCCACTCTCGCTCCGACGCTTACCCTTGAACCCACCGCAACCCAGACTCCGAAACCATCGAGCACACCGATACCGGAGGTTGTCTTCTCCGGGTCCGCTGCGGGACTCTCATACGTTGTTCCTCTTACAGTCCAATGGATCAATTCATTTGAAGTTTTGGTGCATTTTGAACTTGAGCAGCCGGGTACGGGATGGCTGCTATACCGACCGAACGCCACGGATTTTGAGGGTTGGTGGGCTATCCCGCTCGCGGAAGAAAGCGCCAGCCATCAAATTCCCTTGGTCGGGTTGACCCCAGGAACGAGCTATTTCGTTCAGGTGGGGCTTGGTGCGAGCCTGGAGTCGCTAAGCGTTCCGCGCTTATTTGGCACGAATTGGGGTCCGATTCAGTTCGAGACCCCTTCGCTGGGGACGCCAGACTTGAGGTTTGGAGTGGTCGGAGATACGGGGTTTGGAGATGAAAAGACTCGGCAACTGGTCGAACTCATGGATGGCTATGATTTAGACTTCGTGCTCCATACCGGAGATGTGGTTTATAACGTGAACGAGCAATCTGGACCTCGGGAAGCATTTGCGCTCAAGTATTTCACGATGTTTGCCCCACTGATCCAGGATGCTCCAATGTTCCCGGTTCCAGGCAATCATGAGTACGATCGCGCCGCGCGATTCAACGGCCGGCCCTACTTTGTGCATGCCTTTCCTTCGCTCACCGACCCAAGCGTTCCAGACAACGCACTTGGAACATGGTATGCATTCGATTTTTCGGGAATTCAATTTCTCATGCTCGATACTCAGGCGTTCCTCGGAGCGGGTGGGCGCGCTGAACAGACGGCGTGGCTGGCAGAACGGCTGGCCGATCCAAGCTACCGATATTCAATCCCGGTACTCCATACGCCTCCTTACACCAGTGGGCGGCACCGAAATGATGGGGCGGCCGTCCGATCCGATTGGAATCCGCTGTTCGAAGCAGCGGGTGTCCCGGTCGTGTTTTCCGGTCACGACCACAATTACGAACGTATCTGGCGTGATGGAGTCACCTACATCGTGAGTGGAGGGGGCTCGGCGATACTCTATCCCGAAACCGATCGCGTCGAAGGCAGTCATTCATTTCAGAGCCGAACGCACTTTGTGTTGGTCGAGATCTTCGAGGATCGAATCTCACTCACCGCAATAGGCATCGACGGGGCTGTTTTGGACAGGACGACAATCCCCGTAACGAGGGGATAATCCTCACTTAGACGAAAGCTAAAAAGTGATACGATTTGCGCGCAGGAGAGGCTATGCCAGGACTTGACCAACGGAGAGAAGGAACAACCTAGATGTCTCAAAGCTTCGGTTCACCAAGCCAGTATGGTCTTGAAAATCACGGGCTGACGCCCTCCAAGTCAGTCTACTGGGGACTCAGGTCTCCAGCGCTCATCGAACATATTTCCCAACGAGGTGAGGGCAAGCTGTCTGAGCATGGGGCAGTAGTCGTAGAAACCGGCAGCCACACTGGCCGAGCTCCCAATGACAAGTTCGTAGTGCGGGACGGGGAGAGCGCCGATCATATTTTCTGGGGCAAGGTAAATCTTGAATATGCGCCGAAGGCCTATGAGCTGCTCCACTCTCAAGTCGTTGACTACCTAAACGATAAGGATCTGTTTGTTCAGGATGCCGCCGCAGCCGCATCGGAACAATACCGAACACCGATTCGGGTTGTGAGCGAAAAAGCTTGGAACAGCTTGTTTGCTCGCAGCATGTTCTTGAGGCAGCCGGAATCTGAAGCTATCGCGCAGATACCAAGATATACAGTCTTGCACGCGCCCAACTTCAAGGCCGACCCTGCAATTCACGGAACGAATTCCGAAGTCTTCATCATTCTAAATATAGAGCGCGGGATCATCCTGATTGGCGGTTCACGCTACGCAGGAGAGATCAAGAAGTCAATATTTACAGCGATGAACTACGAGCTGCCTCTTCAGGGTGTGTTGTCCATGCATTGCTCCGCCAATCAGGGTACGGCAGGCGACGTGGCGATCTTCTTTGGCCTCAGTGGAACTGGGAAAACGACACTTTCTTCTGATCCGGATCGCAGCATGATCGGGGACGATGAACACGGCTGGAGTGATGAGGGCGTATTTAACTTCGAGGGTGGGTGCTATGCAAAGACGATCCGCCTGAGCCCCGAGCATGAACCTGTCATCTGGAATGCGACGGAGAAATTCGGAACGGTGCTTGAGAATGTCATCATGGACGACGCGAGTCGAGCAGTAGATTTTGACAACGGCACGCTTACTCAAAACACCAGGGCCGCCTACCCGCTTGAATCAATAGAGAAGCGTATCCCTAGCGGCGCAGGAGGACATCCGGACAACGTATTCTTCCTGACCGCCGATGCTTTCGGCGTCTTGCCGCCCGTATCTAAGCTCTCTGCGGATCAGGCCATGTATTACTTCCTATCAGGATATACATCTAAGCTAGCCGGCACTGAAAAGGGTTTGAGCGACGAGCCACAGGCTACATTCTCGGCTTGTTTCGGAGAACCCTTCTTGCCCCTGCATCCAAGCAAGTACGCCGAGCTGTTAGGAGACCGAATTTCAAAGCATAGAGCTTCGGTTTGGCTCGTAAATACAGGGTGGACCGGAGGAGCTTATGGAGTGGGGGAGCGAATTAGCCTCCCTTACACTCGCGCGATGATCACTTCTGCTCTCGATGGTTCACTTGCGGCCGTCGCGACACGGATAGATGACACATTCGGGCTCGAAGTGCCAGTAAGCTGTCCTAGTGTGCCTGACGATGTGCTTGATCCGCAATCAACCTGGGCAGACAAGGGGGCCTACACAGAGCAGGCGAAAGGCCTCGCAGCACGCTTCCGCGAGAATTTCACGAAGTACGAGCAGTATGTGACGCCAGAGGTAGTATCCGCCGGGCCGCTTCAGTAGGAATGGAGAGTGCGGTTCGAATCGAGCGCCTCACCAAGATTTATCAGGAAGGCGAAAAACAAAGGGTTGTTCTTGATGACCTGACTGCTATGTTTCCAACTGGTCAGTTCACAACAATCCGTGGACGGAGCGGAAGCGGCAAGTCGACGCTGCTAAACCTGATCGCTGGAATTGACGAACCGACCGATGGCAGTGTTTTGGTCGGAGATCACAATATCAGCCAAATGAGCTCGCGCGAGCGGGCTCATTTCCGTAGAGACAACATAGGCTTTGTCTTTCAGTTCTTCAATCTGATCCCAACCTTGACGGTTCTTGAAAACGTAAGCCTGCCTTCCGAGCTTTCCGGCCGATCAGAAGCGGCCTCCCATGAACGGGCCGTGAAGCTTATCGGAAGGGTTGGCTTGATGAGTCGAGAATACGACTTTCCTGATCGACTATCTGGGGGAGAACAGCAGCGGGTGGCGATCGCGCGCGCGCTCATAGAGGAGCCAGCGCTCGTACTGGCCGACGAGCCGACCGGAAACTTGGATCGAATTACGGGAGAAGCAGTATTGACCATCCTTAATGAGCTCATCAAGCAGCGCGGGCTGACGCTGATACTGGCCACACATAGCCATCGAATTGCGCAATCGGCGGATCATAAATGGGCTCTCGTAGACGGCAAGTTGGAACCAGACGATGAGACCCCTTATTAGGGCCGGCATTCGGGATCTGATCCGCCGACCACTCTTCAGCGGCCTGATGTTGACCGGCCTTGCTCTTGGGGTCTCTGTTGTAACCGCCATCGACCTCGCCAGCCAGAGCGCGCTGCGAGCCTTCGAGTTGAGCACCAATTCATTGGTGGGCAGGACCACCCATGCAATGGTAGGCGGGCCGAAAGGAGTTTCCGAAGATTTCTACCGAGAGCTCCGGTCAGAATCAGACGTATTGCAAGCTGCGCCCGTGGTGGAGGGAGTGGTTTCTGCGCTGGATTACGACCAGCGGCCGCTGCGAGTGCTCGGGATTGATCTCTTTGCTGAAGCACCCTTTCGAGACTATCTCGGGCCCGGGTTACCTTTTGACCCTCAATTCCAGCGATTCTTCACCGAGGCCGGTATGGCAATCATCGGCGAGGAGTTTGCAGCTGCAAACCGATTGCTGCCAGGATCCGAGCTGACAGTTCAGGTGGACGATCGCTTGGAGGTCGTCACCATTCTTGGAATATTGAGCACACTCGGGTCGAGCGATGTCGTGCTCATGGATATTGCTGGCGCACAGGAGCTGCTGGGATTGAGCGGGCAGCTGAGCAGAATCGATCTAATTACAGACACCGACGGTGTAGAGGCGCTGCGTTTGCGCCTTCCGGCCGGCCTTCGGATCGTCTCCTCCAATGAGCAACGAGAGACGGCAGATCAGCTAACCTCCGCATTTCGATTGAACCTGACCGCACTCAGCTTGCTAGCGCTCATTGTGGGTATCTTCTTGGTATACAACACAATGACCTTCTCTGTGCTCAACCGTCGTAAGGTATTAGGGACGCTCAGATCTCTCGGAGCAACCGGAGAACAGATCTTTGCTCAGGTCGTGCTTGAGGCCACGGTGGTAGGACTGCTCGGCTCAATATTGGGAATACTGCTTGGTGTACTGTTGGCTCAATTCGCGCTCAGCCTAGTTACTCGGACAATCAATGACTTCTACTTCTTGATAACGGTCCGCGAGGTCACCCTCTCAGCCAGGGTGGTAGCCAAAGCGGTCGCGCTCGGAGTCGGAGCTGGCGCAGTCGCTGCAATCATTCCTGCAACTGAGGCGGCTCGTGTAGCGCCCGTACAGGTGCTGAGGCGAAGCGATCTTGAGCAGGGAACACGAGTTTGGGTGCCGCGGCTGGGGATTCTTGGCCTTGTCATGACCGCTGCGGGCGCAGCCGTATTCCTTCTGTCCGCTGAATCCCTATCTCGCTCGTTTTTCGGGATCCTAATTGTAGTGTTTGGTTTGGCTCTGATGGTGCCATATGCCACGTTGCTCTTTATGTGGTTCTTTCGGATGTTGTCGGCTAGGATCCACTGGAGGCTCGCGGTTAGAGGGGTCGCCGGTCAGCTCAGCCGCGTGAGTATAGCAATCGCAGCATTGATGGTGGCATTGTCCGTCACGATCGGCGTAACAATGATGATTAACAGCTTTCGAACGACTGTAGAAAACTGGCTCGACATCACACTCTATTCGGATATCTACGTCTCATCTCCGGCCACGGCCGGTAATCGCCCTCTCGCCAGCCTTCCGCCTTCGATGGTTGGGCGCTTGGATCAGATGGAGGGAGTGGCGGTAGTCGAGCCATTCCGAGCTGTGCAGGTTCAAAGCATGTCGGGCGAACTCGATCTAACTGCTGTCGACCCCCGACGCGTGCGAGATGCAGGTATTTATCGCTTCGCTAACGGAACGGCAAGAGAGGTTTGGGATCGCGTTCGGAAGGGAGCGGTTGTTATCAGCGAATCCCTGCAATTTAGAACTGGTATTCAGGACGAACTGGTGCTGGAAACAGAAACTGGATCGAAGACCTTCGACGTGGTCGGCGTTTTCTACGACTACTCGTCCGATCGCGGAACCGTGCTTATGAGTCGTGAGGTTTATACGGAACTTTGGAACGATCCCGCGCTATCCTCTCTGGGGATCGAAGCGCTCCCAAGCTACGACATTGGCGACCTGGCAGAGTCCATCAGGACCGAATTGGCAGGCACTGGATTGATGGTGCAGGAAAACCAACAGATTCGGGAAGAAGCACTACGCATCTTCGATCGAACGTTCGCAATCACCGAATCGCTTCGAGTTCTTGCGGTTGTTGTGGCCTTCATCGGGGTCCTAAGTGCGCTCCTTGCGCTGCAGCTAGAGCGTAAGCGCGAATATGCAACGCTGGAGGCCGTCGGTTTGACCCCTGAGGGGCTCGCGAGGCTGACCTACATCGAAACAGGATTGATGGGGCTTTCGGCGGCGGTTCTGGCACTGCCAACGGGCCTACTGCTTGCCTTGATCTTGATACACGTGATCAACGTTCGCTCATTTGGCTGGACGATTCAGCTGGCGCCAGCAGCCGGTCCGTTTCTGCAAGCGATTGTCGTTGGACTGGCGGCATCGCTTGCGGCCGCGATCTACCCGGTCTCCAGATTGCGCAAGATGCCCCTGGGAGAGGCAATCCGAGGAGAGTAGTGATGAGATGGGCGATCGTCGGTCTCATAATTGCTGTGGCTCTGATTGGATACCTTCTGCTCCCAACACCGGTAGATTCGCCGGTCGCCACATATGAGTTGCTTGCGTCGTCAGGACCTCCCGAGTTTCTGACGGTCCTGGGGCCACAAGATTTCGACTTTCCCCAGGATCACGGTCCACATCTCGACTACCAAACGGAGTGGTGGTATTACACCGGCAATCTGACTGCAGATAGCGGGGAGCGGTTTGGATATCAGCTGACCATATTTCGGCGAGGCCTAACCCAGGGTTATCTCCAGCGAAAATCCAATTTCGCGACCAATCAGATTTACTTCGGCCACCTGGCACTGACGGATATTGGTAAGGGGGAACACGTGGCGATGGAGCGGTTCGAAAGAGGTTCTGTAGGGTTTGCGGGTGCGGACGGGGATCCGCTCACCGTGTACCTGGGCGATTGGAGAGTGGAGAGTCTAGACGATTCGGGAAGCAAGGTTCGTCTGCAAGCCAGTGAAGGGGACTTTGCACTTGACCTCGCACTCTCCGCAACAAAACCGATCGTGGCACACGGAGAGCAGGGCTTTAGTCCGAAGGGTGAGGCGGTTGGCAATGCATCGTATTACCTTAGCTTCACTGACATGCAAACTCAGGGCAGGCTCGATATCGGAGACCAGGTGGTTGAGGTAACTGGCTCGAGTTGGTTCGATCACGAGTGGGGCACGAGCGCTCTGGGCCCGGAAGCTACCGGATGGGATTGGTACGGCCTGCAACTTGACGACGGCAGGGAGTTGATGCTGTTCCAAATCCGGACTAAGGATGGGCAGGTTGAACAAGTTTCGGGTGGGACGCTTGTAGAGCCTGACGGGTCATCCCGATGGCTGACCGCCGACGAGTTTAGCATTGAGGCAATTAGTTCGTGGACTAGTGATGCGACCGGGATCACTTATCCATCGGTTTGGGAGATCGTCATTCCTGAGGAGGATTTGGAATTGGTGGTTGAGCCCTGGCTCAAGGATCAGGAAATGAAGCTCAGCATCCAGTATTGGGAGGGCGCAGTCAGGGTAGGTGGGAGCGTAAGCGGCCACGGGTACGTCGAGCTCACCGGCTACTCTGGCAGTATGCAGGGCCTCTTCTAGGGCTGCCAGACGATCGTATCCGGCTTGAAAACCGACCAGGCGAACCAGAAATGCTCTCCCGAAACCAGCCTTTTCAATTGGCTCCCCGATAGGGCTCCTTCGACCGCCTCTCCGGTCAGGTTCCAGAGCGATCCGGTCTCCAGATCCACAAAGCCTTCTTCCGTGGACTCGAAGGTCAGAACTTGCCCCTCTAGTTCGCGCGAAAAAGCACCGCTCGACCCCACATCCCGATCCGTGTTGCCGAAAGCTGTGTTTGTTCCGGCTCTCCAAAAAACCGCCACTGGTTGACCTGCATACTCTTCATTTGCCACACCAACCTCAGCCAGCAAGCTGAATGGGAAAGCAATATCGAGCTCATCGAGCGTCAGGGCTACAATCCGTTCGACCGGTGGCAGCTCATCACCATATTCCCCAACTGGAAAAAATGGCGAACCGCCGACATCATCGTAGCCGCCGTAAGGATTTAGGCCGTAACTTCGCTCATGCCCGGTGTCTCTTGACAGCACGGGCGCATCTGGGTGGCGCTGCTTGAAGTCGGCTCACGAGATGATTTGCGAAGGGAGCATTTCGAGCCTGGTGCCGGTGAGCTCTCCGACAATCGCCTCACCCGTGAATTGCTGCCACCAGGATCGGGTCTGGCGATCGTACATCACCAGGTCCGAATTGCGGAGGTTTCCGGTGGTGCCGAAATCGAGCACCGTGCCATCTTCCAGGACCGAATCGAAGGCGATGGTGGAATTGCAAGGCGGACAGAACGTCAGCGCTACTTTCTGTCCAGCTATTTCATCATTGACAATTTCGTGCCAGATCAGGATAGCAAGCGGATAGGCTCGGGCTTCTCCGTTGATCTCAAAAAACATGACCGGCCATTCATCCTCCAGCCAATCGTCAGCGGTTTCAATGCTTTCGAACTGCGGCTCGTCAATGGCGGGGATGCCGTCCGGGGGAGGACCTCCGGAAAAGATCTCTAAATAGTCAACGCTGTGTTTGCAAAAGTCGGTCGTTGGCCAAAGCTGAGGCTACAGAAGAGAAGTTACTCGAGAGTCAGAAGATAAGTGAGCAAAGCCTCGAGATCTGATTCGGAGAGCTTTCGCTCGAAATCTGGTGGCATCAGATCGGAGAATCCCTCGGTGATTACCGCCTGAGGCTGAAGAATGGACTGTCGCAAGAATTCGCGCGGTTTAGAACTCTCGCCGGCCGCGCGCATCGCGACGCCGGCAAGCGAAGGACCCACAATCACTACTTCCGGACTGAGCGAGTGGCAGACAGTGCAGTGTTCCGTGAACAGCTGCCCACCGCGCGCAACATCTGGGTCCACCGATTCTCCGCCGCAGGCAGTCAGCAGCGCCAAAGCTAAGAGCAGCGTGCCGAGACTCTTCATGAGGCGGAGGTTACACTGCATCAAATAGTCGCGCAATGCGGCTCCTGTATAATCAGCCGCAATTTCGCTATGCCCAGATTCGAAACAGATAAGGAGGATTGAGATGGTCTTAGGGCTTACAGGTGAGCAATGGGTAGATATCGGGGTTTCGCTTCTGATGGTAATTGCCAGCGCTATATTGGTTCGAGTGCTGCTCGGATATCTGCTCGACCGAGTCTTCAAGCGACTGCTGGGTGAGAGAGGAAAGGCGATCAGCCGTACGATTATCCGGCCAGTACGGGGGCTCCTGACGCTGCTGGCGGTGCTGATTTCCCTGAACATCGCTCTTCTAAGACTTGATATTCCATTCATTGTCGATCAGAGCGATGCAATACGGAATATCTTCTTCGTGCTTTATCTCCTGACGGGATTCCTGATCGTCTGGCGGCTTGTTGGAAGCTTGTCTGAATGGTACGCGGCCGACGTCGCCCCGCGCACTGAGTCGAAGCTTGACGACCAGGTAGTTCCCTTTGGGCGGCGAGTGATACTGATCGTATTGACCATCGTGATGCTCATCATTCTGCTGAGCCGCTTCGATGTGGATGTAAGTGGATTGATTGCTACGCTAGGGATTAGTTCGCTGGCGATCGCCTTGGCTGCGCAGGCAACGCTTGCGGACACGATCAGCGGCTTTGTGATTATGCTCGATCGTCCCTTTAGCATTGGCGATCGGATCGAAATACAGGATCTCGACACCTGGGGAGATGTCATGGACATCGGGTTGCGCAGCTCGCGCGTGCGAACCCGGGATAACCGGATGGTGATCGTGCCCAACTCGGTCATGAGCAAGAGCTTGCTTGTGAACTACACGTACCCTGACACGACTTATCGCATTCAGATCGAGCTATCGATAAGTTATGGTGCTGATGTTGAACATGCCAGAGAAACCATCATTAAAGCCGTGCGCGGTGTCGAAGGTGTTGAGCCAGATCGGAAGGTTGAGGCGCTCTTTCTGCACTTTGGAGATTCAGGGATGATCTTTAGAGTTCGCTGGTGGCTAGATTCGTTCGTGGACACGCGTCGTATGTTCGACTCTGTCAACACTGCCATCATTCAAGCATTGGATGAAGAGGGCATCGAGATTCCCAATCCCGTGCGAGATCTCAATCACAAGATTGGCGAACCCGAGGTGCGTAGACTGGCAGCCGCGTTTGGGAAGTGAGCCAGCTATATGCAAGCTTTGGTTGAAGCGAGCATCGACATTCCAATCGGGTGCGAGATCTCAATTGCATAATTGGGGAGCCTGGGGAGCGCAAGCTGGCAGCCGCTAATAATGAGCTGAGCTAGCCGCCTCGACCGGCGCCCGACAGTCTGCGATCGAGATCGAAAGCAGCGCTGATGAGCGCTAGATGGGTGAACGCCTGTGGGAAATTTCCAAGGTGTTCCCCATGGGGACCCAACTCTTCTGCGTACAGCTCGACGTGATTGGCGTACCCAAGGATTTTCTCAAAAATAAACCGGGCCCGATCTACATCGCCGGTCCGCCCAAGGGCTTCTACGTACCAGAAAGAAGCAATGCCAAACGTGCCTTCCATTCCCTGCAAGCCATCGGCTGCAGCATCCTCGTTCTTGTAGCGATAAACCAGCGAATCGTCGAGCAAGTCTTGTTCGATGACACGCATAGTGGATAGCCAGCGCGGATCGGTGGGGCTGATAAATTTCACGAGCGGCATCAACAATGTGGAAGCGTCCACCGCCTGGGTGCCTTTGTGCTGAACGAAAGCTCCACGATCCGGATCCCAGAAATTCGTGTAGATATCCCGATAAATCGCATTGCGGGTCGCGTGCCATTCGTCTAAGGGTGCCGGGAAGGACCGTTTGAGCGCTAGTCGAATCGCCCGGTCAACGGCCACCCATGCCATGAGCCGTGAGTAGGAGAACTCCCGCTGGCCGCCACGGACCTCCCAGATTCCTTCATCGGGTCGCCGCCAATTCTCTACTACCCAATCCGTGAGCCGTGACAGGTTCTCCCACAGATCATGGTGGATGGGTTCCCCATATTTATTGAAAAGATAGACCGAGTCCATGAGTTCGCCGTAAATATCCAGTTGAAACTGCTTATATGCCCCGTTGCCAATTCGAACCGGGGAGGAGCCCTTGTAGCCTTCCAAATGGGAAAGGGTCTGTTCGGTAAGATCCTTGCGGCCGTCGATCCCATACATGATCTGCAGCGAACCATCTGGGTTGAGGTCCGACACTCGATCTTCAACCCAGCGCATAAAACCTTGGGCTTCGTCCATACACCCTAGGCGCATCAGCGCATACACGGTGAATGATGCATCACGGATCCACGTGTAGCGATAATCCCAATTGCGTTCGCCGCCAATTTCTTCGGGTAGACCGAAGGTTGGAGCTGCGATAACCGAGCCATAATCAGCGGAAGTCAGCAGTTTGAGAGTGATTGCTGAGCGGTGAACCATTTCCCTCCAACGCCCTTGATAGGTAGTTCGACCAATCCAGGCTCGCCAAAAATCCATCGTGCTCTTGAAGGATTCAGGTATGTAAGTAGAGCTTGCCGATGGGGAGCCTCCGGCGGGCACGACCTCTTCGAGAACGAACGAAGCAGTTTGTCCGGTGCCCAATGTGAATTCACCGATCACCGCTCCATCATCGGTGACAGAGAGAGGGATCTGTGTTCGTAATCGAAGTACCAGCCCGTTGGGTCTATCGGATCGAAAAAGGACTTCGCCGTCATTGATTTCTACTTTGTGTGACTCCTGGGCATAGTTGAATCGCGGCTCACAACGAATTTCGTATCGCACCTCGCCGCGTACCGTCTTAGCACGTCGTACCAGCGCGTGAGACTCATCTCCCTCGCCCAAAGGCATGAAATCGGAGACTTCCGCTACTCCCTCTTCGGAAAGAAAGCGTGTGAGCAATACAGAAGTGTCCGGCACGTACAATTGCCGCTGGCGAACTTCCTCAAGCATGGGCCGAATTAAGAACCTGCCACCCTTTGTGTCATCAACGAGTGCCGCGAAGATTGTGGGGGAATCGAAGTGCGGATGGCACATGAAATCGATGGAACCGTTCTTTCCCACCAGGGCGGCGGTATGCATATTACCGGTCAAAGCATAGTTTTCAATGGGCAGATAGGGCATTAATATCCTCCTCAGGATCTCGCGTAGAGGAATACGGGTAGTAGTGCCAAGTCGTCACGGACTCCTAGCACGATCTCCGATGATTTCAGGTATTGCGCTCGGGGCATGCTCACAGAAGTCTCTCGAAGTATGGGCAAAACGGACAATTCCGAAGCCCAATAAGGACTCCGGAACATGTGGGAAAAAGACGATGGATGATCCCTGCAAGTCGGGGCGGGCGGATTTGAACCGCCGACCTCACGGACCCGAACCGTGCGCTCTACCGGGCTGAGCCACGCCCCGTCTTCGCAGCGGAGTATACCGTAGGTGGCTATATGGGGTCGGGTCGGAAAACAGTTCTCTTGAGATTGAGGATATCGACTGGGAAGCTCAGCAAGATTTAGCGGAGAGGATAAAATCTTAAGATCCGTGCACTATCGGAGCAAACCCTGGAGATAGACAGTAATGCCTAACATCGGACCCGCGGAACTCCTGATCGTGCTCGTTTGCTGCGGGGTCCCCATTGTCGGTACAGCGGTAGCATTCATAGCATGGGTGCTGGTGGGGTCCCGACGGTGAATTGAAGATCTTGTTGAGGATTTTTGGGATTAATAGGTCGTAAAGACCTTGGATGCCGCTTCAGCGCGCTCTTCCGAGATCGGAAGCATGAAGCAGAATAAGCTCCCGACACCTTCTTTGCTCTCGCACCAGATTTGGCCTTGATGCATCTCCACCATCGCTTTGGCGATCGAAAGCCCTAATCCCATCCCCCCATGTTTGCGGGTCAGGTGCGATTCGACCTGGTAAAAGCGTTCAAATACCCGATCAACATCACGCTCTGGAATACCGATCCCAGAATCGACCACAAATACGCGCACAAAGTCGTCGGATGCTTCTGCTTTGACACCGACTTCTCCTCCTTCGTCGGTGAAGATTAGCGAGTTGCGGACCAGGTTGGTGAGCACAATCTCGATTTTTTCACGATCTCCATCAACCATTAGGGGATCGCTGCTTGGCACATCGGCACCCAACTCAATTTTCTTTTCCTTGGCCAGCTCTCCAAATCGTCCCACAATGGAGATGGCAAGCTCTCCTACCGAGAAGGGTTGATGAGTGACGCGCGACTGGCCTTCCTCCTGGTGAGAGATACGCGCCAGATCCTCGACAATCGCCTTGAGACGCTCCGCGCTGCGGATGATGACTTCAATTTGATCCTGATGCTGTTCCTCAACCAGCTCTGTGAGGAAGGTAGCATGGCCCAAGATCAATCCCAGCGGCGTCCGAAGCTCATGCGAAGCAATCGCAATGAAATCAGACTTCATTCGGTCCAGGCGCACTAATTCCTGGTTGGCGTCCTGGAGCTTGGCCATTAGCCGGGCATTCTCGATAGCGATGGCAGCTTGTGCAGCTAGCGTCTCCAGGGAGGCTTGATCGGCGCCGGTATAATTGGCTTCACCCAGCTTATTGACCGCTTCTAACACGCCGGTGGGCTCCTGTTTGATCATCAGTGGCACCGCAAGAATGGATCGAGTCTGGAACCGAATTAGCTTATCGACCTCACGGTAGATGCGGTGATCAGCCATAGCATCATTGATTATCAGTGGAGCGGCAGACTGGAATACCATCCCAGCCACGCTCGATTCAATCGGCACACGAATTTGCTTTATCCCTTCGCCCTGAATCTCCGGAACGGCCTCGAACACCAAGTCTCCCGTAGCTGGGTCATGAAGAAGGATCGAAGCTGCCTCACTATCAGTGATCTCCGCTGCGACCTCTACGATGGACTGAAGGAGAGAGGGTAGATCGAGGTTTGAGGTAAGACCGCGACTGATTTCAAGCAGGCGCTCAAGCCGCTGAGCCTGGTCCAGGGCGATCGGTTTGTCTGTCATTGGGGGTCCAACGCGCGATTTTAGCACAGGCACCCTTCTGGCCAAGCTAGGAAGAGAGTATTCCCGATTTTGAATGCCATTCGGCTGCATAAGCCGGGTCCGATCAAGGACAAACCGCTACACGCGGAGCAGATGGCTGATCTGCACCCGGATTCGGGCCAGCTGCTGCTCAAGGTGAAGGCAAGCGGGGTCTGCCGTACCGACCTGCATATTGTTGAGGGCGATATTCAGCCCCCACGGTTCCCGCTGACTCCTGGACATCAAGTAGTAGGGGAAGTAATTGCCATCGGGGACGGGGCCGATGCATGGACCCTCGGTGAGCGAGCAGGGGTTCCATGGCTGCATCAGGCTTGTAGAACTTGCAGCTATTGCTTGCATGGAGAAGAAAATCTCTGTCGTGAGGCGAAGTTCACTGGCTTTGATGTAGACGGTGGTTATGCAGACGCCATTCTGGCTCAAGCGGACTATGCTTTGAAAATCCCGCCGGGGATCCGGGATGAGAACGTGGCGCCATTATTGTGCGCCGGTATCGTTGGCTATCGATCGCTACATAAGGCTGATCTGCAGCCTGGTGAGCGGCTTGGATTGGTCGGGTTTGGAGCCAGCGCCCATCTGATGATCCAGGTGGCGGTCCATTGGGGCCATGAGGTCTACGTTTTTACACGCAGCAGCGGTCACCGCAAATTGGCCAAACAGCTCGGAGCCTCATGGGTTGGCGATGCTGAAGACAATGCCCCGCAGCTACTGGACCGGGCCATTATTTTTGCGCCAGCAGGGCGATTAGTTCCAATCATGCTTCCCAAGCTTCGCCCTGGGGGAACTCTAGCACTTAACGCCATTCACATGACTCCCATTCCCGAGTTTCCCTACCAATTGATCTGGGAAGAACGCACACTGAGAAGCGTGGCAAATGCAACCTATCGGGACGGAGTGGAATTCCTGGAACTCGCGGCAGAGATACCAATCCTAGCCAACATCGAAGAATACCCATTGGGGGACGCCAACCAGGCCCTGATAGATATGAAAGAAAGCAAAATCGACGGAGCGGGGGTCTTGATTCCGTGATCCGATTCGGTACGTCGGGATTTTCTTACGACGACTGGATCGGGCCGGTATATCCGACCGATCTCCCTAAGCGGCAATGGCTAGAGTTCTACTCAGAAGAGTTCGATACGGTTGAGCTGAACGTAACCTACTACAGAGTGCCTCCCGTCAGCACTGTCGAAGGATGGGCTAAGCGTACTCCGGACGGATTCCTTTTCTCAGTCAAAGCTAACAAATCTTTGACGCACGAACGCGCGGGTCCCGATTTCGAGGCCTTTGCGGCTGGGATCGACCCGTTGATACAGTCCGGGAAGCTGGCTTGTGTCCTTGCGCAATTTCCATATTCATTCCACTCCACGCAAGAAAACATCGAATATCTTGGCGAGCTTCGCCGAGGCCTGCAAGGCATTCCGACCGTCGTTGAATTTCGAGATCATGGGTGGGTCACCGAAGAGACCTTTGCTTTGCTTGAGTCGCTCGACTTCGGCTACTGTGCGGTGGATGAGCCGCGGTTGCGTGGGCTGATGCCGCCCGTAGCTCGATCCAGCGGACCGGTATCCTACGTGCGCTTCCACGGTCGAAACGCGGAGAAGTGGTGGAAACATGAGCATGCCTGGGAGCGGTATGACTACACCTACTCTGAGGAGGAATTGAAGGAGTGGATTCCAAAGATCCTGGAGCTTGACACCGAGGATGCCTTTGTGTTGATCTACGCCAACAATCACTATCGCGGCCAGAGCATCGATACCATCCGTAAATTGCGTCAGATGCTAGGGGAAGCCCACTAGCAAGCCGGGTTTGGAGCGACCTGCGGCCGTTGGTATAATCGCCACGATCCCCTCATAGCGAGACCCATGTCCGGACATTCCAAGTGGTCAACCATTAAACGTAAGAAAGCTGCTACGGATGCCAAGCGTGGCAATCTTTTCACGCGCCTGGCACGCGAGATCTCTGTCGCTGCGCGCGAGGGCGGAGGCGATGCCGAAACAAACGTTGCCCTGCGGCTTGCGGTGGATCGCGCAAAATCCAGCAACATGCCAAAAGACAATATCGAGCGCGCTATACGGCGTGGCACGGGTGAAGATAAAGAAGGGGTCAAGTTCGAGCAAATCATGTATGAGGGATACGCATTGCATGGCGTAGCCCTGATGATCGAGGTTGTCACAGATAACAGGAACCGAACTGTGGCCGACCTGAGACACGAGCTTACGAAAGCGGGTGGAAACTTGGCGGATGCCGGCGCGGTTTCGTGGCAATTCGTACGCTCGGCATACTTTGTAGTCCACCCCGACTCCGCCGATTCGGAAGCGATTTTCGAAGCCGCGGTCGACGCGGGAGCCGAGGACGTCATCATTGGCGAAGACGATATCGAGATCATCGCCCCAGTCGAGGCTTATAAGGCGATCAGTGATTCGCTGGTATCAATGAACCTGGAGGCTGCGGATGCGAGTCTGCGTATGATCCCAACTTCTATGGTCAGCCTGCCGGCGGGAGAGGCGCTACAGGTCATGCGGATGATCGAGCATCTTGAAGACCTCGACGATGTTCAAAGCGTTTTCTCTAATCTCGACGTCACAGAAGAAGCCGTTGCGCTTCTGGAAACCGCCTAGGAGCGAGGACACCTGCTTGTAATCGGAATCGATCCTGGAACCGCACGAACCGGGTATGGGGTCGTGGAGCAGGAAAAAGATGGGTCTCTTACTGCTGTCGAGTACGGCGTAATCGAGACTTCAGCGGAGCTCCCTCAATCCAAGCGGCTGGCTGAAATATCGTCTCAGCTTTCGCAGCTTATAAATCTCCACCGCCCGGAAAGCGCAGCGGTGGAGAAACTATTTGTTCGGGAACATGTGAACACTGCGCTCAGCGTAGGTCAAGCCTCGGGCGTAGCAATGCTGACACTGGCGCAGGCAGAGCTCGAAGTACGCGAGTACGCTCCGGTGGCGGTAAAACAAGCCATCTGTGGATATGGCGGAGCCGACAAGCCTCAAGTTCAGGAGATGGTTAAGACACTGCTGGGATTGGACGAGCGGCCGCGGCCCGATGACGCAGCAGATGCGCTGGCGGTGGCCATCTGTCATATTCACACCGAGAGCACCCATCAGAAGTTGTCAGAAGCTTGAAACAAGCTGATCGACGTTCATGATCACATCGCTTCGAGGAATCCTCCAAACGGTTGGTGAGCAGGAGCTGACGCTTGAGGTCGGCGGTGTCGGTTTGCACGTGGCCGTGACGAGATCAGTGTTGGAAAAGGCTCCCCCAGTAGGCCGATCGCTCTTCATGGAGACGCACCTGGTGGTACGGGAAGACGCGCTGCTCCTCTATGGATTTAACACATTGGAAGAACGCGAAGTTTTCCTGGAGCTCTTGAAAGTTACAGGCGTAGGACCGAGGCTGGCACTCGCGACGCTATCGAATCTCTCCATAGACACCATGCGGCTCGCGGTTGCAAATAATCAGCCGGAAGCCTTCATTCGTGTACCCGGAATCGGGAAGAAAACCGCTGAGCGGATCGTATTTCAATTGAAAGATCGGATTGCGCTGGCTCCCACCGCGGAATCGGCTCCGATTGGAGCAGATGATGAAGTCGTGTCGGTGCTTACTGCTCTGGGTTACAGTCCGGTAGAAGCTCAATCGGCGGTGCATTCCTTGGGTTCAGAAGCGCCAGGTGAGGTCGAGGAGAGGGTGAAGTTGGCGCTGCAATACTTCGCCAGGCCCTAGGGTTTTCTGTGGATACCTTGCACTGGAACCGTTAGAGATGAACAAATCTCATGTTTAAAGACCAACCGATCGCATTTATCGGTCCGGGTGTCATGGCGGAAGCGATGGTGGCCTCTCTGACAGGAAGGGGAGCGCTGCCGGGTAGCCGCTTGCGAATGAGCGGACCTCGACCGCATCGCCTGGAGCGCTTGCATGAAAAGTACGGCGCCGAAACGACCACCGATAACCGAAGCGCTGTAGTTGGCGCTTCGGTTGTCGTGCTTGCAGTGAAGCCCCAATCACTTGATGAAGTCCTGGAAGATCTCAAATCCAGGATTCCTGAGCAGGCGCTGGTTGTTTCAATCGTGGCTGGTGCCAATCTCTCTACGATTGCAGACAGGCTCAATCATCCTGCGGTCGTGCGCGCTATGCCTAATACACCAGGACAGGTCGGCGCCGGTATCACCGTATGGACCAAGACCCCGACCGTTACCGAGGAGCAGAGCGATCACGCGCGGGATTTGCTGGGCGCACTAGGCAAGGAGATCGAGGTAGAAGAAGAGGACTACCTGGATATGGCGACCGCACTCTCGGGCACAGGTCCTACGTATGTATTCCTGTTCATGGAGGCTATGATCGATGCCGGCGTCCACATGGGCTTCCCACGCAGGATCGCTGAAGAGCTTGTGCTGGAAACGATACGCGGCTCGCTGCAATACTACGAAAATTCTGCCAGCCACCCGGCGAGGTTGCGAAATCAGGTCACATCACCGGGCGGAACGTCTGCGGAAGCGATTTACTATCTTGAGAAGGCAGGATTCAGGACCGGGCTGGCACGTGCAATCTGGGCAGCTTATGAACGTTCCGTTGAACTCGGTGCAGGAAAAAGACGAGGGCGAAACAATTCCTGAGTGCTCTGAACTGCAGCCCGACCCCCAATTTTTCCCCTAAGTGGGCTGAAGCATCAAGTTCGTTTGTGAAAGTGTGGACAAAGAGGAGTCGAGATGGTAGAACAGCGTGGGAGGCGCCATGTCTGAATATGTTGAGAACCTCTTCTCTGATCTGCAAAAGCAGGTCGACGAATTCTCGCCTGAAATTGAGCGCAAAGATGTAGGAACAACCATCGAGGCCGGAGATGGGATTGCGCGTGTCTCTGGTCTTGCAGATGTATCTGCGCAGGAACTTGTTCAGTTCGAGAACGGGGTCGTGGGCATCGCCTTCAATCTTGAAACCGATTCGGTTGGCGTCATCATCATGGGCGAGTACTCCGAGATCGAAGAGGGTATGACCGTCTACTCCACAGGTCGGATCGCCTCGGTGCCGGTCGGGGCAGAGATGGTGGGGCGCGTCGTAAACGCACTGGGTGAACCGGTCGATGGAAAAGGTGCTATCCAGGCCGAAGCCTTCCAGCCGATCGAACGGATTGCCCCGGGGGTCGTTGAGCGTAAAGATGTGGACACTCCAGTGCAGACAGGCATCAAAGCCATCGACTCAATGATTCCGATCGGACGCGGACAGCGTGAACTCATCATCGGGGATCGCCAGACGGGCAAAACCGCACTGGCAATCGACACGATCATCAATCAGCGCGGTAAGGACTTAATTTGTATCTATGTGGCTATTGGGCAGAAGCGAGCGGCCATAGCAAGAACCGTGGGGATCCTTGAGCGGTTCGGAGCCATGGAGCATACCGTGGTAGTGGTGGCGGCCGCCGACGAGCCGGCAGCACTTCAATACATCGCACCCTATGGTGGGTGTGCGATCGGTGAATTCTTCGCCTGGCACGGACAGGACGCCTTGATCGTTTATGACGACCTATCAAAACACGCCTGGGCCTACCGACAGGTATCCCTACTGCTCCGAAGACCGCCGGGCCGAGAGGCTTACCCCGGAGATGTGTTTTACCTACATAGCCGCCTGCTCGAACGAGCAGTGCGTATGGCAGACCGCTATGCGATTCTGCCCTCTGACATGGAAGACGAAATGGGAGAGGATCAAGTCGCCATTGAAAAGGTGTACGACGGACCCCTCTCGCAGCATGAGGCTGAGACGGATCTGGAGGCAATGGATGATGCTTCCAAGTTCAAGGTGGCAAAAATCTCAGGATCGGGCGGTTCACTAACTGCATTGCCGATTATTGAGACTCTCCTGGGTGACGTATCCGCCTATATCCCTACCAACGTAATCTCGATCACCGACGGGCAGATTTACCTGGAAAGCGATCTTTTCAATGCAGGAATTCGACCGGGTATCAACGTCGGATTATCGGTCTCTAGAGTTGGAGGAGATGCTCAGGCGAAGGCTATGAAGCAAGTAGCAGGTGGATTGCGGCTCGATATGGCGGCCTACCGTGACGTAGCGGCGTTCGCTCAATTCGGATCCGACCTGGATAAAGCTACGCAGGCCCAATTAGCTCGCGGACAGCGCCTGCAGGAGATTCTCAAACAGCCTCAATACGTTCCTCAGGAGCTCGAGGAAGAAGTTGTAGCGATCTTTGCAGGAACCCGCGGATATGCCGATGAGGTGCCAGTCGATCAGGTGAGAGATTGGGAAGCCGATCTTCTTCGGCATGTTGAATCATCTCATGGTGACCTGCTGCGCGATATCGGGGAACAGAAAGCGATCTCCCCCGAATCTGAAGCTCGCCTCGAGGAAATTGTCGACAATTTCAACCGAGGCTGGGTGTCCGAATAGGACATGGCAACCGCTCGAGAAGTTCGGCTGCGTATCCGCAGCGTCAAGAACATCGCACAGGTCACGCGCGCCCTACAGACGATTAGTGCCAGCAGAGTGCGAAAAGCTCAGGAAGCCGTGCTTAATTCGCGCCCATACGCACATAAGGCGCTCGAAATTCTTCAACACCTCTCCGCAATCCCTGAAGGGGAGCATGTCCATCCACTGCTCGCCGATTCTCTGCAGGAGCAGCGATCCTTGGTGATACTGATCACGAGCGACCGCGGCCTGGCTGGAGCCTACAACACCAACGTTCTAAGGCATGCGCTAGAGCGCTTCAACAGAGACGAGAGCTTTCTCTCCATCGGGCGCAAAGGACGAGATATTCTGATACGGCTTGGGAGAAACCTGGTAGGGGAATTTAGTGACTTGCCTGCGGAACCATCATTCATGGACGTGTCAGCAATTGGACAACTGGCAATCGAGGAATTCCAGAAAGAAGATTTCGACCGGGTATTTCTAGTGTATACCGACTACATCAATCTGTTGCGCCAGCAACCAACCATCAAGCAGTTTCTCCCGCTGGAGCTCGAAATGGTTGAAGATCCTACGGTTCAGGATAGTGCTCCGCCGGCCAGCTACATTTATGAACCAGGTCAGGGCGAGCTGATCGATCTCGTTTTGGTTCGTTTTATTCAGCTACAGCTCTTTGAGGCGATCCTGGAATCGCTAGCTAGTGAGCACGCGGCGCGCATGGTGGCCATGCAGAACGCAACCGAAAATGCGCTGGACCTCTCTGGGGTTTTGACACTCGAATACAACAAGGCACGTCAACTAGCGGTCACCAGCGATATATTGGACATTGTTGGCGGCGCGGAAGCGCTTGCGGGCAGTTCGTAATCAATTAGAAGATCAATTTGGGCAGACTTGTCAGGTAGGAGGCAGGTATGGAAGAAGCGACCGGTCGGGTAGTCGAAATCCAGGGGGCGGTGGTGGACTGCGAGTTCCCACAAGGAGATCTTCCTGAGGTTTATGACGCCGTCGAGGTAGGTCGAGATAGCCATGAGGCACTCGTCCTCGAAGTGCAGCGGCACCTCGGGGATCGCGTCGTGCGCACAGTGGCCATGGATGCCACCGATGGTCTGCAGCGTGGAGTACCGGCACGGGCCACTGGTGCACCCATTCGTGTGCCCGTCGGCGAGGCCACACTGGGGCGGGTCTTCAACGTTCTGGGTCGCCCCATCGACGGTAGAGGGGATGTTGACACTACGCAGACCTACCCCATCCATCGGCTCGCGCCTTCCTTCGAAGAGCAATCTAGAAAGGTGGAAGTTTTCGAAACCGGCCTAAAGGTCATCGACTTGATCGCTCCTTTCACCAAAGGTGGCAAAACGGGCATTTTCGGCGGTGCTGGGGTGGGGAAGACCATCATCATTCAGGAGTTGATTCGCTCGATCGCCACTGTACATAAGGGTAATTCCGTCTTTGCCGGTATTGGTGAACGAACACGAGAAGGCACCCAGATGTATCGTGAGATGATCGAATCGGGGGTGTTGAAGGACACGGTGTTGGTCTATGGTCAGATGAACGAACCACCGGGTGTCCGGCTGCGCGTCGGCCTCGCCGCGCTAACTATGGCTGAATACTTTCGAGATCAGGGGCGGGATGTGCTGCTATTCATCGACAATATCTTTCGCTTCAGTATGTCAGGTTCGGAGGTTTCTGCACTACTTGGCCGCATGCCTTCTGCTGTGGGTTACCAACCAACGCTGGCAACCGAAATGGGCGAGCTCCAGGAGCGAATCACCTCCACTCGAACCGGATCGATCACATCAATGCAGGCAGTCTACGTTCCTGCGGACGATTATTCCGATCCGGCACCCGTAGCGACATTCACTCACCTGGACGCAACGATCGCTCTGGAACGTGCAATCGCAGACAAGGGACTGTATCCGGCTGTTGATCCCCTGGCTTCGACCTCGCGCATCCTTGACCCACAAATCGTTGGGGAAGAGCACTATGCAGTGGCCCGCGAGGTTCAACAGGTGTTGCAACGCTATAAAGACCTTCAGGACATTATCGCTATACTCGGGATCGAAGAACTTAGTGAGGATGACAAACTCATTGTGTCCAGGGCTCGCAAGATCGAGAGGTTTTTCTCACAGCCGATGTTCGTAGCTGAGCAATTCACCGGACAAGAAGGAAAATATGTGAAGCTGCGGGAATCCATACGTGGATTTCGCGAAATCCTGGACGGACAGCATGATGATCTCCCGGAGCAGGCCTTTTACCTGGTCGGATCGATCGATGATGTCATGGAGAAAGCCGAAAGTTTGAAATAACGTGCCTATGCGCTGCGAAGTCGTCACCCAGGATCGCCAGCTCTTTGTGGGAGAGGTCGACATGGTTGTTGCGCCGGGGACGGAAGGCATGATGGGCATCTTGCCGAACCATGCTCCGTTGCTGACCACCCTCGACTTCGGCGAGCTGATAGTCCGTCATGGAGATGAGGAAGAGATCTTTGCCGTCGCAGGCGGGGTTATGGAGGTTCAACCCGATGCGGTTGTGGTGTTGGCGGATTCTGGAGAGCATGTTGCGGAGATCGATGAAGGGCGAGCGGAGAATGCTCGTCGCCGAGCCGAAGAGCTGCTCGAGCAAGGCCCACCACCAGACACCGATGAGTACCTCGCTATCCAGGCCTCATTGAGAAGGTCGGAACTAAGATTGTCAACCGCCAGAAAGCACAGACGCAAGACACCAAGCATGCGCATCGAAGGGGGTAGCGAGACGTAGCAATATGGCCTTACTTGGCAAGGACCTCGGCATCGATCTTGGCACCGTAAACACCCTCGTCAGCGACGGGGGTGAGATCGTATTACACGAACCTACGATGGTGGCCGTCGATATCGAGGAGCTTAAGATTGTTGAGGTCGGCCAGGCAGCGCGCGAAATGGATGGCCGCGTTCCGGAGATCATCGAGGTCATGCGACCGATGAGAGAAGGAGTGATCGCCGATTTCGAGGTCACGATGCGAATGCTACGCATCTTCGTCGAGAAAGTGTGCGGACCTGCGCGGCTGTTCAAACCGCGCGCCATGATCACCGTCCCCTACGGTGTCACCAGCGTGGAATCTCGAGCCGTGCATGAAGCTGCGCTACAAGCCGGAAGCCGAGAGGTGCATCTGATTCAGGAACCGCTCGCTGCCGCTATCGGTGTCGGTCTGCCGATCGCCACGCCATCGGGAAATCTGGTAGTGATCCTGGGCGGTGGAGTCACGCAGGCTGCTGTGCTAGCGATGAGCGGCATCGTTGTGGCCGATTCAGTACGCATCGGTGGAGTCAAGATGGACGATGCTATTGCCACTTATGTGCGCAAGAAATATGGGCTGGTGATTAGTTCGCGCACTGCAGAAGAGGCAAAGATTCGCATCGGGGCAGCTGTTCCTCAAGACGAAGAACGGACTATGGAGATCCAGGGCCAGGATCAGGTCACAGGGCTGCCCCGCCCGATCACGCTCTCCACAAACGAGGTCGTGGAAGCATTACAAGAGACATTGATACTTGAGTTGGCAGCCATTAAGAGCGTGCTAGAGCGCACCCCGCCCGAGTTGGCCTCAGACATCATCGACCGAGGCATGGTGGTTTGTGGGGGCGGATCTCTGCTTACAGGGATCGACAAATGGCTGACGCGCGAGACCGGTGTCCCCGCTTACCTGGCAGAGGAACCTGTGGATTCGATCGCAATCGGGTCGAACAGGGGGTTGAGCATGTTGGAGCGCCTCCGCAGGAATCTACCTACCGTTTGATTGCGAGCGAGTACGCAACTCATTGCGCATAGCCATCGTGAGCGGAGACGGGCCAAATCGTGATATCCCAGGGGGCTAGGCGAGATGAGGTGGAGGAGGGCCATACCGAAATTTCAAAGGGGCTGGGTAAGATGAAGTGGTGAAGGGTCAAAGCATAATTTCGTGGGGGGCTAATAGAATGAAAGCGTAGAGCTCAAAGCGCAGTAAGCGGAGCTGAGGTAGTCTGGAGCGACCGATAGGTCGCTTTTTCTGTTTATTGGGGTGAACTATAGAACGTGGTAGGTCATATGCTGCAAGTGTAGCAGGGGGTCGATGTATTGCACGCGTACAGAGGAGGGCACAGTGATCGAAGTCGGAGCGTAGCACAAGATGGCGCGAATTCCCGACTCCACCAAGCGATCGGCGGCTTTCTGAGCCTCGACCGATGGGACAGCGAGCATGGCAACCTTTATCTCAGCAGCCCGAATCTCTTTATCCAGATCGGCCGCATCCTGGATGGTGAATTCGCCGACAGATTTCCCGATCTTCTTGGGATCGTTGTCAAAAATCGAGCGTATCCTGAATCCGCGATCCAAGAAGCCGCCGTAATTGGCGACCGCTTTACCTAGGTTGCCGACCCCCACAAGCACCACTTCCCAAACACGATCAAGCTTCAATATCGCCTTCAACTGATCGCTCAGGTATCCGATGTTATAGCCGGTTCCTTGCTTACCGAATTCTCCAAATTGCGAGAGATCCTTACGGATCTGTGCAGAGGAAATGCCGAGCCGCTCCCCCAGCTCTTGGGAGGAGGTAATTTCCTTCCCTTCGGCTTGCATTTGGGTCAGGGCCCTGAGGTAAAGTGGCAGGCGGGCCACAACGATGTCTGGAACGGGGGAGGATCGCATCGCAACCTTTTACGGAAGAAGCGGCGCGACAAATCTATCATAGCCCCACAACAAGTGCAAACTGGAACAATCGGGCCACCGCAAGCGCTGGGTAATCCGGTGGGTGAGTATAATCCTTCGGGCTCGTTCCTTCTCACGGTTTGGCCAAACCGTAGTCCTGTACGATTGGTCCATACAACATGTTCCTAGACGAGACACGGATATTCGTCGCCTCCGGCAGCGGAGGTGATGGAATCGTCCATTTTCGAAGAGAGAAATACGTTCCCCGAGGCGGCCCGGATGGCGGAGATGGTGGAAGGGGCGGTGGTGTGGTCCTCATTGTGGCCGAAGAGCTCAGCACGTTGTCCCGGTTCCGGCGAAAGCGGCACTTCAAAGCAAACGCGGGTGGGAGAGGCGGCCCGAATAACCGCCACGGCAAAAGCGCCGACGACCTTCACATACCTGTGCCACCCGGAACGATTGTCATGAAGGACGAGACAGGCGAAATCATAGGCGAACTCATAAGTTCAAACGATCAATTAGTGGTATGCAAGGGTGGGCGGGGTGGCAAGGGGAACGCCCGCTATGCGACCTCACGAAACCAAGCCCCCAGAATGGCAGAAAAGGGCGAGCCAGGCGAAGAGCTGTGGCTCAGCCTGGAACTGCGCCTGCTGGCCGACATTGGGATTGTAGGTGTCCCCAACGCCGGAAAATCCACCCTTCTGGCAGCCGTGACGCGCGCCAGGCCAAAGATCGCGGAGTATCCATTCACGACACTCGAACCCCATCTTGGTGTGGCTGAACTTGATGACGAGCTCATCCTGATTCTGGCAGACATTCCTGGGCTGATTGAAGGCGCCCATACAGGTGCCGGCCTGGGGGTCGGATTCTTACGACACATTTCACGCACGCGCGCCCTGATCCATTTGGTGGACGGAGCGGCTGAGGACCCCATTGCTGATTATTCGCAGATAAATTCTGAGCTCGCGTTCTTCGACGAAGAGCTCGCAAACAAACCACAAGTGGTGGCGATCAACAAACAGGACCTTCCCGACGTCAAAGATAGCTGGGACGCGCTCTCCGCCAAATTTCAAGCCATGGGAGTGACACCGTATCCAGTCTCGGCTCTGGCGCACACAGGTATTCAGCCAATACTGTTAGAGGCGAGTCGTTTCGCACAGGCTGAGAGCCCGAACATAGGCGAAGAAGAGGTGCTGCCAGTTTACCGTCCAGAACCTGATGGTTTGGAATTCAATATCGGACGTACGCAGGACGGTTCTTGGCGCGTGTCAGGCCAGGGGATCGAGCGTGCGGCAGCCATGACCTACTGGGAGTATGAGGAGGCCGTACGCCGGTTTCAGCGCTTGCTGGTTCGCATCGGCGTGAATGAGGGATTGCGAGAAGCCGGTGTCAAAGCTGGAGATACCGTTCATATAGGAGAGCATGAAATGGAGTGGGAAGAGTGATCGGAGTGTTTGGGGGCACATTCGATCCACCCCATATTGGCCATCTTGTCCTAGCAGACGAGGCGCGCGCGGAATTGAACCTGATCGAGGTGCTCTGGGTTGTTACCGGCGAGCCCCCTCACAAACCAGATCGTCCCATCGCGCCTGTCGAGCACCGTATTAGGATGGTTGAACTCGCCATCTCGAGCGATCCGATTTTCCGAATGTCACGCCTCGAGGTTGACCGTCCCGGCCCACACTATGCGGTGGACACCTTGGCAAAGCTGGCTGAGGAACGCCCCAGCGACGAGCGCGCTTACATTATGGGAAAGGATTCGCTTCGAGATCTGCCCACCTGGCATTCACCAGAGCGGTTCATCGAACTGAGTGATTCGATGGTGGTGCTGAATCGGCCTGATGTCGAGGCTGATCTTGAATTGTTGGAATCACAGCTTGCCGGACTCGCCGACAAAGTCCATTTCCTCGATGTTCCTCTTGTGGATGTGGCATCCCGCGATATTCGACAACGTGTTGCGTCAGGAGATCCGTACCGGTACCTTGTCTCTCGAACCGTTGCTGACTACATCGCGGAGCAGGATCTGTATCGGTGAGTCTGTTTAACGATCGTCCGTTTCGGGCCACTGCTGCTGGCCATTTTATGGTGGACCTGATCAATGGCCAGAGAGCCTTGATCCTTGCAGCCTGGAGCGGCCCTCTTGGCCTTACTAACGTATTAATCGGGATCCTGAGCGTGGCATATACGCTGCTCGGATCACTGCTTCAGCCATTATTTGGCCTCCTGGCCGATAGGATCGGTGCACGATGGGTGGCGACGATAGGAATACTTTGGATGGCGCTCAGCTTCGGCCTGGCGGTGCTGATCCCAGGCCGTGTGGCTCTGGTTCTGCTCGTCCTTACGGCACTGGGTTCCGCCGCCTTCCATCCTGCCGGCACGGCTGAAGCAACGGATCGAGCCAAGCACCACTTCACCACCCAGGTGGCTTTCGCAGCTTCCTTGTTTTTCCTGTTCGGTCAAATGGGATTGGCGATTGGGCCCGCGCTGGGGGGAGTAATTGTGGAGTTGCGCGGGGTTTCTGGATTGATCGTGCTGCTGATCTTGGTCGTTCCAGTTGGGATCTATGCCGGAATCAAAATACCAAAAGGAGGCCGCCACTCCGCATCGGTAAGCGACGCTCTTTCCAAGGCAGGTGATTGGCGAGAGTTTATTCCCTTCGCGCTAGTGATCACCTTGCGATCATGGTCGACGATGACAATGATTGCATTTATCCCGAAGTACTACAGTGATCTCGGATCAAGCCCGGCTGTTTTTGGAATATTCGCCGCGCTGTACATGAGCGGCTCTGCCCTGGGGGGCGTTGCCGGCGGCTGGCTTGCGGATCGAATGGACAAGCGTACGCTCGTCAGTCGCACGTTGATCCTGGCTGGGATCCCGCTGTTGCTCTTAGTGACGCTCGGCGCAAGTGCCTGGGGCTACCTGCTAATCTTCCTTGCTGGCGGATTGATAGGAATATCCCATAGTCCGATTGTGGTTCATGCGCAGGGATTGATGCCTAGTTATGCAGGAGCGGCTTCCGGAGCGGTCCTAGGTTTCACATTTGCCAGTGGCACCATCGGAGTTCTTGTCAGTGGAGTCCTGGCTGATCAGTTGGGATTTGGCGCGGTCTTCGTGGTAGCTGCGGCGACGGTGACAATCGGTGGGCTACTCGCCGCCACAGCACGCTCGTGGGTAAGGTCCCCGTCAACAGCCGGTATCGCCTGACGTTATCCGGAACGTTCAGGTTCAGTCGAGCCGGCCTCTGCTTCTTGGGGCTCTTCATCAGGAGCCAGCTCTTCCTCGGCGCCAACTGTTTCCGCCTCCGGAGTCTTAGCTGATTCTGATTGGTTGGCGGCACGCGGAACGGCTTTTCGCAGCTGTTCCAGCGAGACTCGATTGGAATGCCGGCAGCGCGGGCAGTTTGAATCGTAGTGGGAGCCGCCGGTCTCCTCCAGCGCCTCAAGCGCAAAGGCGGCCTCCTCCTGCTTTATTGCGAAACTCCACCCACAGCGGTAGCAGCGAATTTGCATTGTGATCCTCCCTCAGGATTCTATAGGGGTCGAGTCTGTTCGATACGATCCCAGGCCTATGCCGGCCAAGATTAAGATTCCTCCGGCCAGTCTTAATGTCGTCGGAGTTTCATCAAGAAAGACCAACGCTAATACGCTCGACGCAACCGGCTCCGCCAGCAGTACAAGCGACACAATAGCTGCAGCTGCGTAGCCTAGTGCCCAATTATATGAGGTGTGGGCAATCAGCTGCGGAAACACAGCAAGCAGTACGAGCCAAAGGTAAGTCGAGGGTTCGAAACCAAACAGGGGAGCATCCTCGAAGAAGGCCGCAACAATGAGCACAATTGCGGCTGCGCCGTATGCGATTCCGATGTAGGGAAACAGAGATACTGTCCGTCTTACCCTGCGGCCGACGATCACATAGCCTGCTCCCGCGGCTGCTCCAGCCAGAGCCAAGAGATCGCCAAGGATAGCAGTTCCTTGGAAGATCTCACCAAGAGGTAAACATTCAGCAGCTCCGCATGCATCACTTATTCCCACAATCAGGCTGCCTAAAGTAGCGATCAGTATGCCAATCAAGAGATAGCGGCTGATCCGTTCCTTGAGCAGCAGAGGGGAGAGAGCGGCGACCATCAGAGGCGCGGTTTGGACAAGCACGACAGAGCTGGCAACGCTTGTGTATTCAAGGGACGAGATCCAGGTAGCAAAATGAAGTGCCAGGAAAATGCCTGCAATTATTGAGAGACGGGTATCGACGCGCGATAGAGATCGAATCTCACCTCGATACCGGAATAATAGGATCGGTGAGAGCAAAAGAGTTGCGAGCGCGAGCCGGTAGGCGGAGATGACTAACGATGATGCTTCGGCTTGCGCAAATCGAATGAAGATGGAGGAAAATGAAGCTGCCAGCACTGCCAGTGCCAGTACAGCACCGACCGGGGGTCGCGAAGCAGGATTTTGCATAGCAAGCTTGACATTATACGACGCAGGAGTCTAAAAGTTTCGGCGTTGTTCTGAAAGGGCTTGATCACCGCCATTACACGAGGTACGGGAGAATGTTGCCTAGATGATCACTCCGTCAAGCTTGGCAAACGGCTGGCGCGTACCGTAAGGAAGCCATCCTTCGGAATAATGGCAATATGGAAGAGTGTGAACGGGACCCTTCCGCCACTGTACTTTCCATAATTCCTATCTTAACTTCGCCGGAGCAGTCATATTCAGTCGGATCTACTGAGTGAGCCTACTTTAGAATGCCAATTCTTAAATCCTTCACGCTGAGCAAACACCTGCTTTGGGCTTCACCGGTAGGTTCGCAAGAAGCACCCGTCTACAAAGCAAAACGGTAAAGGAAATTCGATCTGTCAGGACCTCTCTACCTGAGGTTATGGGGGTTCCATACATAGTTCTTCAAGGGTTTCGTCTAGGGGAGAGTTGAGCCAATGTCAGATTAGAGGTTACGGAATCCGCGTAATCTCGACGTTGAACTAAGCGCTTCGCGCAGATCCTCCTCTTCGTAGGACCCTCTCCAGCTTTCTGTCAATCCTAGCCGATCGGTAGCTATCCTCCCTGCAGACCCTATGTTTGCAGGAGGTGTAGCCATGACTGATTTAAGGAAGCGCATGATCGAGGACATGCAGTTGCGGGGTTTGGCCGCGGGGACTCAGGAGGCGTATCTGCGGGCGGTTCGTCAGTTGGCCGAGCACTGCGGCAAGTCGCCGGAGGAGATCACGGAGGAAGAGCTGCGGCAGTACTTCCTCTATCTCAAGAACGAGAAGCGAGTGTCCCGCAGCACCTGCACGCAAGCGCTGTGCGGGATCAAGTTTTTCTTCGAGCAAACGCTGCAGAGGGAGTGGACCACCTTCGAATTGGTGCGCCCACCCAAGGAGCGAAAGCTGCCGGTGGTGCTGAGCCTGGAGGAAGTGCAGCGGGTGCTGGGCTGCCTGCGCAGCTTCCGGCACTACGTCTGCCTCAGCACCATCTACGCCTGCGGGCTGCGATTGCGCGAGGGGGTGGGGTTGCGGGTCCCCGACCTGGACGGCGAGCGCATGCTGATTCACGTGCGCAATGGGAAACGCGCCAAAGATCGCTACGTGCCGCTGCCCGATCGCACCCTGACCCTGCTGCGGCAGTACTGGGCCAGCCACTGGCATCCCCGCTGGCTGTTTCCCGCCTCGCAGCCACGAGTGTCGGTCCTGTCAGAGGCTTCCAGGCCTATCTCCGCCAGCAGCGTGCAGAAGGCCTTGCGGGCCGCCAGCAATTCGAGCGGCATCCAGAAGCATGTGACCGTGCATACGCTGCGGCATTCGTACGCGACGCACCTCTTAGAGGCAGGGGTCAACCTGCGGCAAATCCAGGGCTACTTGGGGCACGCCTCGCTGAGCAGCACCTCGATCTACACCCATCTGACTCGGGACGGAGAGGAGCGTGCCGCTAAGACCATCAACCAGGTGATGGATCACCTGGATTGGTAGAGCTGGCGGAGGATGGACGCTCGTGGGTGCCCAGCGGGAAGTCCTTCTTCCTGCCAGTGAAGCCGCTGGGTATCCTGTTTCGAGCGAAGTTTCGTGAGGGTCTGAGGATGACGAATTGGTATGAGCAGGTGCCCGGGGAGGTGTGGAGGCAGGACTGGGTGGTGCATTGCCAGCCGGTGGGCAGTGGGGTGG